>CAKURW010000004.1 GCA_934675795.1 uncultured Collinsella sp.
TAAGCGTCGCCGCGGCTACCACGGGTGAGCAGCACGTTCTGAACGCCGGCGTCGTGAGCCATCTTCATGGCAACGCGAACCTCGTCGTCGGTGTCGACCGGCACGCCGAAAATGGCCTTCATCTCGTGATGGTTCGGCTTGATGAGCAGCGGCTTCTTGTGAGCGAGCTCCTTGAGCTTGTCGGAGGACAGGTCCAGGACGACGTCGGCGCCACGAGCCTGAGCGTGCTCCATGACCTGAGCCAGGAAGTCGGGCGTAGCTTTGGGAGGCACGGAGCCGGAAACGATCAGGCACTCGAGATCGCCCGCGGTGTCCAGGATGTTATAGAGCTCCTCCTGGTGCTGCGGCGTGATCGGAGCACCCGGGTTCAGGATGCCGTACTCGTGCTGGCCATCGTTAACGTAGGTGTTAATGCGCGTGATACCGTCGGTCCAGACCGGGCGGCAGAGGCAACCCAGGTTCATGACCTCCTCGACGATGAACTTGCCCGTGAAGCCAGCGAAGAAGCCGAGCGCGACGGTGTCGACGCCCATCTTCTTAAAGGCGAAGGACACGTCGAGGCCCTTGCCGTTAGCCGTGTAGCTGGCCGAGCCGGTGCGGACGTTCTCGTCGGGCTCGAGCGGAGAGCTCGAAACCGTCATGTCGACAGCCGGGTTAGCGGTTAGCGTGTAGAACATTTACAGTACCCCCTGTATATGTGAGGGCCGCGTGGCCGGCCCATTCCAACCACGCGGTTACCTCTGATACCAAATTAGCGAGCTGCGGACTCGAGCAGTGCCTTGACCTCGGCGGCGGTGTTGCAGGCGAGCGCCTTCTCGGCGAGCTCGTCGCACTCGGCCTTGGTCCACTGGCTGATGGTCTTGCGGGCGCGCAGGATGGACGGAGCGCTCATCGAGAACTCCTCCAGGCCCCAGCTGATCAGCAGCGGCTCGAGCAGCGGATCGGCAGCGGCCTCGCCGCACATACCGACCATGATGCCGGCCTTCACACCGCTCTCGATGATGTTCTTGAGCGAGCGAAGCACGGCGGGATAGTACACCTGGTACAGGTTGGAGATGGTGTCGTTGCCACGGTCGGCGCACATGGTGTAGCCGATCAGGTCGTTGGTGCCGATGGAGAAGAAGTCGGCGACCTCGGCCAGACGGTCTGCGAGCAGCGAAGCGGCGGGCGTCTCGACCATGATGCCGACCTCGATGTTCTCGTTGAACTTGCGACCCTCTTCGGTCAGCTCGGCCTTGCACTGCTCGACGAGCTCCTTGACAGCCAAGACCTCCTCGACGCAGGTGACGAGCGGGATCATGATCTTGACGTCACCGAAGGCGCTAGCGCGCAGCAGAGCGCGGAGCTGGACCTTGTACTGGTCGGGATTGGCCAGGCAGTAACGCACAGCGCGGAAGCCCATGAAGGGGTTATCTTCCTTGACCATGTGCAGATACGGAATCTCCTTGTCGCCACCCACATCGAGCGTGCGGATGATGACCGGAGCGCCCTTGAGCGCGCTGGCGACCTTGCGGTAGGCGTTGAACTGCTCCTCCTCGGAAGGAAGCTCAGCAGAGTCCATGAACAGGAACTCGGAGCGGAACAGACCGATGGCCTCGGCGTCGTGATCGAGCGCGTTGGGCACGTCATCGGGGTTACCGATGTTGCAGGCGATGATCTTCTTGATGCCATCGGCAGTCACGGACGGCTTGCCACGGAAGGCCTCGAGGGCTGCCTTCTCGGCAGCGAAGGCCTCGGCCTTAGCTGTGTAGGCAGCGAGCGTCTCCTCGTCGGGATCGGCCTCGACGATACCCTTGCCACCGTCGACGACAACGGTCATACCGTTGCGCAGCGCGGTGCAGCTGTTGGAAACCGAAAGGACAGCCGGAATCTCAAGGGCGCGCGCAATGATCGCGGAGTGCGACGTGCGGCCACCGGTCTCGGTGACGATACCGGCAACGTGGGCCTTATCGATCGTGGCGGTCATGGACGGCGTGAGGTCGTGCACGACAACGACAGTGTTCTCGGGCAGGACGGAGAGGTCGACGACCTCCTTGCCCAGCAGCTCGGCCAGAATACCGGTGCGGATGTCGGCGATGTCAGCCGCGCGAAGACGGAACATCTCGTCGTCCATGGACAGGAACATGTTCTCGAACATGGTCGAGGTGTCCATGAGCGCCTGCTCGGCGCAGGTGCCGCCGTCAATGGCGGCGTTGATGGCGTCGGTCATGCCCGGGTCCTGAGCCAGGACAATGTGTCCGCTCATGATCTCGGCCTCGGCCTCGCCCACCGTCTCCTTCATGTGGTCGGCCTGAGCCTGGGTCTTCTCGCAGAAGACCGAAAGAGCGGACTGATAGCGCTCCTTCTCTGCTGCCGAATCAGCAACCTCGTGCGGCTCAAACGTCAAGTCGGGATCGACGGCAACCATGACGGTGCCGATACCGATGCCCTCGGAAGCGTTGACTCCCTGATACATTCCCATTCCTCTCTCCGTGTCATGTGATAAAGCGTTTTGCCATATCCATGACAAAAGAGCGCAGTTACCTTACAACAGGTCACTGCGCCCCCAAATATGAACTTAGTTGTTCAACATGCGACCCGTTTGAGTTCTACTCGCCAAGACCGCTCTTGATGAGCTCGATGGCAGCAGCCAGAGCCTCGGCCTCGTCGGCGCCGTCGCACTTGACCTCGACCTCGGTACCGCAGGGGATACCAGCAGCCATGAGGGCCATCGGGGACTTGCCGTTGACCTCCTTCTCGGGGGTGACGACCGTCACGTCACAGGCGTACTTGCCCATGGTGGAGGCGAACAGACCAGCCGGACGCATGTGCAGACCCTGAGGATTAACGAGGGTAGCCTTCTCAGAAACCATAGTTGACTCCTTTTTGTGTTTAACCCCTGTCATGCATGTGGCAGGAGTCAGATTCACGACGTTGTTTATATTAACTCACATCAAACGGTTTTTCATTGTGTTTCACACGAATTGTTGGACAGATGTCGTATCCCTGCGCTCGCCCGCCGGGCGGGGCGGTTAAGTTTGCTGCTCTACAGTCCTGCGCAAGACGGAAAGCACATTAAGTGCTTTCCTTTGCGTGCGGAACTCGCGACAAACTTAACCGCCCCGCCCGGCGGGCGAGCTGCGGAAACTCGTTCGGTCCAGAGCAATATCGGCGGAACGGAATTCTGGCTGAGGATCTGTTCGCGACAAAGACTCAATGGGCAGTTCCCTCTATGTCCTTCTGTAAGTTGCGGTGAAATAGGGACTGATTTTGCGGTTGAAACGTTTAAACAGTCCCTATTTCACCGCATCTTTCAAAAGGGAATGAAAAAAAGGCGGGGGCTCCTGGTGGAGTCCTCGCCTTTTGTACAGGGGGCGATGTTAATCGCTAGCCGTGGGGTTAGACCAGACGGGCGTTGATCGTCTTGGCGATCTCGGCGGCGTTGGTGGAACCCTTGACGGTGGCACGGAAGTCCTCGTCCATGAGCGCCTCGGCGACCTTGGACAGAATCTTGAGATGCGTGGTGCCAGCCTGGGCACCGGGGATGAGCAGGGCGATAGCCACGTTGACGGGAGCGCCGTCCATGGTGTCCCAACCGGTGACGCCGGAGTCGTCCTTGACGACGATAACGGCGGCCTCGGTAATGGCATCGGACTTGGCATGCGGAATGGCGAAGCCCTCCATCATACCCGTGGTACCCTCGGCCTCGCGGGCCAGGAAGGCGTTCATCACGGCATCGGCGTCGCTCGCGACACCGGCCTTGACGGCCTGGTTGGAGACAAAGCTCAGAGCCTCGTCACGAGAAGCGAAGTCCTCGGCGACAAAGACGTTCTCGACCTTCACGAAGTCGGCAGCCTCGGCCTTGGGGGCCTCGACGGCAGCGGCCTTGGGGGCCTCAACCGGCTTGGTTGCAGGAGCGGGCTTCTGGTTCTTCTCGAAGTCGTACTTCTTGAAAGCCACGAACAAGATGCCACCGACCACGGCGCCGATGAGGATCGCGAGGACCCACAGCGGACCGTTCTCGACAACGGGCAGGACCAGGAAGCCGCCGTGAGGCGCCGGATCGTGAACGTTGAAGAAGATGGTCAAGATGGAAGCGATGGAAGAACCGAGCATCATGATGGGCATAACGGGCCAGATGTTCTTGGTCATGAACGGAATGGCGCCCTCGGTGATGTGGGTGCAACCAAGGATGAGGTTGACGAGACCGGCGTCATGATCCTCCTGGCTGAAGTACTTCTTGCCGACAACGACGGCGAAGGTGGTGATCAGCGGCGGAACGATGCAAGCGGCGGAGACGGCAGCCATGAAGTTGGTGCCGAAGTTGTAGGTCTCGGTGCCGACGCCAGCTTCGAGAGCGGTACCGAGCAGGAAGGTGCCAGTAGCGTAAGCAGCCTTGTTGACCGGGCCGCCCATATCAAAGGCGCACATGCAGCCGATGGCCAGGCCAAGGATCACCGGACCGGAGTTACCGAGGCTCTGCAGGAAATCCATCATGCCCTGGTTAATGGCAGCCATGGGGCCGGAAATACCAAGCATGACCAGACCGACGATGGCGGTAGAGCACAGCGGATACAGGAAGATTGCCTTCAGGCCATTAAGGCTCGCAGGAATTTTAGAGAAAACCTTCTCGAGCAGCAGGATGACATAGCCAGCGAGGAAGCCGCCGACGATGCCGCCTAGGAAGCCAAAGCCCACACCTGCGCCACCGGCGTCGATCATGCCGGTATCGGCGTTAACAGGCAAGCCCTGGATGGCAATCATACCGGCGACGAAACCGGGGACGAGCGCCGGGCGCTTGCCGATGGACTCGGCGATGTAAGCGGAGAGCACCGGAACCATGAGGTTCATGGCGATACCGCCGATAATCTTGAGCATCGCGGCAAAGCTGTTGTAGTCGGCAGCCGTCGAATCAAAGGACGTGATGCCCCACAGGAACGAAATGGCGGTCAGAACACCACCGGCAACGACGAAGACCAGCATGTGGCTGACGCCGTTCATGAGGTGCTTGTAGATGACGTGACCGATGGACTCCTTCTCCTCGACCTCGTCCTCGACATCGGCGGCAGCGGCAACCGTGTCGTCGCCCTTGGCGGCGAGCGCGCGGTCAATCAGCTTACCGGCGGCCTCAACGGACAGGGCCTTGGAAACACCAACGGAAACCATGGGCTTGCCGGCGAAACGCTCAGCCTGGACATCCTTGTCGGCTGCGACGACGACGGCCTTGGCACCAGCGATCTCACTCTTGGTGAGCTCGTTCTCGACACCGACCTGGCCATGAGTCTCGACCTTAATGGTCAGACCGCGCTCGGCAGCTGCCTTCTCCAGCGCCTCCTTAGCCATGAAGGTGTGCGCAATGCCGGTCGGGCAACCGGTCGCGGCGATGATGTCAAACTTAGCCATGTGTCCCTCCTTCTTGAGTACAGCGCCCGCGGGCGCTCCCCTACACGCGCTTCAATGCGCGTTTTTCCACAACTGAAAGATACCAACCTACCGTCCGCGTGAGAAGAGACAAGGTGCAATTCTCCGGTGAAAGGTTCTTTCATAACCGTAAACGGTAGGTGAAAGTTTACCATCAACACTTGAAACAGCAAGGTGTATCTTGTAATTGAAAATGCCCGTATACTATGGCATTGCAAATCGAGTTAGATTTTCATGCCAACCAGGAGCCATCCATGACCGATAGTAGCAAGAGCGCACTTTCCCTCATTAGTACCCATCAGGGATACAGCGAGTCCGAGCAGCGCATTGTCGACTATATATTGGAGCACCAGTCCGAGGCGCCACGCCTCACGGCGGCTCAGCTCTCGCGCGCCGCTGCCACGTCCGAAGCGACCGTTTCGCGCTTCTGCCGCAAGCTGGGCTTTGGTAGCTTCCGCAGCTTTCAGTTTTCGTTGGCGAGGGATTTGGAAAGCCAGCGCAACGAGGGCCTGACCGACGAGGTCTCGCTCGACAATATGGAGCAGAGCCTCAAGAACATCCTGGCTGCCAAGGTGAGCGAGCTTAATGCGACCATCGACGGAATCGACCACGATACGCTGGCGGCTGTTGTGCATGCCCTTAAGCATGCAGGGGTTATTGAGTTTGCGGCTGTGGGCAATACGAACGCGGTCGCGCTCGATGCGACGTTTAAGTTTTCGCAGCTGGGCCTGCGCTGCATGGCGAGCACCATTAGCGAGACATCAATCGGCTTTGCGCTCACGTTACGCCCGGGTGACGTCATCGTGCTCATCTCAAACTCTGGCAAATCGCGCCGACTGAATCGCATGGCAAAAGCGGCTCGCAACTGCGGCGCAACCGTAGTCGTCATCAGCAGTGACAGCAAATCCCCACTTGCGCGCCTCGCCGACTACACCTTTAATACCGTCAATCACGAAGCGTTGCTGACAACGGGTGACTTCGCGTTCTCCAAGATCAGCGCCACGATGATCATCGAAGTCATCTACAACTTCCTGCTGCCCGAAATTAAAGACGCGCGTGAGCATATCAGCTACTACGAGGAGCTCATCCAGCCGGATAAGGTTGTGGAGTAAAACGCGTAGTGGGACAAAAATTTCAGTCTATTTTGTCCCACCAACACCGCTGATACGACCTAACCTCGAGCTTCTTCGAGCATCTGCTTTGCGTGGGCCAAGCTTGCCTCGGACTGATCGCCGCTCAACATGCGGGCGATCTCGGCAGTACGCGCTTCGCCGGTTACCTCGCCCAAATGCGTCTGGGGAACATCGCCCGGTTCCTTGCTGACGACATAATGCTTGTCAGCCATGACGGCGACCTGCGCCAAGTGGGTTACGACAATCACCTGATGCGTAGCGGCGAGATCTGCCAGCACGCCCGCGAGCGCACGCGCCGTGGAGCCACCGACACCAGCATCGACCTCGTCAAACACCAGCGTATCGACACCGTCCGCGTTACCGAGGACAACCTTACTTGCCAGCATGACGCGGCTGAGCTCGCCGCCCGACGCAATTCGACGCAGGGGGCGCGGCGTCAAACCGGCACCGCTGCGGTATAGCAGCTCGTAGCTCGAAGGACCAACGGGCGTCCACTCAGCACGGGGAAGATCACGCGACTCCCAGACGAGCTCGGCGCTGCCCATCTCCAGGCGAGCCATCTGGCGGCCCACCTCGTGGCAGAAGCGCGGAGCCGCCGTATTGCGTGCACGCTTAAGCGCCTTGGCGGCGGCGAACAGTTCATGCTCTGCTGCGCCAAGCGCTTCACGCGCCTTCTTGATCTGCTCATCACCATCGTCTACCAGCGACAACAGCTCTTGCGAGCGATCGCGCATGGCAAAAACATCGTCCATAGTGGGACCCCACTGACGCAACAGACCCTTGAGGTCGGAATACCGCTCACGCATGCGAGCGAGCTCGCGCGGGTCGAAGGCGATGCCATCGCGATAGGCACGAAGCTCGTTCGCGCAATCCTCAAGGGAGATACAGGCATCCGATAGTGCATCGGCAATGTCGCCGAGTTTGCGATCGACGGTAGCCATTCGGGAAAGCTCTGCCACGGCGCTGTTCACGGCATCGAGCGCTCCCCCTTCGGCGACAAGCGATGCATGGGCATCGTTAGCCGTGGCAACCAGTACCTCGGCATGTTCGGAGCGCGGCAGCAGCTTCTCGAGTTCCTCATACTCACCCGGCTTGGGGTCGACCTCGCCGATGCGCTCGAGGGCAAAGCGCGCCTCCTCGACGCGGCTCCCCTGCGCACGCGAGGCCTCTTCGACACGTCGAACCTCCTTGGCGGCAGCCCGCGAAGCCTTAAAGCAGGCGCGGTACGCATCCAGCGCCTCGAGCGCAGAGCGTCCCGCCCACGCATCGACCATCGCAACGTGATGCGCCGGATCGAGTAAGCGCTGGTGCTCGTGCTGGCCGCACAGATCCATCATCACGCCGACGCGCTCCGAAAGCTCGCGCACGCTGGCGATGCGGCCGTCAATCTTGACGCGGCTGCGGCCCTCGGCGGAAAGGCTGCGCTGGACCGTGAAGCCTTCCGTGTCGTGCGGGCCGTCAAACAGGCGCGCCTCGACGCTCGCCAGCGCCTCGCCCTCGCGCACCGTCGACGAATCCGCGCGCTCACCCAAAATAAGCTTGAGGGCCGAGAGCAGCGCGGTCTTGCCGGCGCCGGTCTCGCCGGTCAGGACAGTCAGGCCGGCACTCGGCACCAGCGTCGCCTCGCGAATGAGTGCAATGTTAGAAACCTGCATCTCATCGATCATGGCGGACTCCGTAGAATACGCGGCTCACCGAGTTGTAAAAACTCTCGGGGCCGTAGTCGAGCAGCAGCACATCGCCGGGGCCTCGGCGCACGGCCACGCTCTCGACCGTGCCGTCGCAGGTAATAAACTGTCCATCGATAGCGATCGCCGGAACGCTCGGACGGTCATCAGACATAAAGATTTCGACGACATCGCTCGGCGAAGTCAAGAAAGCGCGAGCTTGAATGGTGTGCGGCGCAATGGGCACGCAGACCATGCCCGTATAGTCAGGGCTCACGATGGGGCCACCGGCGCTGAGCGCGTAACCCGTAGAACCAGTCGCCGTCGAAACGACGACACCGTCACCGCGTAGGCGGTCGATATGGTGACCGGACACCGTGATGTCAAACTCGACCATATCGGACAGGGGGCCGCGCGTAAGCGCCATGTCGTTGAGGGCGAAGGTGCGCACAACATCCTTCGTACCATCTTCGCGCACGGACACGATATCCGCGGCGATGGTAGCGCGACGGCTCACATGCAGCTCGCCGGACAGGGCGTCGCTCACGACCTGCAGAATGTCGCGCTCCTCGGGACTCGCAGCCGTCAAAAAGCCCAGGTGACCATAGGAAAGACCGAGGATAGGAATCTCGCGATGGTTGAGGATGCGGGCAGCGCGCAGCAACGTACCGTCGCCGCCGAGCGTAATGACCAGATCGGAGCCGTCAATATCAGGCGTGCTCTGAATCTTGGATCGCTGGTCGGCAGCCCATGCGACCTCATAGCCCTGGCGCGTCAGCCAAAGCTCGAGCATCAGGCCGCTCTCGACCGCCTCTTGCTTGTAGTAATTGGGAACCAGAAAGACCTTCATAGCGTTGCAGCTTTCTCGCTCATAACCGATACCTGGGATTGCAGCTCGTCTTGCGAGCGATCGCCGGGGTCAAATCTCGTGCCGTACAGGAAAAACTCAACGTTGCCCTTGGCACCATGAATGGGCGACACGCACACATCGACCGGGAACAGGCCCTTGGCAGCAAAGAGTTCAACCGCCGCCACGAGTGTATCGCGGCGCACGGCGGAATCGGTCACAATGCCGCCCTCGCCCACCAGCGCCGCCGGAGCCTCAAACTGCGGCTTTACGAGTGTGCAGAATGCACCCGTAGGCGCCAGGCACGCCAGTACCGCATCGATAATGTTCGCGATGCTGGTAAACGAGACATCACACACAGCCAGGTCGATAGTGCCGGCATAGCCAAGCTCAGGCAGCTGCGTCACGTTTGTGCGCTCATGCAGCATCACGCGATCGTCCTGACGCAACGACCAATCGAACTGGGCGCGACCCACGTCCACCGAGACAACGGTCGCAGCTCCGCGCTTGAGCAGGCAATCAGTAAAGCCGCCGGTAGAGCAGCCCACATCCAGACAGGCAAGGCCCGTCGGATTGATACCAAACGTATCAAGCGCGCCTTCGAGCTTAAGACCGCCGCGGCCAACATAGGGAATGCGCCCCTTCACGTGCAACGGCAGGCCCGGGGTCACCTTAAGGCCCGGCGAAGTCAAGCGCTCGCCGCCACTCGAGACCAAGCCAGCCATAAGAGTGCGAAGGGCATCCGCGCGATCGGCGCAGATGCCCTGTGAAATCAGTTCGTCATCAAGACGCACGCGTTTCATGAATGCCATCAACCATTCGTATCCGGAGATGCGGCCTAGCTATCCTGGGATTCGTTTGCCGCATCCTCATCGTATTCCTGCTCGAGCTTGTCGGCCTCACGCGGCGTCAGCTCAAACTTATCGACCATGTCGACCGCACGGGAGCCCAGCTCAATCGCCTCGTCAAACAGATCGAGCGAACGCTCCAAGGACGTATCCTTAGAGCGAACGGTAGCTATGATCTGGTCCAAGCGGTCCGAAATCTCGTCGAAGTTGCGGACGGAACCCTCTGGCATGGCTACTCCTCGACGGTACCGGTCTCGGCCTCGGCGACCTCAGCGTCCTCGTCGAGAACGCCGGCCTCGGCCTGAGCAACCGCAACCTTTGCGGCAGCCTCGGCAGCCTGTGCCTCCTCGCGAGCGCGATCCTCGGCCAGCAGCTCCTGGTATAGGTCCTCGCCCGGCAGCTCCTCGCTGCGAGCGATCTTACCCAGCACGCCGTTGACGAACGACGCGGACTGGTCGGTGCCATAGGCCTTGGCAAGCTCAACGGCCTCGTTGATCACGATGGCGTCCGAGACCTCCTCGTCGGTGAGGAAACGCATCTCGTAAACGGCGATACGCAGCAGGTTGCGGTCGGCGCCGGGCATGCGCATAAGATCCCAGTTCTTGGCAACGGAGCGCAGAGCACAGTCGATGCGGTCGATATGCTCGTAGGCACCTCGGCACAGCTCCAGAGCATAGGGATCGAGGGGCCCCTTCGAGATCAGGAAATCACCCTCGAGGACGCGCTCGAGCGGGCTGTCCGTGGCCTCGGCCTGGAACAGCAGCTGCAGCGCCTGACTGCGGGCAAGCGTACGCCCGCGATAAACCTTAAGGCTCAAAGGTTACTCCTTGGGGAAAACGAGGCCGTCGATGCAAACGTCAACGCGCTCGACCTCAACGCCAACCTGGGCATCGATGGCGGCGACCACGGCAGCGCGAACGGCCTCGGCGAGTTTCTTGAACGGATAGCCAAAGAACACCACGACGCGCACGGTGAGTGCGAGCTTGTCGCCGACGACCTCGGCCTCGACCGCCGGCTCAGAAGCCGGGGCCTTGGACGAGAGCATCATGGAGACAAGGTTGGTGGCAAGGTCCTTGACGCCAACGGAGGCGATGCCCTCGACATCGGACACGGCGCGCGAGACGATGGCGGTCAGAACATCGGGCGAAATGCCGATGCCGTCAATCTTGATTTCCTGGGGCATGAGTCCTCCTAGAAGAGTTGGTTGCTAGACGCGGGAGACGAACTTGCCGTCGCGGGTGTCAACCTTGATGACCTCGCCCTCGTTGAGGTACATGGGGACCTGGATGACAGCGCCGGTGTCAATCGTGGCCGGCTTGGTGGAACCCTGGACGGTGTCGCCCTTAAAGCCCGGGTCGGTCTGGACGATGGTGGTTTCGATGAACATCGGCGGAGTCACGCCCATGAGCTCATCGTCAGCGAAGAGCAGCTGGCAGATGTCGTTCTCGCGCAGCCACTTGGAGTTCTCGCCCACCATGTCCTCGGGAACGGGAACCTGCTCATAGGACTCGTTGTCCATGAAGATGTAGTCGGTGCCATCGTTGTAGAGGTACTGGAACTCACGGGTGGTGAGCATGACGCTCTCGAACTTGGTGCCGGCGTTGCAGGTGTTCTCGACGACACGGCCGCTCTTGATGTCGCGGGTCTTGTAGCGCACAAACGCGCCGCCCTTGCCCGGCTTGACATGCTGGAACTCGACGATGGTGTAGACCTTGTCCTTGATGCGGAGACCGAGGCCGTTCTTGAAGTCGGCGGTGGAAATGGTAGGCATAGCGACCTTTCTTGTTATGGGCAGAACGCACAAGCGTCCAAATTACATACGATAGAAATTATACACTTGCAGACGGCGCCTGCGGCGAGCGCATAAAAAGAGAACGCGGGGCGTCCGAATCAATCCGGACGCCCCGCCCCAAACTATCTACTGAAGTAAACTAGCAGTCGATAACGTGCAGGTCGTGCGGGGTCTTGGTGAAGGGCTCATAGCCGTTCTCGGTGACCACGCCGTAGTCCTCCAGGCGCACGCCGCCCACGCCGGGCAGGTAGACGCCGGGCTCCATGGTGATAACCGAGCCGACCTCGATGATATTCTTGCTGCGGTTAAAGTTGGGCAGCTCATGGATGTCGATGCCCACGCCGTGACCCAAGCCATGGTTATAGTAATCGCCATAGCCGGCATCGCCGATGATCTTCTTGGAGAGCTTGAAGATGTCGTTGCCCTCAACGCCCGGATGGATGGCGGCGACGCACTCCTCGTGCGTACGGCGCACGAGTGCGTACAGGTCGAGCTGCTCCTGGGTGGGCTCGCCCATCACGACAGTGCGCGTCATGTCGGAGCGGTAATCGCAATAGCCCGCGCCGTAATCCATAAGAACGAAATCGCCCTTCTCGATCACGCGGTCGCTCGGCACGGCATGCGGGTTGGCGGTGTTGGGGCCGCTCGCGACGATGGAACCGAAGGCCAGGCTGTCGGCACCGTTGGCGAACATAAAGTTCTCGAGCTCGTTGCGTACCTGCTTCTCGGTCATACCGGGCTTAATAAAGCCGAGCATGTGCTGGAAGGCGGCATCGGTGATCGACTGCGCATGGCGCATGAGCTCAATCTCCTCGGCGTCCTTGATGGCGCGCATCTTGCGGATTTCGTCGTGCATCAGCGGCAGCATACAGGCGACGGAACGGTCCTCCAGGCCGCGCTGAATACCCTGGTAGAAATTAATCTGCATATCGTCCTCGACAGCGCAGACGCGGCATTTGTTGGCCGCGATCTTGCCGGCGACCCAACCGGGGATGGTGCCCTCATCCATGTCGTAGACCCAGGGGCTGCCGGCTGGCGTGTTCTCCTCAAAGCTGTTGAGGTAGCGCGAGTCGGTGTGGAACAGGCACTGGTCGGCCGTAATAAACGCAGCGTGCGGGAACTCGAAGGTGTAGTCGAAGACGCCCTTCACGCCCGTAAGCCAACGAAGGTTGGCCTCGTCGCGCACCACGATGGCGTCGTAGCCACGCTCGACCATCAGGGCACGGACACGCTCGATACGACCGGCAGGACCGGCAGCAAACTCAGACATGCAGATTCCTTTCTTGTTGTCTCAATATAGACGGGACGGGTCTCAACCGAACGACGGAATCGCATGCGATCCGCAACCGATTGAAAACCCGCCCCTCAACATGATACGAAAGACGATGGAAGTCAATAAATCTTAGAGAAGTTCTTTACGAGAAGCCAAGTAGGCGTGAGCATGGCGCTCAAGAACCTCGTCCTCGACGCTCGTTAGGCGAATGGCGCCGAGCGCCGCGGGCAGCGGCAGCATGCTGCGGTTCGAGCGGACAAACTGCTGTCTGCGGAACTCCTCGATATATGCGGCAGGCTCCAAGTCGAAGGCAAGCTCCTCGATGCCAAAGTCCTCCAGGCAGTCATCGAGATCAAACACATAGTCGATATCGAAGTCGCAGGCATCGTGTGCTAGGCGCGCCTCAAAGCGCATGCCCTCGGACAACAGCTGGTAGGCAGGGACCTGCGAAGCGGCATCGCCCAAGCAAGCGCGCAGGGTGCGCTCCCCCGTCTTGCCAAAATCGAGCGCATGGCGAGCGCTCGGGTTCGTGGCCGTCAGCACGTCCTTGCGGGCAGTCTGAGACCATTGAACGGCATTGACGAGTGCGACCTCCTCGCCCGCGAGAATCTCGGGGACGGTCTCAGTAAACTGATTCCAGCGGGACTTGCTGCTCGAAAGCATGGTGCCAACAAGTACCGCATAGCCGAACTTGAGGTCCTCGGGTTCCGCCTCGCGAACAAGGTCGAGATCACACACAACCAAGCCCGGTTCGGGACGGAACGCGATAGCGGGAAGCGCATTGGCCAACGAGGCGACGAGCGGCTTCATGGTCGTCGCGACCGTGAGCATGGCGTCGAAGGTCGTCGGCAGCAGCGCGCACTCGGTTCGGCCACACCACTGGTTGGCGCACCAGCCAACAACCGAACAGGTTGCGGCATCGCCAACAGCGACAACCAGATCGTCGCAGGTGATGCGGTTGGCAGACAGGGCGCCAAAGATAGCATCGGCGTCGGCCAGCGTGGCACCAGCAGGCGAAACCTCGAGGACGAGCAGCGACACGGCAAAACCGGCGTCGACCAGCGCATGCTCGACGACCTCACCAAAACGCTCGGATGTGGCGTCGTTCCAAACCACCATCGCGCGCTTAGGCTTGCCCACGGCCGAGGCAAACATGCGCGGCAGCTCATCGAACGCGCCCAATCCGACGCGGACATCGACACTGCGGTTTTGGAAATTGATCAGTTGACGGCGAATCATAGCAGTCCACGCTCCAAAAGCATCTCGGCACAAAGGTAGGAAACGTCCTCGAAGGACTTGTTGCGAATATCAAGGGTAATATCGGCGGCCTGGCGATACAGCGGACGACGATGCTCAAACAGGCGCGCGGCATGCTCGGGCGAACGGAAATCGGGGCGCGTGTCGGACCGACGAATCTGGCGAATCGAATCCTCGAAGTCGCCCTCGAGGTACACGCACGTACCCATTTCGTGCATCAGCTCAATATTCACCGGCGTCTCGACGATACCGCCCCCGCACGAAACCAACAGGCTGCGCTCGCTTTGGAGCGAACGGAGCGCCGAGGTCTCGAGCTCGCGGAAACGATCCTCGCCCTCGGTCTCAAAAATCTCGGTTACCGACTTACCGCAACGGCGCACGACCAGGCGGTCGGTATCGATAAAACGCCGCTTGAACATGGTGCCGACGTTGCGCGCGAGCGTCGATTTGCCCGCGCCCAAAAAGCCGATAAAGAAGATATGGTCGCAGCCGTGTTTGATGTGCTGAGACATGGCGAAACCTATTCCTCGCAGGGAAGGTCGCGCAGGGCCCGGCGCTCAAAGATACGGAAGATCTGCGTATACCACAGGTCCTGCGTCGCCTGCGGCTTTACCAGTATGGTATCGACGCCGGCGAAATTGCCGCTCCACACGTCAGTGTAGAGCTGATCACCGATCAGCACCGCCTCGTCGGCCGTGGCGCCGAGGCGCTTAAGACCCGCCTTGAGGGCAAACGGCGCCGGCTTCATGGCGTGGCTGATGGCCTCGAGTCCCAGCTCGCGTGCAGAGCTCATGACCTGATCCCGATGCCAGTTGTTGGACACCATGCACAGCTTAAAGCCTTTGGCGCGGGCGGCGTCGAGCCAAGCGGAAACCGCGGCGGGAACCTGCTCGGTGTCGCGCGGCACCAGGGTGTTATCGCGATCGAGCAGAATGGCGCGTTTGCCATCGGCCCACAGGGTATCAAGGTCGATGCGATCGACCGAGGCAACGTATCGTTTGGGGCTAAAAATCCTCATGCTAATTCCAAGACTGTTGATGCTCTTCATAGGTTTGCGAGAAGTACTCCTCGTCCTGCGTAATGTAGAAATACAGGTCATCGGAGTCGGTCGGCTCAAGCGTGGCCTTGAGTGCCTCGAGCGACGGAGAGCAGATGGGCGTGGGCGGCAGGCCCTCATGCTTATAGGTGTTATACGGACTATCGCTCTGCAGGTCGTCGGCGGTAACCTCGCCACCGGTGACATACATCATAGTCGCATCGCTATTGAGATAGCGCAGGCCATCGAGCTTGCCGGCAAGGCGGTTGTAGAAAACCGAGGCCACATGCGCACGTTGATCGGCGTTGAGGCCCTCGCGCTCAACGATAGAGGCCAAGTTGACGATGTCGTAGTCGGACATCTCCACACCGTAGCGTTCCTTGATCTTGGCTTCGCAGCTCGCAAAGTCAAGCGACTTGTACTCGGTCTTAAACTGATCGAGCATAGCGCGAATCACGCCATCGGCCGTCGGCGAATCACCCAACGAATAGGTCTTGGGGAACAAGAAACCCTCAAGCGAGTCGTTGGCGGCGCCCTTAAGGAAGCTATAGTCGTCCACGTAGTTGGAGGCCTTAGCCTGGTTGAGGAAGTCTTCCTTAGAGATGCCATCGTAGGCCTGGGCCACACGGTCGGCGACTTGATCGACCGTCAGGCCCTCAGGGATAGTTAGCGCATTGGAGCCCGCGTTGGGACCTTCCATGAGCTGCTGAACAACCTTGGTCGCGTCCATGAGTGTGGTGAACAAATAGGTACCAGGCTTGAGCGACATATCGGCGTTGAGCTTTTTCACCGCCGCATAGTAATCCTTGGGATTCTCGACGATATGGTTCTCGGAGAGAATCGAGGCGATCGTATCGCCCGAAGCACCGTCGGGAATGGTTACCGTAACCTGCTGACCAGCCGTGACCTTCGTATCCTCACCGGCAAAGAAGCCCTTGACGGCCGGCACGACAAAGAAAACGATCGCGACAAGCGCAAGCACCGCCACCACAACGCCGATGATCATGGGAACCGGAGAGCTCTTCTTTTGAGCACCGCGACGAGTATGCGTGTTGTAGCTCGAGCGGGTCGCCGGAGCAACGCCATGCGAACCGCGGGCGTGATGAGAATGCGATTGGGGGGCCTGCGTTCGCTGGGTAGGTGCCTGCTGCTTAAAGCGGGTACCGCCTGCAGGCTGGGCCGTACGAGCAGTGGGCTGCTGAGCCGCGTGAGAAGCCGGATGCTGAACCGAACGAGCAGAAGGCTGCTGACCCGTCCGTTGAACAGGTTGGGCCGAACGAGAGAAGGACTGCACCGGGCGCGCGGCAGGCTGAGCTGCGCGCTGCGTCGGCTGTGCCGGACGCTGGCCAGGCTGGGCAGGGCGCGACGCCGGCTGACGTGTACGATTCGGCTGGCGCGGATCGGAAGCACTAGGCATGCGAAACCTCCTCGTTTTTACGATCGAGCCACGTCTGCAAAAAAAGGCTGGCGGCAATCATGTCGATCTTGCCCCTCATCTGCTTTTCGTTGAGGCCCTGCTCGCGCAGGATACGCTTGGCCTCTTGCGAGGACAGACGCTCGTCCTCAAACTCCAGCGGAAGATCGAGCTCGTCGGCAATCTTTTGCGCCACGGCGGCAACGCGCTCGGCTTGGGGGCCGGGCTCACCGGCCATGGTCAGGGGACGTCCGCTTACCAGGATGTCGGGCTCATAGTCTTCGACCAGGTAGCGGAACGTCTTGGCCATACCGGTGACCTCGGCGGCCGGGAGCACCTTGACGGGCATCGCCATCTTGCCATCACGGCTCGAGACGGCGATGCCAATCCTGGTCTCCCCTATGTCCAGCGCAAGCGCGACCACAGTGACTTCTTAGATTCTTAGGCGCCGAGCGCGGTCTTGGCGGCCGCGAGGGCATCGGCGATGCCGGCAGCATTCTTGCCACCGGCCTGGGCCATGTTGGGACGGCCACCACCGCGACCGTCGACCAGACCCGCGATCTGCTTGATCACATTACCGGCGTGGAACCCGGCCTTCACGGCGTCATCGGAGCCGGCAGCGAGCAGGGCCGGAGTGCCCTTCTCAGTCACGCTGGCGACGACACAAGCGACAGGGCCGGCGACCTTCTGGTGCACGGTATCCCATACGTTGCGCAGGTCGGCAGCCTCAAGGCCCTGGAGCTCAGCAACGACGAGCTTGTAGCCACCGAGCTCGACAGCACCCTCGATGGCGCTGGAAATGGCGTCGGAGGAACCACCGGTCAGAGCCTTTTTGAGCTTGTTGGACGTCTCGCGCAGCTCGACCTGCAGGTTCTCCACACGGGCGGGAACCTCGTCGACGCGGCACTTGAGCGCAGCAGCGGCGGCGTCAACGAGTGCCAGGCGGTCGGCCATATAGTCGAGAGCACCCTTAGAGGTCACGGCCTCGATACGGCGGACGTTCGAGCCCGTAGAGGACTCGGAAATAATCTTGAACAGGCCGATCTCGGCGGTGTTGGCAGCGTGCGTGCCACCGCAGAGCTCGCGAGAGAACGGCTGGTCCTCGGCGCCCACGGAGACGACGCGGACGACATCGCCGTACTTCTCTCCAAACAGAGCAACAGCGCCGGCAGCCTTAGCCTCGTCGATGCCCATAACACGGGTCACGACCGGCTTGGAGGCGAAGATCTGCTGGTTGACCAAGTCCTCGACAGCCTTGAGCTGCTCGGAGGAAAGGGCCTCGAAGTGCGTAAAGTCAAAGCGCAGGTGCTCGGGCGTCACCAGCGAGCCGGCCTGGGAGACGTGCTCGCCCAGGACCTGCTTAAGGGCAGCGTCGAGCAGGTGCGTGGCGGTGTGGTTGCGGCGCAGGAAGCCACGGCGCTCGGCGTCGAGAGCGGCGGTAACAGCGGCACCGACAGTCAGCGTGCCATCGGCAACGTGCGCGACGTGGGCATACAGGCCGTTGTGGTTCTTGGTGTCGGCAACGGTCAGAACAACGCCCTCGGCGGAAAGCTTGCCGGCATCGCCCTGCTGACCACCCATCTCGGCATAGAACGGGGTGCGGTCGAGCACGACCTCGACATCCTCGCCCGCGGCTGCGGACTCGACGGACTCGCCGTTGCGCACGATGGCGACAACCTTGGCGCCCTCGATCACATCGTTGTCATAGCCGTCGAACTCGGTCGCTGCGACCTTGTCGGAAAGCTCGACCCACACATCGTTGAAGCTGCCCCAGGCATCGCCCTTTGCGTTAGCGCGGGCGCGGGCCTTCTGGTCCTCCATGCAGGCGGTAAAGCCGTCCATGTCGACATCGTGGCCAGCGGTGCCGGCGATCTCGACGGTCAGGTCGATGGGGAAACCAAAGGTGTCGTGCAGCTTAAAGGCAACATCGCCCGGAAGCACAGCACCCTCGGCAAGCGCTGCCAGGGCCTCATCCAGGTAGACGCGACCGTTGTCGAGCGTCGTGGAGAAACGCTCCTCCTCGGAGGCGACGATACCCTTGACGAGCGCGACGTTCTTGAGCAGCTCAGGATAGGCCTCGCCCATCTGAGCGTTGACCTCGTCGATGAACTTGGTCAGGAAGGCACCCTCGATACCCAGCAGGCGACCGTGGAACACGGCACGGCGGAGCAGACGGCGAAGGACGTACTCGCGACCCTCGTTACCGGGGAGGATGCCGTCGGAAATCATAAAGTCGACGGCACGGGAGTGATCGGCGATGATGCGCAGCGAGCGGCTGGCGCCGGAGTAATCATCGGCGTCATAGGTCTTGCCGCTGATCTCCTCGCCCAGCTTGATGAGATGCTGCATCAAGTCGCCGTCGTAATTGGCGGTCTTGTGCTGCATGATGGCGGCCATGCGCTCCAGGCCCATGCCCGTATCGAGGTTGCGGTGCGGCAGCTCCGGCATGGAGCCGTCCTCCTGGCGGTCGTACTGGGTAAAGACGAGGTTCCAGAACTCCAGGAAGCGGTCGCAGTCGCAGCCAGGCTTGCAGTCGGGGCTGCCGCAGCCGACCTCCTCGCCCATGTCAAAGTAGATCTCTGAGCACGGACCGCAGGGACCGGTGGGGCCAGCGGCCCAGAAGTTGTCGTCCTCGCCCAGGCGGGAGATGTGGTCCTCAGCAACGCCCAGAGAACGCCACACGTCGTGGGTCTCGTCGTCCTCGGTAAAGACGGTAAAGTACAGGCGGTCGAGCGGCAGCTTGAACTCCTTGGTGATGAGCTCAAAGGCCCATGCGCAAGCCTGCTCCTTGGAGACGCCGCCAAAAGAGAAATCGCCGAGCATCTCGAAGAACGACAGGTGACGACCGTCCTCGCCGATGCAATCGATGTCGTTGGTGCGGACGCACTTCTGGCAGGAAATCGCGCCGATCTCCTTCATGGTCTTCTTGCCCTGGTAGTACTCCTTAAACTGGTTCATGCCGGCGTTGGCAAGCAGCAGCGAGGGATCATCGGGGACGAGGGACGAAGAAGGATAGAGCTTAAGACCGCGCTCCTCAAAGAAGTTGAGGAACTTGGAGCGGATCTCGGCCGTAGTCATTGACGGGTAGTCAGCACTCATAGAGGGAATCTCCTCGGTTTCACATCGAAACAGTTCAAACGTAACGATATTACCATCCCACCGCGCCCATGCAAAAAAGAGGGCCGCCAAACAGCGACCCTCCAGCGAAAGTGCACGTTATTTAGTACTGTACGATCCTTTGAAAAAGGGCTGCTGTAGAATTAAATATAAGAGTCACCCGGAAGGAGCGATCGATGAAAAGCAAACGATTTTTCCTCAATGCACTTCTGTTAGCGGCACTTTTAACGCTTTTGGCTTTCACCTGCTGGTACGCAAACCAACCAGCATTTGGCTACGTGTTGTATGCAGTAATGTCCGGCGATAAGGCTTATTACACTGTACGCGCAATTGACATTCTCTTTTTCTATGTTGCCGGCCCCTTATCAATCGCTTTGCTCGCGTTTCTTGTCATTTACAACTTCAAGAAACGTTAATAGGACCTATTTAGAATCCGAGTCGTCCATGGAGCCGTCGATGCCGGTTTTGGTATCGTCGTCCGTGTTGGAGTCATCGTCCTTGGCAAAAGGGTTCTTGAAGAAGCCCGTGGCATCGGGCTGCAGACCAGAGAGCTTAATCCAGGGATTATCGAACTCGGGCTTAGGCATCGCCTGGGCCTCGGGCGCAGTCTCGTTACCGATGAGCTCGGACTCATAGATGAAGGTGTCGTCACCGAGCGCGTCGTAAGCGGCGACCGGGTTGCCATCGGCATCGCGGTACGGCGTGCCCTTAAACACGGCGCCGTCATAGGCCACAAGCTGGCGGCCGGTCTCATTCTCGAAGTAGTACACGAAGATACCCTTGAGGGCCGCACAAAGCGGGATGGCAATAATCATGCCGATGGGGCCCATGAGTGCCGAGCCAATAACGAGCACCGTGAGGCTCATGATAGGATGCACCTGTACAGAGCTCTGCATAACCTTAGGCGAAATCACGTTATCGGTGACGTTTTGCGCGACCATCGTCACGACGAGCGTCCATAACGCCAACATGGGGCTGAACATGAAACCGAGCACTGTGGCGATTGCTGCGCTCACCCAAGGGCCGACGACCGGAACCAAATGCATGATGCCGGTAAAGATAGCCATGAGCACCGCATACGGATGGCCGATGATCATAAAACCGATAAAGGCGAGGAAACCACCGCAGATGGACGTCACGACCATACCGCGCATGTAGCCGCCGACAGAGCGAGAAAGGATGGCGACCATAAAGCGGTACGAGGTCTCCTTCTCCTGACCGATGATGGTGCAAATCTCGTGATGCATGCGAGGGTAGTCGCAGGCCATCCAGTAGGCAAGCACCAGACCAAGGAAGATCACGAACAACTGCGAGGCCGTATTGGTGATGAGCGGGAACACACCGCGGCCAAGCTCGGCAGCAATCTGAGACACATACTTCGATGCCACGGTAACCAGCGACGAAAGATTATCGTCCAAATACTCCTTGAGCGGCGTGTTATTGAGCGTCTTGGCATGCGAGATCATCTCATTGAGATCGCCACCCGCAACACGAAGCTGCTCGGGCAGGCGGCTCAGGACTTCCATGATCTGACCAAAGAGAATCGGCGACAAGATGCAAACGACACCGACGAGCACGGCAACAACAACAATAAGCGCGATAAGCGAACCGATGCCGCGATTCACGCCATGGTGCTCGAGCCAGTTGGTGATCGGGGACATCACAAAGGCAATGATGGAACCAACAGCGAGAAACTCGATAACCGGCGCCAGGATGCCCATAAGGTTAAAGATGACAGCGGCGATGACAATGCAGCCGACAACAGCCCAAATGCGAAGCGTCAGAATGCGGGTGTCGCGCAGCACGCGATCGGTTTGTTGGGGGTGTTCACTCATGAACGAATCATCACTCCGTCGGGGTCGATCTTGTCCTGAATCTTCTTAAGCGTGCGGCGCAGCAGACGCGAAACCTGCACCTGAGAAATACCCAGCTTCTTGGCGATCTCGATCTGGGTCATGCCCTTCACAAAGCGCAGCTCGATCACCTCGCGCTCGCGCGGCGAGAAATCACGGATGGCTTCCTCGATCACTAGGCGGTCATCGGTAAAGTCGAGCTCGTTGTCGTCGTCGGCGTAACGGTCGAGAATCGAAGGGGCATCGTCGGAATCGGACGCACCAGGAGCCTCGATGGGCACCGAGGTATAGGCCGAAGACGATTCCATAGCCTCGAGGACCTCATCGACAGTCACATCTAGATACTCAGCGATCTCCTCAACCTTGGGCGAACGCTGCAGCTCGTTGGTAAGTTTGTCAGTAGCCTGGTTGACCTTGGCCGAGAGCTCCTGCAGACGGCGCGGCACGCGCACACTCCAGCCCTTGTCACGGAAATGGCGTTTAATCTCGCCCAGGATAGTGGGTGTCGCAAACGTCGTGAACTCGAGTCCGCGCTCGGGGTCAAAGCGGTCGATAGCCTTGAGCAGGCCCAAATAGCCAACCTGCATCAGATCATCGAGCGGCTCGCCGCGATTCTTAAATTTGTTGGCAAGAAACCTTACCAGGTTCATGTGGGACATGACGAGCTGCTCGCGTGCGTCCGGGTCACCGGTCTCTATATAGCGACGAAACAGCTCGCGGGTTTTCTCCTTGTCCCAAGCGGTCTTACCGCTCCGGGAACGTTCGGTCATATTAGATATCCGCCTTGAGGTCGAGGGAAAGCGTCAGGGGCGCCGCAGTCTTTTCGTAGGAATCGCACACGCTCGCCAAAATGAGCTCGGCATACACAGCGGCCTGGTCATCCTCGTCGACGGTGGCCTGGTCGCCAAAGGTAAAGGTCATGCCAACGTGAGATTCGTCGACATCGAATTTGATCGAGATGTCATCGGAATCAACAGCCGTGCAGCCGAAAATAAATGCTTCCTCGGCAGCCATACGAATGTCCTCGATGCGATCGACGGACATGGAGCAGAGCGCACCGACATTTGCCGCCGTCATGCGCACAAGGCGCGCCAGACGCGGGTCGCCGGCAACGGTCAGCGTAATGGGGCAAGTTGCTTCGCTACTCATCGCAGGACTCCTCAGAGGTCTCGGCGGGCGTGTAGGTGTAATACTGGGCTGCTTTAGCAGCAGGCTTCTGTGCATCATTGTCACCAGCAGCGACATCGTCCCCGGCTTCGCCAATCAGGACACGCTCGGTCGGCTGCTCGGCTTCTTCGGCAGCGGAAAGCTTGCGCTCAGCGTCGGCCGCGGGAGCCTTCACCTTGTTAAAGAGTTTCTGCACGGCACCTGCCGCAGAATCAGTCACGCTCGACACAGCATTGCTGGCCTCGGCCATGCTACCGGTGACCTCAGAAATGTCGCGAACCACGGCTTCGACCTCTACGAGATTGGAGGTAAGGGCATCAACTGCCGTCTTGCTCGACTTAAGCAGCGGCTTCATCTGGGCAAGCGCCGGCGTAAGCTCATCGACAGCGCCATCGAGCTTTGCCACCACAGGCTGAGCCTCGGCGATGGTGTTGTTGAGGTCGTTAACGGTCTTATCGAGCGAGTCGACAACGGTGCGGGTCTTGCGCAGGGTAAGCGCGAGCTCAACGATGGCCCACACGCCGGCAACAGCGAGCAGCAGCAGGGCGATTTGAATGGGACTCATACAAGCCTCCCAAAGGAATCGATATACAGACGGTTTCCATGGTACCCCAAAGGGGACCGAACATGCCATGAGCAGCAACGTGGGACAAAATTATCAGCAGCTACTTCGGTGCATTCCCGCTGCGGTCGCGTTCACTTTGCTCTACGCGCCATTCTTCCCAACCGCGGCCGGCAGGCTGCCAAAATGCACCGCGTTCCAAGCCTTCGGGCAAATAGCGCTGGTCGACCCAGCCTTCGGGATAATCGTGCGGATACTTATACACACCGTATTCATCGCTGCCCGGGCGATGGCGATCGCGCAGATAACTCGGCACCTCGCGAAGCCCACTAGAATGGATATCGGCTAGCGCCGCATCGATCGAGGCCTCGCACGCATTGGACTTGGGCGCCAAGCACACATAGAGCGCAGCTTGTGCAAGGTTAATGCGACATTCAGGATAGCCAATAACTTCAGCAGATTTAAACGCGGCATGCGCCACCAAAAGCGCCTGCGGGTCGGCGTTGCCAACATCCTCAGAAGCGTGAATCATAATACGGCGAGCGATAAACTTAGGATCCTCCCCGGCATCGATCATGCGCGCGAGCCAATAGATCGTGGCATCGGGGTCACTACCGCGCATAGACTTAATAAACGCACTGATGATGTCGTAGTGCATGTCGCCGTTTTTGTCGTATGTAAAGCCGCGACGCGGGTTGGCGATCTTCACGTCATCCACGGTGATGGGATAGCGCTCCCCCGCCGCGGGCGCTGGCGTTCCCTCGGTATCGGGACGCGTGACGGCAATCTCGCTCGCAAGCTCGAGCGTCGTGAGCGCCGAGCGAGCGTCACCCGCTGCCAGCGTGCAGATGGTCTTGACCGTATCCTCATCGGCCGAGAACTTACCGTTCAGGCCCTGCGGTGCCTCAAGCGCACGTTCAATAAGCGTGGCGATATCCTCATCCTTCAGATGCTCAAGCTCCACCACACGCCCACGCGACAACAGTGCCGAGTTGACCTCGAAGTACGGATTCTCCGTCGTGGCGCCAATCATAATGACGGTACGGTTCTCAACTGCATGCAGCAGGGCATCCTGCTGCGACTTAGAGAAGCGGTGAATCTCATCGATGAATAGAATGGTGCGGCGGTCGTAGGTATTCAGGCGCGTCTTGGCCTCATCAATCACGCGGCGCAAGTCCTTCACGGTGCCCGTCACAGCGCTGACCTCGACAAACTCGCTCTTAGTATGGTTGGCGATAATATGGGCCAGCGTCGTCTTACCCGTACCGGCCGGCCCATACAAAATCACACTGGAAAGCACGTCGTGTTCGATCGCGGCACGCAACCATGAGCCCTTACCGACGGCCTTTTGCTGGCCCACATACTCGTCGAGCGAATTGGGGCGCATACGCACCGCAAGCGGCGCATTCTGAAAGGAACGCTCGCGCGTCGAAGCAGAAAAAAGGTCGTCCATAGCCATCCCGTGTATCAATCAAAAACGTTTTCCACTAACAGTATACCGAATATATACGAACTACCGTTCGTTAATATAGGTACGGTGCGGAAACTCCAGACCGGGGAACAGCTTGCTCGTCAGTTCGCAGAAATAACCGTCCGTCATGCTCGCGATATAATCCACCACGGCTTGATCCTTGTCGTCCTGCCAGGCATAGGTGCGATCGTAGTAGGAAAGTTGCTGCTCAATGCGCGAAATATGGTGCTTAAAGATGTAAGAGGACTCGTCACCACTATTTAGATCCCGCAGGCAACGGTCGTAGAGCTTTTCGAAGGCCTCGCGCAGCTCCACCTCGGAATCGCCTTCGATACCGCCCTTGCTATAGATCTTCTCGTAGTTCTCGCGCTTGGCTCGGCGGATTTCCCCAAACAGGTCCTCGCTCATCTCGATGCGCGGCTTACCATAGCTGTGCTCAACGATATCGATGGAAGCGTGCGTAAGGATCCAACTGTTGTAGGCACCGCCCCGGCCATCATCAAAAACGTCGGGCGAAAGCAGGCCCGCCGCGATCGCATCCTGACGGTCACGACCGACGTAGGCAAGAATATCCGAGATGCGAACGACGCAGCCCTCGAGCGTCATGGGACGCAGATGCCCAATTGCGCTATAGCCCGTGGCAATGCAATCCTCAACCGTCTGGTCAAACTGGTCAAAGGAGCTCATGTCCGAGAGCTCAAACACACGCTGCTCGTACTCGCCGTTATGGCATAGCACGCCGTCGAGCGTCTGGAGCGACACGTTGCGGCCGTACAGTGTGTCGAGCACGCGGACCGACTGCACGTTATGGAAAAAATAACGCCCCGTACGCTCATGATAGATATCGTTGAGGAAACGCTCGCCGGCATGGCCGAAAGGCGTGTGTCCCAAGTCGTGACCCAGGCCAATCGCCTCGATCAGATCGCAATTGAGCCCCAGGGCGCGACCGATATCGCGCGCAATGCGGGAGACGAACTGCACGTGCAAACCGCGGCGTGACAGATCGTCATTGCTACGGAAGCTAAAGACCTGCGTTTTGCCTGCATAACGGGTGTACGCCGGAAGATGAAGTATCTTTTCGGTATCGCGCATAAACGCCGGACGCATAAGCGTGCCTTTGTCGGCGGCGCGATCAATACGACGAATGACCTGATCGTCGTTGCAACGATACGGGTTGACATAGCCCGAAGCACGATCGGCGGCAATGCGCTCGACAAGTTCGGGCGACAACGCCGAGGGAATACGGTCCATGCGCGCCTTAATGACGGCCGTTTCTTGATTAGTTGCCATGGCATGCTCCTTAAGAAGGATGCGCAATCGGTTACAAAGTGCAGCCCACAACCTCGATTAGGGCAAAAATCGGCACCAAAAACGGGAGCAATGGCAGGGAGCGCGATTTCGTGATGAGGCAGGAGAGGGCCAGGGCCAGGAGCGCGACGGCAAATGCCACGATGCCACCCATAGGGTCGAGCGTGCAAAGCGCGAAAAGTGCCTTAGCATCTCCCATGCCGATGCCCGGGGTTTGGCGAAGACGACGCCAGAAGGACTCAGTCAGCACGAGAGCAAGATACACGATGACGGCAAGACCTGCGTGGTCAAGCGCTGTGTTCAAACCGAGATCGAACCAAACACCCGCTAACGCCGCCACCGCACACGCGCCGGCAAGCGAATTCGGGAACCGCCGATCACGAGCATCGATAACGGCGCCAGCAATAGCAAACAACCAAAACGGGATATAGACCATCGAACGCCTCCTCGAGTTACATCGCAAAAACAAAAACCACCACACAGGTGCCTGTCCCCTTTGTGGTGGTTTTGGTGGTGATTATTTGGCGCCTTGCATGACCTCGTCAAGAGTAACGTTGACGGCGTGCTGCGTCGGCACCCAGTCGACCTTCAGGAACAGCGCGGCCACCGTGATGGGGATATAGCTGAACATAAAGATCGGGAAGGTAAACAGGTTAGTCACCAGACGCCACTTTTGCGCGCAGTGAATGTGCTTGTACTCAAAGATAGTCGTGAGCAGCGCCAGGATAAAGAACGTCTGATACATCATGGCGAAAGTCATAATGAGCGAAGCGGCGCACGCCTGCATCTCGACTTCGGTAGCCAAGAAACCATGCGAAAGACCGCCCACGATCAGGAACGTCGCGTTGGCGAGCATGGAGATCAGGGACAGCAGCATGCCCGGAGCGATGGTCATAAACATGTCGTACGCGGCAAAGCGATGATAGCGGAACGTCGATTTGACAAGATGCTTGCCATAGGTAAAAAAGACCTGGTAGAAGCCCTTGGTCCAGCGCATACGCTGCTTCCAGGATGCCTTGAACGTCACGGGTTGCTCGTCAAAGAACTCCGCAGGCGCATAACCGATGCGAATGCCGTGAATGGCGCAGAACGTGGTGAACTGAATATCCTCGGTCAGCGTATGGAACTGCCAACCGTGCATGCCCTCGATAACGCTGGCGGAGATGAGGTAGCCCGAACCAGAGACAGCGCAAGAAGTCTTGCAGATGTTGCGCGCGTTATTGAGAAAGCGCGCCTCGCGCAGGTACCAAGTAGCATTAGCTGCCGAGATCCACGAGCTGCCAAAATTCTTGGAGTTACGATAGCTCGTGACCACATGGAAGCCCTGGTCAAAGGCATCGTTCATCTTGGAGACGTAATCGCGGGAGATGACGTTATCGGCATCGAAGATAAAGTAGCCCTCAAACGTGTCGGGATACTCGTTGAGAATGCGATCGAAACCAAAGTCCATGACCCAGCTCTTGCCCTTTCGGGCCAGGTCATTGCGCTCGTAAACAATGGCACCGGCCTCGCGTGCGAGCTGCGCGGTGTTGTCGGTGCAGGCGTCGGCAACGACAAAGACCTCGATAAGCTCGGACGGATAGTCCTGGTCCTTGATGGAGCGTACGAGATTGGCAATTACGGCTTCCTCGTTATGCGCCGCGATAAAAAAGGCATAGCGATGGAGTTTTTTGGCCTTGGGAGGCGCGACCTCGCCACGAAGAGCGCCAATGACAAAGAAGACCACCTGGTACAGAAAGCAGACCGTGAGCAGCGTGACAACAATCTGGTTGAAGATCACGATGGGTGTGTTGGTTTGTAAAAAGGCGAGCATGCAGGCTCCCGAGAACGCGTTACGTAAACAACCGTATATCTTACCGCAGGCTTACCGAGTTCAAGAAACCACCTAATACTGGCTAGGCTTCGAGCAGACCGAGCTGCGGAACGATTTCGTCGCCGGCAGCGGTGCGGCCAAGCGAGCGCGGGGCCAGGTCGTCAAGAACCGCGGCGAGATCCCACGGCAGCTCGTCGCGGCACTCAATGCGCTCCCCCGTCACGGGATGGTCGAATGCAACACGCCAGGAATGAAGGAATTGCCTGGTCAGACCCTGATCGGCGCGTGCATCGCACTTGCCGTAGAGCGGATCGCCCACGCAGGCGTGGTTGATATGGCGCATATGCACGCGAATCTGATGTGTGCGGCCCGTAAACAGGTGGCACTCGACGAGCGTATAGCCGTCGTCAAAACGCGTGGAATCGAAGCGCTCGAGGACCTTAAAGGTCGTAATGGCCTGGCGCGCGAAAGGATCGTCCGAAACCGCCATCTTGACACGGTCACGCGTAGAACGGGCAATGCCGGTGTTAATGGTGCCCTCATCCATAGCGATATGTCCGTGAAGGAGCGTGATATAGCGACGATCGAGCGTGCGCGTGCGAATGAGATTTTGGAGCGCGCGCTGCGTGTCGTCGTCTTTTGCCGCAAGCATGAGGCCCGAGGTATCGCGATCTAAACGATGCACGATGCCGGGGCGGTCCTCACCCTGCACGGTACCCAGATGGTCAATGCCGCAGTGGTAGACCAGAGCGTTCGCAAGCGTGCCGCTCTCGTGGCCATGGGCGGGATGGCACACCAGGCCGCGCTGCTTGGAGAGCACGATGAGGTAGTCGTCCTCGTAACGGATATCGAGGGGGATGGCCTCGGGAATCACATCAGTGGGATCATGCGGCTCGGGCAGGTCGACCGAGATGCGGTCACCGGAGCGCACAGCATATTTTTTTGATAGGCAGGTCCCGCCGTTCACGATTACGGCGCCGCCCTCGATCAGATGCGCGCAGGCAGAGCGCGTGGGGCAGCCGTCGTTGGCACCCAGAAAGGCGTCGAGACGCTGGCCAGAGCAATCGTCGGCAACAAGAATATGGATGTCGGCCATTAACGCTCATTCCTTTCGCGAATCTTGCGGGCACGCTCCCCACGCTGCTTGGCTTTGCGCTTGGCGCGGGCCTCATCACGGGCATTGAGCTCGGCAGTCGCATCGACTTCGCGGGCCGCAGGGCTCAAGAACATGTAGCCGATGAGGGCAAGCACAACGCCTACGGTGATGCCGATATCGGCCACGTTAAAGACGGGAAAGTCGATGAAGGTGGTGGCAATAAAATCGGTCACAAAGCCAAAAGCCAGGCGATCGATCGCGTTGCCAATGGCGCCACCCACGACCATGGCCATGCCCACAACCTCCAAGCGAGCAAGCTGGGGCGTGCGAAGCAAGTACACGGCAATGGCGACAATGACCGCAAGCGCCAGCAAAGCGAACGCAACGCCATGCCCCTCGCCCATGCTAAAGGCAGCACCGATATTACGGACAAACATAAAGTCAATGACACCGGGGATGACGGTCACATGCAAAGCGTCGCCCACGGCACGAACCGCAAGCTTGGTCAGCTGGTCAAGAAGCAGCACAACCAGCGCCACCCCACCAGCAACACCCAACCGCCAACGCAAAGGCGGCGTCATACCCCCAGCACGACCCAAATCAATCCCCTACCCTCAAGAACATCGAATTCCGTTTAACGCAATTAACCATCTTATATTGCCACACGCAGAGCGCACGACATATTCGCTAACGCCAGATAAATAACCAGCAAAAAAAGAAAGCGGCATTCCGAATAACGGAATGTCGCTTAATAGCTTTCGACTAAAAGCGCAAGTCGAAAGAAAGCCTCTTGCTCCAGCAATGGAAACGCCGCGTTATCGTCACCAACAGCGAAAACGTCCCTAAGCGAGCAAGGTGACGTGAAAGAGAAGGGAAGCGTACTTTGGTACGCGACCGACGATTGAACGTCAGATTGCCGCTTAGGGGCGTTTGCAGCGTCGGTAGGTTACGGCGTTCTACGAACGCCGTAACCTACAAAGCGTCGGCGCAGCGCTTGCAAATATGCGCGTGGCCGTTGTACTCGCCGACGGTGGTGCGGTAGTTCCAGCAACGGTCGCAGCACTCGCCCTCGGCTGCCTCGATGGCAACGGAGAGTTCCTCGCCCTGGGTCAGCTCAACATCGGAAACGATGTAGAACTCGGCCAGGTCGACGGCCTTATCACCGGTCAGCAGCGCGTACATCTCGGCGGGAACGACCGCCTTGACGCGGACCTGCTGGCTCTTGGTGAAGGTACCGGCGGAGCGGGCATCCTCAAGGGCCTTGGTCACGGCGCTACGGAGCTCGAGTGAAGCCTCGAGCACGCCCTCAAACTCATTGGCCTCGTCGAACGTGATGGGCGACTTGTACCAATCGAGCAGCGCGGCGTACTTCTGGTGATCGACGCAGCCGGCGGGCGCATAGGCCATGGCCTCGTCAACCGTGTAGGACAGGATCGGCTGAAGGTCGCGCATGAGCATCGAGAAGAGCTCGGCCAGCACGGTCTGGGCGCTGCGGCGCTCGAGCGAGCCGGGCTTCTCACAGTACAGACGGTCCTTCAGGGCGTCGAGATACACGTTGGAGAGCTCGGTAACCACGAAGTCGTAGAGCGCACGGTAAGCGCGCGGGAACTCGTAGCAAGAGTAAGCGTCGTCGACCTCGGCCTGGACCTGGGTCAGACGGGCAACCATGAGCTTGTCGAGCGGCAACAGGTCGGCAAAGGCGACGCCGTCGGTCTCGGGCTCAAACTGACCCTCGAGCTCGGAGAGCAAGAAGCGCAGCGTGTTGCGGAAACGACGGTAGGCATCAGACGTACGGGCGAGAATCTCGTGGTCGATGGAAACGTCGGAGCTGGTGTCGACCGAGGCGACCCACAGGCGAATGATGTCAGCGCCCATCTCGTCGCAGACCTTGTTGGGGTCGATGACGTTGCCGAGCGACTTGGACATCTTGCGGCCCTGACCGTCGAGCGTGAAGCCCTGCGAGACGACCGCCTTGTACGGAGCATGGCCGTTGGCACCCACCGAGGTGAGCAGCGAGCTCTGGAACCAACCGCGGTGCTGGTCGGAGCCCTCGAGGTACACATCCGCCGGATACTCCAGCTCGGGACGGTACTCGCAGACGGCCTTCCAGGAGACGCCGGAATCCCACCACACGTCGAGGATGTCCTTATCTGCCTTGAGATGATGGCCGCCGCACTTGGGGCAGACGCAGGCCTCGCCCAGGTAACTCTCGGGAGCGTCGGTGAACCAGGCGTCGGAGCCCTTCTCGTGGAAGAGCTTGATGACTGCGTCGAGCGTAGCGTCGTTCATGACCTTCTCGCCGCAGTCGGCGCAGGTGTAGCTGGGGATAGGCACGCCCCAGTTGCGCTGACGGCTGATGCACCAGTCGGGACGCTGCTCGACCATGGCGCCGATGCGGTTAGCCGCGTGGGCCGGATACCACTTGACGTTCTCGCGGACCTCTTTGCCAGCCTGCTCGCGCAAACCGGTCTTGTCCATCGAGACAAACCACTGGTCGGTAGCACGGAAGAGCACCGGATGCTTGCAGCGCCAGCAGTGCGGATAGCTGTGCGTGATCTTCTTCTCGAGGACCAGGGTGCCGCGCTCGCGCAGGAACTCGATGATGTGCGGGTTGGCCTCATCGGTGTCCATACCGCTGAAGGGGCCACCGGTACCAAACTCCTCGCCGGTGTAGAACTTGCCGTCGTCATCGACCGGCATGCAGATGTCGGTAATGCCCTCCTTGAGGCAGGCAAAGTAGTCGTCGACGCCGTGGCCGGGCGAGTTGTGGACGATACCGGTACCGTCATCGACACCGACGTAATCGGCCAGCAGCGCCACGCCCTCAACACCGTCAAAGATCGGCTGCTTGTAGTGGATGTGGTGGAAGGTCTCGGCGGGAACCACATAGGGCTTACCGTCGACCATAACCGGGGTGTACTCCCAGCCAAACTCCTCGCAGCACTTGGGAGCCAGGTCCTCGAGCATGACCTCGGCACGGCCCTCGTGCTCAACGGCGACATAGGCGGCGCCGGGCTTAAGGGAAACGGCCTGGTCGGAGGGGATGGTCCACGGCGTGGTCGTCCAAATGATAAAGTCAACCGGGCCGTCGAAGTTCTCGAGGCCGGCGGGCTTGGAGGTCATCTCGAAGCGCACGAAAATGGAGGGGCTCGTCTCGTCAGAGTACTCAATCTCGGCCTCGGCGAGCGCGGTGTGGCAGTGCTTGCACCAGTGAACCGGCTTGTGGCCGCGATAAATCATGCCCTTATCGAACATGGCCTTGAAGACCTCGATGTCGGCGGCATCGTGCTGGTGATAGAGCGTCAGATAGGGGTTGTCCCAGTCGCCGAGCACGCCCAGACGGCGGAAGCCGGCCTTCTGAAGCTCGATGTTCTCGACAGCGAACTCGTTGCAGAGCTCACGGATCTTGGCCGTGGGGGTCTGGTTGAACTTCTCGGTGCCGAGCTTCTCCTCGACCTTATGCTCGATCGGCTGACCATGGCAGTCCCAACCGGGGACATAGGGAACCTCATAGCCCTGCATCATCCAGTAGCGGTTGATCATGTCCTTGGAGATCTTGTTCATGGCATGGCCGATGTGGATCGGACCGTTGGCGTACGGAGGACCGTCGTGCAGCACGAACTTCTTGTGACCCTCGTTCTTCTTCAGAACCTGCTCGTAGACCTTGTTGTCCTGCCAGTCCTTGAGTCGCTTGGGCTCGGACTTGGAAAGACCGGCACGCATGGGAAATCCGGTTTTGGGCAGATTCATCGTCTGCTTGTACTCGTTTGCCACGGTACCCCTTTCATGTCATGGGCGCGCACGCCCTCTGGGCACCAAAAAAGCGCCCGTCCCTACAAGCTGGGACGAAGCGCCGCAAAACGGGCTGCACGCCCGCAAAAGCTCCTCGCTTAACCACCCAGCTTAGATGCCCTCGCCCGCATATTCGCGCGCTCGCATCCGTTACTCGGCTGGCCTGTATCGACGACCATCTCGGCGATGTCTACTAAGACGTGCCTATGCGGCTCGTCCGTTGGGACCGCAGCTCCGGGGTGATTTTCATCGGTCGCATGCACGGGTTCTCAGCGCTTCCCGCTCTCTGTAGCATGCGGACGGCCGACTACTCGTCCCCATCAACGCTTATGCGGAGTATGCTAGCACGTTCCGCGCCGGCGAAAAACCCTCAACACTGGTTTTATACGTTCGAAATTTCTCGCGGCCGAGGACCTTCTCTAGGAGCAAAATACCTGAAAGCACTCTATCGAACGAAAGAAGGCACCTATGCGCACGATTGGAATGAGCGACTACACCGTTGGCGAGGATTGCTTTGACGAGCTGCCCGGCGCGCTGGCCGAGTACGGCGCGAAGAAGGTCGCGATCATCGGTGGTAAGCGGGCACTGGCCGCAGCACTTCCCGGTATCGAAGCTGCGCTGGCGGGTACCGACGTCGAAATTCTGGAGACGCGCGTCTACGGCACCAACAGTACGCGCGCAAATATCGCCAAGGTCGTAAACTCCCCTGCCTGCCAGGAAGCTGACGTGCTTATCGCCTGCGGCGGCGGCAAGGCGCTCGATACCGTGAAGACCGCAGCTATCGAGCTCAAGAAGATCGTCTTTACGGTCCCGACGATCTGTTCCAACTGCTCCGCCGCGACCGCCATTGCCGTCGTGTACAACGACGACGGCTCGCTCGAGGGCTATTCGTACCCCAACCGACCGGCGCACATCTTCATCAACCCCAAGATCATCGCCGAGGCACCGGCGGAGTACTTCTGGGCCGGCGTAGGCGATGCCCTGTCTAAGCAGCCCGAGGTCGAGTACGCCACGAGCGCCGGCAATTTGGAGCACACGGCAGGCCTTGGCTTGGCACTCGCCCACACCTGTTCCGAGCCGCTGTTTACCTATGGCGTCCAGGGTCTTGAGGACGTGCGCCAGGACCTGTCGAGCGAGGCTGTCAAGCAGATCGCGCTCGACATCGTGGTCAACACGGGCTATGTCTCGAACCTGACCAACCAGAACGATTACTACTACAACTCGAGCGTGGCACACGCGTTCTACAACGCCACCTGCAGCATTCCGCGTGAGGGCACCTACCTGCACGGCGAGATCGTGAGCCTGGGCGTGCTCGTGTTGTTCGCCTACACGGGCGACACCGAGAACCTTAAGCGCTACGCTGCCTTTAACAAGCAGATGGGGCTGCCCGTGACGCTTGAGCAGGTCGGGCTTTCCGAGTCCGATATCCCGGCCCTGTGCGAGTACGCGCACGCCACCAACGAGTGGAAGCAGGGCAACCCGGAGCCCTTCACCGACGAGAAGTTCGCCGCCGCCATCAAGGCCGCCAACGCCTACGGCCACACGTTGCTGGCCTAACCTGCCAAAACCACCACAAAGGGGACAGGCACCTTTGTGGTGGTTTTTTATTGCCGTAACATGCTCGGTTCGAATTCGCTTGCTGGGATCACGCGGTAGCCGTGGTGGAGCAGAAGGTCAACAAAGACACCGTTGCCAGGAGTAAGGGTTCCGCTGAACGTTCCGTCGTAGATGCGGCCCACGCCACACGAAGGACTGCGGTCCTGAAGGACGCACGCGACGATCTCGGAAGGTCCACCCGCCTGCTCGCACATATCGAGCGCGCGCTCGGCACCCTGGCGAAACTCGCGATCGACTGAGGTACCCTCGCAGGTACGGACCTCGCCGTTCACAATCTCGGACGGCTTGCGCGGCGTGGGCAGGCCCCCAAAGACCTCAGGGCACACCAAGAGTACCTCGGTCCCTGTGCGTTCACACGCTTCGACCAGCTCGCGATGGTAGTTATCGAGCCCGTTATACTTGCAGCTCTCGCCCATCAAGCAGGCACTTACCACGATCTTCATGCATATCCCTCCCAAGCAAAACGCCCCATTTGAGATAGAAGCTCAAATGGGGCGTTCGATGCTGTGTAACCAGCCTTACTGCTGCTTCGGCATCAGCGGATTCTCACGCGTGAGGAGATTCATGAACTCCTCGCCCGTGATCGTCTCCTTCTTGTACAGATAACGAGCAAGCTCATGGAGCTTGAACTTGTTCTCCTTGAGGATCTGCAGGGCGCGATCATGCGCGTCCTCGATCAGCTTGGCGACAATCGCGTCCACACGCTCGGCCGTGCCGGGGGCGCAGGTGAGCGACGTGTCCTGATTGAGATACGCGTTCTGCACGGTACCGAGCGCCATCATGCCAAACTCGTCGGACATACCAAAGCGCGTCACCATGTTGCGGGCGAGCTTGGTGGCCTGCTCGATATCGTTAGCGGCACCGGTCGTCATCTCGCCAAAGATGAGCTCCTCGGCCGCACGGCCACCGCAATAGACGGCGAGCTTGTCCAAGACCTCCTGGCGCGTCGTCAGGAAGCGCTCGTCCTCCTCGACCTGCATGGTGTAGCCCAGAGCGCCACTCGTGCGCGGCACAATGGTGATCTTGGTGACCGGTGCGGAACCCTTCTGGCGGGCGGCAACGATGGCATGGCCGATCTCGTGGTAGGACACAACCTGCTTCTCGTGGTCGGACAGCACCGTGGACTTACGCTGCTGGCCGGCAATGACGACCTCCACCGACTCCTCGAAGTCGTCCTGGGTTGCACGCTTGCGACCCTCGCGAACGGCGCGCAGGGCGCCCTCGTTGATGATATTGGCCAGGTCGGCGCCCGAGGCACCGGGCGTGGCGCGGGCAATCGCGGTCAGATCGATCGGCGGCTGGGTCTTCACGCTCTTGGCGTGGAGCTCGAGGATGTTCTTACGACCGGTCAGATCGGGCAGCTCAACGGGGATGCGGCGGTCGAAGCGGCCGGGGCGCAGCAGGGCCGGATCAAGGCTGTCGGGACGGTTGGTCGCAGCGAGGACGACGATGCCCTTGTGGTTATCGAAGCCGTCCATCTCGGTCAGCAGCTGGTTGAGCGTCTGCTCGCGCTCGTCGTTGCCGCTAAAGCCGCCGCCGTCACGCTTTTTGCCGATGGTATCGATCTCGTCAATAAAGACGATGCACGGGGCCTTTTCCTTGGCCTGCTTAAACAGATCGCGAACCTTAGCGGCGCCACGGCCGACGAACATCTCAACAAACTCAGAACCAGAAATACTAAAGAACGGAACGCCCGCCTCACCGGCAACGGCCTTGGCGAGCAGGGTTTTACCGGTACCCGGAGGGCCGACAAGGAGGGCACCGCGCGGCAGCTTGGCGCCAATTTCCTCGTAGCGCTGCGGCTTCTCCAGAAAGTCGACGACCTCCTTAAGGGATTCCTTGGCCTCTTCCTGGCCTGCAACATCCTTAAAGGTCACGCCCACATCTTTGGAGGCGATAACGCGAGCGCCGGACTTACCCAGTCCGCCGCCGCCAAAGCCACCACCGCCAAAGTTCATCGACGGACCGTCATCGCCCATGGCCTTCTTCATACGGCGGTTGAGCCACCAGCCAATCAGGAAGAAAATCGCCATGGGAAGAATGAGGGTGAGCAGGTAGTAGGTCATCAGACCCGAGTTCTTATCGGGAACGACCGACTCAAGCGAGGCGCCAGATTCAAGCACGCGATCGGTAAAGCCCGCATCATTCGGCACACCGGTCGTCTTGTAGGCGATGTTCTCGTCCTCGCCCTTCTTGGTGTAATAAATCGTGTAATCGTCCGTGTTGTACTCAACCTTGTCAACGCTCTTCTTATCGAGCGCTTTGACAAACGTCGAGTAATCGGTCTTCGTAATCTGCTGCGTGTGACCGATGTTGGGGAACAGAACGGTCGAGAGCACGAGGTAGACGACGAAGGCGATGAGCACGTAGAGGATCATATTCCGTCTACGCTTGTTGTCATCCATCTCCATCTGCTTGAACTCCATCTACTGGGGTTGATAATGGTTTCTAGAATACCCAACCCGAGCGACGATAAACCGACGCCGGGCACGAAAGGACAGAGATGGCATCACTGTAAGTCGGCAAGGTTCAAATCTATACAGGCGACGGCAAGGGCAAGACGACGGCTGCTTCGTGACGCGCGAGGATGTCGAAGCGCTGATCGCGATAAAGCCCGCCACCACGGAGCTCGTGCTCACCGGCCGGGGCTTGCTGCCCCTCGCGAACCTCGCCGACCTTGTCACCGAAATGCGCCCCATCAAACACTACTTCGACGAAGGACTCCTAGCCCGCCAAGGCATCGAATACTAGCCATTGGGGACGTCCCGAATGGCTAGGCGGTGGCGCGGCCGAGCCAGTTTCCGCTGTGATGGTAGACGATGAACATGGTTGCGGTGATTACCCAGGTTACGGGGTAGACAAGCAGCAGGTGCTCAAGCGACGGATCGAACGGCATAATCGCAAACACCCAGATCACCCTGAGCACGACGGTGCCAAAAATCGTGAGCAGCATGGGCTGCAAGCTCACGCCGGCACCACGAATGGAGCCCGACGCGTTCTCGATAATCGAGAAAATCGCGTAGAACGGCGCAATGAAATGAAGAATCGTCGTGGTATACGCCGAAATCGAAGCATCGTCGACAAACAGACGCGACAACGGACCCGAGAATACCAGCAGCACGGCAGACAGGCCGCCAATGAGCATAAAGGACAGCACGAGCGACGTATGGTAACCCTTGCGCATGCGCTCGTAGTTGCGCGCGCCAAAGTTCTGTGCCGAGAACGTGGTGATCGACACACCAAGCGCCTCGGTAACCATCCAGACAATGCCATCCAGGCGGCCCGAAAGACCCCACGCCGTGGTGACATCGGCACCAAACGAGTTGACCGACACCTGAATCAAAACGTTGGAAATCGAATACGCAGCAGACTGAAAGCCAAGCGGCAGACCGCATGAGATCATGCTCTTACAAATGCCCGGATCAATGCCGAGTTTGGACAGTGAAAGCCGCCACGCACCCGGTGCGTGCATCATACGAATCACGATCATCGTGGCGTTGGAGCAAATGGTCAGCGCCACCGCGATGCCGCAGCCAAGAGCCTCCATATGAAGCACGGCAACGAAGATAACATCCAGCACCGCATTAACAAGGCAGCCGGAAGCGATGATCACAGCAGGCCCGCGCGTGTCGCCCACGGCGCGCAGCAGTGCCGTCCCCATATTGAGCAGCAGCGCCGCAACCATGGCGGCAAAATAGCAACGAGCATAGGCCACGCCCTCGGCCAATAGTTCATGCGGCGTGTTCATAAGCACCAGCATGGGCTCAACGAACACTATGCCAAGAATCGAGAAAACGATACCGCCCACCAGCGCGAGCGTCATGGCCGTATGGACCGAACGGCTCAGGCGGTCATCATCGTGCTGGCCAAAATACTGACCGGTAATGACCGCGCAGCCGGCGCCGACGCCAACGCAAAAGCCAATGCAGAGCTCGGTGAGCACCATCGTAGCTTGAATGCCACCTAGCGCGAGCTTGCCGCCAAACTGACCGACGATATAGGTACCGATAAGCGTGTAGGCCTGCTGAAAAAACGAACTAAAAAAGATGGGAACGCACAGCGAAAGCAGCTGCTGCCAAATAACACCCTGCGTTACATCGATAGCCGTAGATTTCTTAGCCACATGCCCTCCCCAAAAGCGCACGTCAACCGACAAAACAGCAAATTAAGACCAGCGCCAATACCAGCTTAGCACCGACCGGCGTCGACCGAAACACCCCGAATCAGAGCCCGGTGCGAACTATCTGCCTAGTGATACAGCCCCGGCTGGTAGTGGTACTCATTACTCACGTGCGGGCACAGCTGCCAAAAGGCGACGGCACTCGCCGCTGCCACGTTAAGCGAATCGACCCCGTGCGCCATCGGAATGCGCACGGCCCGGTCGCAGCCCGCGATAGTCTTGGCACCCAGGCCGGCACCCTCGGTACCCATAAAGATTGCCAGGCGGTCAATCTCCTGCAGCACGGGATCGTCCAGCGATACGGAATCGTCCGTCAATGCCATGGCAGCACAAGAAAAACCGGCTTCGTGCAGTGCCGCCAGGCCATCGTGCGGCCACACGCGAGCCTCGCTGCCAATGCGCGTCCACGGCACCTGAAACACCGTGCCCATGCTCACGCGGGCCGAGCGACGGTACAGCGGGTCGCAGCACGTAGGGCTGACCAAAATACCGTCAACGTTCAATGCGGCCGCCGAACGGAAAATCGCGCCCACATTGGTATGGTCGACAATGCCCTCGAGCACGCACACACGCACCGGACGCTCCCCCGCCGCCTCGACGACGCCGTCGAGAAACTCATCAACCGGAATCTGCCGCGGGCGACGAAACGCCGCGAGCGCACCGCGCGTCACGTTAAAGCCCGTCAATTGCTCCATGAGCTCCATGGAGGCAACGAACACAGGAACCGGACCTGCGCCCTCGCGCACAACCAGGCGCTCAAACAGCGGCATCATCTGATCGAGCCAGCGTTCGCCCAAAAGAAAGCTCACCGGCTGGTATCCGGCACGCACCGCGCGCTCGATAACCTTGGCACTCTCAGCGATAAAGATACCCTTTTGGGGCTCCAGCACGCAGCGAAGCTCGCGCTCGGTCAGTCGCACGTAGGCGTCGAGCCGCTCATCCGTAAGCGAATCAATTCGCAGAACCTCAACGGCATCAGTCATAGCAGCCAGCCCGCACCCTTCTTTACAGCACATCTATACCAAACGAGGCGACGCTAAGCGCCGCCCCATACATTCAATCAACCCGATGATACCGTTCACGCCAGACGATTTACGCCTCAACGCGATGATACGTCACGAACTCATAATCGACGCCCTCGTCACCCTCACCGGCGGCAATCGTCGCGACCTCGCTACGCTGCGCAATCTCCCACGCGGGATCGGCGTCCAAGTCGGGAAAGTACGTGTCCACGGGATGGACGCAGTGGTTATGAGTGACCTCGGCCTCCACGCAGTACGGCAAAAACTGCCGATAGACATCGCCGCCACCGATCACCCAGGCAACGGGCTCATCGGCAACCGCAGCGAGCGCTTCGTCAACGCTATGCACCACGTCGACGCCCTCGCGGGTAAAGCCTATATCGCGCGTAAGCACGATATTGCGGCGGTTCTTGAGCGGACGCCCGCCGGGAAAACTCAGCAGCGTCTTGCGTCCCATGATAACCGGGCAGCCCTTGGTGCAGGCCACAAAATGGCGCATATCGGCGCGATTGGACACCACCATATCGCCCTCGCAGCCAATACCCCAGTCGTCACACACGGCGACGATGGCAGAAAGCTTACACGTCATGCGCGTCACCTACACCGCAATGGGGATGTTCTTGACCTGAGGGCCGTGCTCATAGCCCTCGACGATCAGGTCATCGGTCGTAAACGCATAGAAGTCATACACATCGGGGTTGAGCGTTACCTTGGGTGCCGCAAACTGCGGACGCTCGATAAGCTCGCGGACGATATCGACATGACGATCATAGATATGGGCGTCGGCGATCACGTGCAGCAGCTCACCGGGAATCATATCGACCGACTGCGCGACCATCATCAGCAAAATGGCGTACTGGCACACGTTCCAGTTGTTCGCGGCCAAAATGTCCTGGCTGCGCTGGTTGAGAATCATGTTGAGCGTCGGCTTGTCGTCCTGAGGACGCTGCGTCACGTTATAGGTCACGCTATAGGCGCATGGATAAAGGTGCATCTCGGACAGATCGCTAAACACGTACGTATTGGTCATAATGCGGCGACTATACGGCGTGTGCTTAAGGTCGTACAGTACACGGTCCATCTGGTCGAAGTCGCCCTCGGCGTAATGGCTCTTCTGACCAATCTGATAGCCGTAGGCTTTACCGATGGAACCGGTCTCATCGGCCCACTCATCCCAGATATGGCTGTTGAGGTCATGCACGTTATTGGACTTCTTTTGATAGATCCACAGAATCTCGTCCATGGCAGACTTAAGCGCCGTACGACGCAGGGTGAGCGCGGGGAACTCCTCGCGCAGATCATAGCGCGCCGTGACACCAAAGTTTTTAATGGTATAGGCAGGGGTGCCGTCCTCCCACACCGGGCGGACCTTTTGGCCCTCGGTGGTGGTGCCATGGTCCAAGATATCGCGGCACATGGTTACAAACTGTTGATCAGCTTTGCTCATTGACCCTCCTGTCAGTCGCCTATAAGCGAGATTTATTGTAGCCCAGGCGCGCGCGGCCCCACAGCCCAAACATAAGCCCTCATTTTCTGACATATGCCAGAAATTCCTTGCGCAAATCCGCACGTTCGCTATTCTATTGTTGACATATGACAGATTTGGAGTGTGCATGGCAGGAAGACGCGAAAAACTGCGCCGCGTCGGGATCATCCCCGAATACCGCGGCTTTACCCCCGATGGCCTGGCCAGCGGTGATGCCATCGACATGACCGTCGACGAGCTTGAGGTGCTGCGCCTGTGCGACCTGGAGGGTCTCAACCAAGAGGCGGTCGCCCAGCAGATGGGCATCGCCCGCGCAACGGTGGCGGCCATTTGCAGCCGCGCGCATCGCAAGGTGGCCGATGCGCTGGTCAACGGACGGGCGCTCGTTATCGAGGGCGGCAATATCGCATACTCCCCCATCACCACGACAACGGCCGCATGGCCAGCAAAGGAGGTCGACACCATGAGGGTGGCAACGACGTACGACAACGGCAACATCTTTATGCACTTTGGCCGCAGCGAGCAGTTCAAGATCTACGACATCCAGGATGGCAAGGTGCTCAACGAGCAGGTCGTAGGCACCGGTGGCACCGGTCACGGCGCCTTGGCGGGCCTGCTTGCCAACGGTGGCGTTGACACGCTCATTTGCGGCGGTATCGGCGGCGGCGCTATCAACGCGCTTGCCCAAGCCGGCATCACGGTCTATGCGGGCGCCCAGGGCAGCTGCGATGCCTGCGTCGAGGCCCTCATTGCCGGCACGCTCGCACAGAACGGCGAGGCCACCTGCGACTGCCATGGACATGATCACGAGCACATCCACGAGCATGGCGAGTCCTGCGGCTGCCACGGTCACCACGACCATGACGGGCACGAAGGCTGCGGCTGCCACTAGCGGCAAGCACCTCGTCGAGAACGCGCTTCCACGCGTGCGACAACCAGCGAACAAACGGCGAAGGCCGCCTGGAATACCATCCAGGCGGCCTTCGCCATACACGACTCAACTAGTCGTTACTTCTTGTTGCGCATCTCCGCTTCCATCTGGCGCAGCAGGTCCATATCGGACTTGGGGCCGCCCGTTCCCAGGCCGCCCATGCCGCCCAGCCCCATGGCATCCAGACCGAGAATATTGGGCATGCGCATCTTTTTGCCCTTCTTACCCTTCTTGCCCTTCTTGCCGCCGGCCTGTGCCTGATTGGCCATCGTGCGCATGCGGCCCATCATCTTGTTCATCTCGCCCCACTGCTTCATAAGGCTATTGACCTCGGTGGGGGTCACGCCGGCGCCCTTGGCGATGCGGGCACGGCGCTGGCCGTTGATGATGGAGGGGCGAAGGCGCTCCTCCTTGGTCATCGACATGATGATGGCCTCGTTCTTATCGAAGATACCTTCGTCCAGGTTGCCACCCATCTGGTTAAGCGCACGCTGGCCACCGGGGAGCATGCCCAGAATGCCCTTCATGCCGCCCATCTTCTTGACGGCCTTCATCTGGTCGAGCATGTCGTTCATGGTAAAGCCCTCGCGCAGCATGCGCTCGGCAGCCTCGAGCTGCTCGGCGTCGGCTGCCTCCTGGGCCTTCTCGATGATGCCGACAACATCGCCCATGCCCAAGATGCGCTTGGCCATACGATCGGGATAGAACGGCTCCAGCGAATCGGGCTTCTCGCCCATGCTCACGAACTTGATGGGCTTACCGGTCACCTGGCGCACAGAAAGCGCGCCGCCGCCACGGGCGTCGCCGTCGAGCTTGGAGATGATCACACCGTCAAAGTCGGTGCGCTCGGCAAAGGTCGAGACGACGTTGACGATATCCTGGCCGGTCATGGCATCGACGACCATCAGCACCTGATCGGGCTTGACGGCCTTCTTGATGTCCACGGCCTCCTGCATCATCTGCTCGTCGATCTGAAGGCGACCGGCGGTATCGACGATGACCACGTCACGCAGGTGGCCGACGGCCTCCTGGATGGCGCCCTTGGCGATGTCGACCGGATGCTCGCCGTCACCGCGGAAGACCGGCACGCCGATCTCTCCACCGAGCGTGGCCAGCTGGTCGGCAGCGGCGGGACGGTAGACGTCGCACGCGGCGAGCAACGGCGAGCGGCCCTGCTTCTTGAGCAGGTAGGCCAGCTTTACGGCAGCCGTGGTCTTACCGGAGCCCTGCAGACCCACAAGCATGATGACATTGGGAATGCGGTTGCTAAAGACGAGCTTGCTCTCGGTTGAGCCAAGCATCTCGGTGAGCTCGTCGAGCACGATCTTGACGACGTTTTGCGCCGGCGACAGCGACTCCATGACCTCGGCGGTCATGCAGCGCTCCTTGGTCTTGGCGACGAACTCCTTGACGACCTTAAAGTTAACGTCGGCCTCGAGCAGCGCCATGCGAATATCGCGCATGGCCGAAGTAATATCGGCCTCGGTCAGCTTGCCCTTGCCGCGCAGGCGGTCAAATGTGTCGTTGAGGCGATCGCTCAGGGAATCAAACACTAGTCACTCCTTAATTGGACTCGCCCACCAGGGCGCGGCAGAAATCTTTGGCATTGAACTCCTGCAGGTCATCGACCTGCTCGCCCACGCCGACGCGCAGGATCGGGAGCTTGAGCTTCTCGGCCACGGCCATGGCGATGCCGCCCTTTGCCGTGCCGTCGAGCTTCGTCATGATAATACCGTCCAGGCCCAGCGCCTCGTTAAACTCGAGCGCCTGGTTCAGACCGTTCTGGCCGGTGGCGGCATCGATCACGAGCACGACTGAGACGGGCATGGGGCCGGCGGCCATATTGGCGGCGCGCTTACGCGTCACGTTAACCACCTTGGCAAGCTCGCGCATGAGCTCAGGGCTCGTGTGCAGACGGCCGGCGGTATCGATAAGCACCAGGTCGCTGCCGCGCTTGTCGGCCTCGTCGAGCACGTCGTAGCAAACACTTGCCGGGTCGGAGCCGCGGTCGCGCTTGATGACGGGGACGCCAGCGCGCTGGCCCCACACATCGAGCTGCTCGATAGCGGCAGCACGGAAGGTATCGGCCGAACCGATCACGACGTTCTTGCCGCGGGCGGCCATGGCGCTCGCGATCTTACCGACCGTCGTGGTCTTGCCGGCACCGTTAATGCCCACAAACAGCACGCAGCTCGGCGTATCGGAAAACGGATCGCGCTCGATGGGCACAAAGTGCTGCTCGAGCTGCTCGGCCAGGGCACGGCGAAGCTGCGGAGCGGTCTTGAGGTTCTTCTTGGCCGCGGCATCGCGTAGGTCATCGGAGACCTGAATGGCGACCTCGGCACCCATGTCACCCATAACGAGGGTGTCCTCCAAGTCCTCCCAAAAATCCTCGTCGACCTCGCCGCCAAAGTAAAAGACCTCGTTGAGGGCCTCGCGGCTGCGCTCAAGTCCGCGCGAGAGAGCGTCAAAGAATCCCATTATGCATTCACGACCTTTCCGGTTTCGCGATCGAGTTTTTGCGAGACGACGCGACTGACGCCGTCGGCTTGCATCGAGACGCCGTAGAGGACGTCAGCGTCCTCCATAGTACGGCGCTGATGCGAGATAACCAAGAGCTGCGTATCGGAACGCAACACGTCGAGTGCGCCGATGAGCTTGGACAGGTTGGCGTCATCGAGTGCCGCCTCGACCTCGTCCAGCACATAGAACGGCACCGTGCGCGTGCGGTACACAGCAAAGAGCAGGGCGAGCGCCGTCAGGCTCTTCTCGCCGCCCGACATGAGCATCATCTTGGTGATGCGCTTGCCGCGCGGCTGCGCCACGACCTCGATACCCGTCTCGGCAGGATGCTCGGGATCGGTCATCTCCAGATGAGCCTGACCGCCCGGGAAGAGCATGGCGAAGATCTCGCGGAAGTTCGCATCGACCTTCTCAAACGTCACCAGGAACGCCTTGCGCATCTTGCGGTCGATAGCCACGGTGATCTTGGTGAGCGCCTTGCGCGCGCTCTCCAGATCGGCCAGCTGCTCCTCGATGTAATCGGCGCGGCGCTTGAGCTGCTCGTACTCCTCCATGGCAACTTGGTTAACGGGACCAAGGTTGTTGATCTGGCGCACAAGCTGGTTGAGCTCGCGCTCGGCGGCGTCGCGGTCGGTGGGCGCGGGAAGCATGAGCGCTTCCTCGAGTACCGTGGTGCCATCGGCGGTGATGGCCTTGATGGCCGCCTCCACCTGCACCTCGAGCTTGCCGCGTGCGACCTTGAACTCGTTTTGCGTGGCAGAGGCGGTATCGACTCGCTCCTTAGCGCGGGCAACCTCTGCCTTGGCATCCTCGATGGTCTTCTTGAGCGAAGCGGAGTCCGCCTCCTCCAGAGAGGCCTGGTCACGCAGGCGCGCTGCCCAATCCGACGCGCGTTCCAACAGGGCAGAATAGCGTTCGTGCATGGGGTCGACGCGCAGGCGCAGCAGCTCGAGCGAGCGCGAAGCCTGGCGTGTTCCGCGGATACGACGGTCGATGCCCTCAAGACGATGCTCAAGGTCGGGCACGCGGCCCTTCAGCGAACGCAGGCGCTCGCTCGTCTGGGCCAGGCGCACCTTGGCATCGGCGAGCTTACCGGCGGCCTCGGAATCGTCACGGCGAACGCGATCGAGCTCATCGTTGGCCTCGGCAATCTGGAGACCCAGGTCGCTTGCCTGTGCACGCGCCTCGTCACGCGAACGGGTGAGCTCGTCAACGCGCGGGCGCGCGGCACGAACGGCCTCGGCAGCCTGCTCGCGGCGCTTGGAGATGCGCACGCGCTCGACCTCGGCATTGTTGGCGCTTTGCTCCAAGCGGCCGATCTCGGAGAGCAGCGAGCGGCGCTCGCCCTCAAGACGGGCGATCTCACCGGCGGCATCGCCCTCGGCGGCACGGGCCTCCTCGACGGCAACGTTGGCCTCGACGACCTGATCCGACACATGCTCAAACACGGCAGCCAGATCGGGCTCAAGCCCCTCCAGCTCGCGAATGCGACGCTTACGCTCCAGAGCACCCGACGCCTCGCCGGCATCGAGGCCCACACGCACCAGGCCGCCGCAGGCGACGCGGGCGCCATCGGGGGTCACGTAAGTCACGCCGTCAACGACCGGCGCCGAAAGCGCAGCAGAAAGATCGTCCACTACGTAATAGCCGCCGAGCAGCGCCTCGACGACGGGTCCGTAGCCTGCGCGCACGGACAGACGATCAACCAGGCGGGTACCGGCAGCGCCCTCAGCGGCGGTAGAGCCGCTCACGCCGCGCGCCACCAGCAGTGCCTCGCCCGAGGCCTTCTTTTGGTCCAGAGCCGCACGACCGGCACGCTCAAGCGTGGCGGCGTCATCAAACAGCAGCGCATCGATATCGCCGGCGAGCAATTGCTCAACCAGGCCCTCAAGCTCGCGCGGGGCTTCGAGCACGTCACCCAGGCGGCCCGAAACATCATCGCCCAGCGCACCCACCAGACGGCTCACGAGCGGCGAGCTGTCGGCCATGCGGGCATCGAGTTTCTTTTGGCTGGCAAGCTCCGAGCGCACCTCGGACAGCTTGTTGCGCGCCTCACTCTCACGATTACGCAAGTCCTTCAGGGCTGCACGGGCGACCTCGGTGGCCTCACGCGCATCGGCCTGGGCCTGGCGCGCTTCCTCAAGAGCACCCTCAAGCTCCTCTGCGCGGTTGCGACGGCTCTCGAGCGAGGCCGTGACCTCCTCGAGCTGCTCGTCAATCTGCTCCAGGCGCGAGGCATACATGTTGTCCTCGACCTCGGCATTGCTCAGCGAGTCCTTCACCTTGGCGAGCTCGAGCGCGGCGTTGTCGGCCACGCGCTGCACATCGCGTTGCTCACGCGAAAGCTGCGAAATCTGATTGTCGAGCGCCACGCGCCGCTCGTGGAGCTCTGCGGCGGCAGGACCAGCGGCGTCAACGTCCTCCTGGGCCTGCATGTGCGCGCCGGTCACTTCCTCAAGCTGCGCACGCGCGTCCTCGAGCTCCTCGACCACGCGACGACGCTGATGCTCGGAGCTCGAAATCTGCCCGCGCATGTCAGACAGGCGCGACACCATGTTGTGGCCCTTTTCCTCGAGCAGGCGCATGTCGGAGTTAATGCGGCCGACCACATCTTGCATATGGCGGCGCTGCTCGCCCAGATCGCCCACAAACAGGCCCTTTTCCTCGAGCATGACCTGGAGCTTCTCGAGCTCGCGCTCCTTTTCGCCCATGCGGTACTGCGCAAGCTCCAGCTCGGCGGCACCTTCCTTGGAGCGGCTCTCCAGGTCGTTCCACTGCGACTGCAGCGAACGCAGCTCGTCGACAGCCAGCATCTGCGTAAGCTCGTTCGCGCGCGAGGACAACTCTTTGTACTTGCGCGCACGATCGACCTGACGCTCCAGCGGTCGCAGCTGACGGGCGATTTCCTTATTGATGTCGCGGGCACGCGTCAGGTGCTCGTCCATCGACTTAATCTTTTTGAGCGCACGCTCCTTGCGGCGCTTGTGCTTGGAGATGCCGGCGGCCTCCTCGATGAGGGCGCGGCGCTCCTCGGGGCGGCTCTGCAAAATGGCGTCGAGCTTGCCCTGGCTGATGATGGAATGCGTATCCTTGCCCAGGCCCGAATCGTGCAAGATGTCCTGAATGTCCATCAGGCGGCACGGGCTCGAGTTGATGAGGTACTCGCTTTCGCCCGAGCGATACATACGACGGGTGATGGCGACCTCGTCAAAGTCGACGGGCAGCATATGGTCCGAGTTATCGAGCACCAGCGTGACCTCGGCGACACCCACCGGCTTGCGCGCTGACGAGCCCGAGAAGATGACATCCTCCATGGCCTGGCCGCGCAGCTGCTTGGCGCTCTGCTCGCCCAGGACCCACAGAATCGAGTCAGAGATGTTCGATTTTCCCGAGCCGTTGGGACCGACGATGACGGTCAGGCCCGGCTCAAACGTCATATGGGCGCGGTCGGCAAACGACTTGAACCCTTTGAGCGTGAGGGACTTGAGATACACGGTTCCTCGCTTAAACAGGCTTCTTGTTGAGAATCACGCCGTTGGTGGTGTAGCCCATGCGGTCAAGTGCCTCGAGTGCAGCGGCTCCCTCGGCTTCCTTCTTTGAGGAGCCGGAGCCGCGACCCTGGCGAATACCATCGATCAACACCACGGCGGTAAAGGTGGGCGCATGCGCCGGGCCCTCGGAGCCAACGAGCTTATACGCCGGGGGTTCGTGACCGTCGGCTTGCACGCACTCCTGCAAGAACGATTTGGGGTTCGCGGGGTGCTCGGCACGCTCGGAAGCCAAATGCGGCTTAAGCGTACGGTGGATAAACTCCGCTGCGGCATCCCAGCCGGCGTCCAGGTACAGCGCGCCCACGAGCGACTCGTAGACGTTCTCGAGCGCCGAATGCAGGCCGCGCGCACCGGTACCGGTCTCGGAGGCACCAAAGATGATGATGTCGTCGATGCCCAACTCGTGAGAAACCTCGGACAGCGTGGCGCCCGAGACAAGCGACACCTTCAGGCGCGTGAGCTTGCCCTCGTCAAACTCCGGATAGGACTCAAAGAGCGAACGGGCGACGACGGCGCCCAAAATGGAATCGCCCAAGAACTCAAGGCGCTCATAGCTGGCAGAAACCGGCTGGCCCTCGACTGCCGAGGGATGCGTAAGCGCCGCGCGCAGCAGTACCTTATTATTGAACTCGTGGCCCAGGATTTCCTGGGCACGCGTAAGTCGTTCAGACAAAGCCAAGACCTAGGCCTCCCTGGCGTGTTCGATCGCGTCGACGGCGTCGGCGACAGAGTTGAGCGAGAGCAGAGTCTCGTCATCGATCTCGAGGTTGAACTCGTCCTCGATAGCCGTAACCAGCTGCAGGCGCTCGAGCGAGTTGGCATCGAGGTCGTCAAAGGTGGTCTCCTCGCTAATTTCGGCAACATCGACGCCCAGAACGTCAGCAGCGACCTCGGCGATCTTGTCGAAGATTTCGGAGCGGTCCATAGCGCTTCCTCTCATAGTGCATGAATACCAAAAGAATGGTACCGCCCGGGCGGTACCAAGACACGGTTCTGATTCTACCCCACGAAGCACGCCCCGAGGCGCATAACGCCGGTGTTATAAAACGATACCGTCCATGGAGTTGGCGACGTTCTCGACCAGCCCGGCGCGCACGGCTTCGGCCGCCGCGAGCGTACCGTTTTTAACAGCCTCGACCGAGGTGGCGCCATGGCCGATCAGGACCACGCCGCGCAGGCCCAAAAGAATCGCGCCGCCCTTGGCGTCGCCCGATAGCTTGGCCTTTATCTCGCGCATCTGCTTTTTAATGAGCAGCGCGGCGATCTTGGTGCCAAGCGAAGACATAAAGGCACCCTTGAGTTCCTGCAGCAAAAACTTGGCAGCGCCCTCGGTGGCCTTGAGCGCAATATTGCCCGACATGCCATCGGCAACGACGACATCGAAGTTACCGGAGGTGATGTCCGTTCCCTCACAGTTACCAACAAAGCCGGGAACGGCGGCTTTCATGGCCGGGAAGCAGGCCTTGGTAAAGTTGGAGCCCTTCTCGTCCTCGGTGCCGTTACCAAGCAGGCCCACGCGGGGATGCTCGATGCCCAGGACGACGCGGGCATAGGCGCTACCCATCTGGGCAAAACGCACCATGTCATCGACCTCGACATCGGGGTTGGCGCCCATATCGCACAGCACCGTCAGACCGCCGGCACGATTGGGCAGCGCATTGGTCAGACAGGGACGCACCGGCTGCTTCTTACCTTCGGCCATATATCTAAACGGCGTCACGTAGGCAGTAGCCGCGGCGGTCATGGCGCCGGTGGAGCCGGCGGAGAAGAACGCGTCCGCATTTCCCTTCTTGATGGCGCGGCAGGCAAGCACAATCGAAGACTTGCGTTTGGTCATCACGGCGCGAATGGGATCGTCATCCATGGCGATAACGTCGGGTGCCTCAAGGGCCTCAACACGTGCGTGGGAAGCAGCAAAGGGATTGACGATTTCGGCGGGGCCAGCTGCCAAGACCTCGATATCGGGATCGGCAGCAAGTGCAGCCTCGATACCATCGAGAACAACCTGAGGTTTCTCGTCTCCACCCACAACGTCTACACAAACGCGAACGTTACTCATATACATGCTCCTTATACAAAAATGGCCGACTCATTGAGCCGGCCATTGTGGTTCCGTTTGGAACGGCATCGCATCCAGAGTATACCGTTACTCGGTAACGATAACCTCGCGGTCCTTGTAGAAACCGCAGCTGGGGCACACGTGGTGCGGAAGCTTGACAGCGCCGCAACGGGGGCACGTGGACTGAGCCGCAGCCGAGATCTTCATGTTGGCGGAACGACGGGTGTGAGTGCGGATACGACCCTGCTTTTGTTTAGGTACGGGCATAGTGACCTTCCTTATGAACTATCCAGTGTGGCGATTACGCGCAACTAGCGATACTACCACAGTTTTACTCATCGAGCTTGAGATTCTTCAATGCTGCAAATGGATTTTCCGTAGCCTCGGCCCATTCGGCCTCGGCTTGGGCAGCACAATCGCATTGCTCGACGTTGAGATTGCAGCCGCATGTGGGGCACAGACCACGGCAATCGGGCTTGCAGAGCACCACAAACGGCGTGTCCATAACGACCGCGTCATTGATAGGCTCACCCAGATCAACGATACGGTCCTCACCCAGGAGCTCGTAGCCGTCCTCGTAGGCCTCGGGATCCTCGGGCTCCTCAAAGAGGTAGAACTCCTCGATCTCGCCGGCGATATCAAACGAGGCGGGCTCCAGGCAACGGTCGCACTCGCCGGTGGCGTGCGCGCGAACCATGCCCGTGAGCAAGACACCGGTACCGGCATTGGTAAAGACAACGTCGTAGTCGATGCCGTCCTGTAGCTGGTACTCCTTCTCGCCCACCGTGTAGGTGGCGACATCGACCTTACCGGTCAGCGGATACGAATCTCCAGGAAACTCGAGCTGCTCGGAAAGATCGACGGTAACGCTCGGGAACTCAGCCATTACCACTGACCATTCTGCTGGGCGGCACCCTCGTTGAGCTGCTGACGGCAACGGGTAACGGTGCCGGTCAGGCTCTTGAGGTTCTCCTCCAGGTGCGTAAAGACCTGCTCTGCGTAGTCCTCGGCAGCATAACGCGTCTCGCGCTCGTACTGCTGGGCACGATCGCGGATGTCGTCGGCCTGCTGCTGCGCAAGGCGGACGATCTCCTGCTCACCGGCAATGGTGAGGGCCTGCTGCTGAGCGTCGGCGATGATGGAATCGGCCTGAGCGGCGGCGGAAGCCATAAGCTCCTCGCGCTCCTTAAGGATACGGCGGGACTTCTGCCACTCCTCGGGATAGCTCATGCGGATCTCGTCGAGGATGTTGAAGAACACGTCGGCGTCGATGACCTTGAACTGAGCGTTCTTGCCGAAAGGCGGCTTGGCTTCCTCGATCAGCCCTTCGAGCTCATCGACCAAGCTGACGATCCTATCGCCAGGAAAATTCTCGCCCGGCATCCGGTCTCCTTTCATAGGTAACATATCATCGTGCTAGTTTACCACATGCCACCAGGCAATAAGAAACGTCACGAAAAGCGATGTTTGAGCGCTTCGACCACGTTGGACGGGACAAACGTCGATACGTCACTGCCGAGCGAGGCGATCTGGCGAACGACCGAGCTCGAGATATAGCCGTACTGCGGCGCACTCATGACAAAGATGGACTCCAGCTCACTATCCAGGCGATAGTTAAGGTCGGCCTGCTGCAGCTCATACTCAAAGTCGGTCATGGCGCGCAGACCCTTGACCACGGCCCCCGCCCCCTGCTCACGAGCGAAGTCGACCAAGAGGCCGGTAAAGGGCAGGACCTCGACGCCGTCGATATCACCGAGCGCCTCGCGGGCCAGCGCCACGCGCTCATCGAGCATAAACGTGGTGCCCACACCGTTTTTACCCTGCGACTCGGCAACAGCGACGATCACGCTGGGAAAGATGCGTCGGGCGCGGCGGATCACATCGATATGGCCAAACGTGATGGGATCGAAGGTGCCCGGGACGATCACGCGGTTGATGGTGTCATTCATGGGCGTCCTCCTGAAACGTCGTGGCATCGTTGTTGTCAGCATCGGTGCCGGCGCTATCGCCCTCACCGTCGTCATCGCCGACCCAACGAAGCAGGTCGACCGAGGTAATGCCGTAGCGCTTCTCACGTACAGTCTCAAAGCCTGCCGGATGCGCGCCCGCATCGGCGGCGGCATGCTCAAACAGGACGTAAGCGCCAGACGCAAGTAAACCCTGCTGAGCCAGGTCCTGCAGCAGTTCCTCGACCGGCTCGGCACCAAAAGCATAGGGCGGGTCGAGCAGGACCAGATCAAAGGGGCCGCCCGGTACACGACCGCGTGAGGCACTCGTCAGCATGTCGCCCGTGACCACGCGCCAACGCGCACGGTCATGGCAGAGCGACTCGATATTCTTGGTAATGAGCCGCGCGGCGTTGCGATCGATCTCAAACGTCGTGAGCGAGCGGGCCCCACGAGAGAGCATCTCTAACCCTAAGGCACCGGAGCCGCCAAAGGCGTCCAGCACACGGACCTCGTCCAGATCGAAGTCGAATGCCGACATGACCATAGATGCGCACGCCTCGCGTACGCGATCAGTCGTGGGGCGGGTGACATCGCGACCAAGGGGCTCCTCGATCTTACGACCGCGCCATTCGCCGCCGATGATTCTCATCCTCCGCTGACCTCCTTAAAAATGTGTCGATATCGCATGGCGACCGCATCGCGCAGGGGGCGCGTCGCCACAGAGTCAAGGTTGCAAGCATACCGCAAGAGCTCGACCGCGTCCAAATGGGCCCACTCGATCAGCTCCTCGTCGGCATCCAGGTCGACAAAGCGCAGGGTCACACCGCCGTGCTGGCGGTACCCCAGGATTTCGCCCTCGTGGCGCAGGCGCAGGTCCATCTGGGCGAGTGTAAAGCCGTCCGAGGTCTTTTCGAGCGAATGCAGACGATCTTGCGCCGCCGATGCGCCGCCGTTGCCCTTGGAGTGCGTCATGACCAGGCAGGTGCCCGACACGCTGCCACGGCCCACGCGGCCGCGCAGCTGGTGCAGAGCCGCCAATCCAAAGCGCTCGCCGTTCTCGATGACCATAACGGTGGCGTTGGGCACGTCGACGCCCACCTCGACCACCGTAGTCGAGACGAGCACGTCGATCTCGCCACGCTTAAAGGCATCGATAACCTGGTCCTTCTCCCCCGCTGGCATACGGCCGTGAAGGCGCTCGATGGCAAGACCCGGCAACGCCAAACGCAGGCGATCGAGCTCGGTCGCCGTATCGTGCAGCGGCACGGGGACGGTTACGCGGCCCTCGTCGTCGCGGGCAATACCGGGCACGTCTTCCAGCTCATCGGCCGAGTCACTCGGCTCCACGAGCGGGCAAATCACGTAGGCCTGCTGACCCTTGTCATGCGCCTCGCGGATGGCTCCATAGGCGAGGTCACGGCTCGACTCGGTGAGAACACACGTCGTCACACCGGCACCCGGAACAGGCCGGTGGCGGATGATGCTCGTATCCAGATCGCCGTAGACCGAAAGCGCCAGCGTACGCGGGATGGGCGTTGCCGTCATAACGAGCAGATCGGCACCGGGGCCCTTCGCGCGCAGGGCGTTGCGTTGGCCGACGCCAAACCGGTGCTGCTCATCGATGACCACGAGCGACAGATGCTTGAACGTAACGTCATCCGAAAGGACCGCGTGGGTGCCAAAGAGCACATCAAGCTCGCCCGATTCCAGCTGGGCATGGATCAGGTCGCGCTCTGAGGCCGGCGTGGCACCCGTCAGAAGCGCCCAGGACATGCCGGCCTGCGAGAGCAGAGGGCCGGTCTTATCGGCATATTGGCGCGCCAGAACGCCCGTGGGCGCCATAACGCAGGCCTGCGTACCGCTATCGGCAGCCACAGCCAGCGCGCAAACGGCAACGGCGGTCTTACCGGTACCGACATCGCCAAGCAGCAGGCGGTTCATCACGCGCCCGCCATCGCACATGTCGTGCAGAATGTCTTGGAATGCGGCCTCCTGCTCGTCGCTCAGCGAAAACGGCAGGGCTTGCTTGAGCGCGGCCAGGTGCTCGCCCGCGGTGTGGGCATAGGGCACCACATCGACCAGACCGCCGTCGTTGCGCAGACGCAGCGCCAGCTGCAGGTAGAGGCACTCCTCGTATGCCAGCCGTGCGCGCGCGATATCGCGCTCGGCCATGCTCGAGGGAAAGTGGATCGATCGAAGCGCGCGGGCATTGCTCATCAAGCGACGCTTAACGCGTAAGCGTGCCGGAATGGGATCAAAGGGATTGCCGACGACCTCGAGCGCGCCGCTTACGATGCGGCGCATCCACGCCTGGCTCACGCCATCACTCACGTAATGGACCGGCAGGATAGTGCCCGCGGCACGCCCTTCCTCGAGCTTTTCAAAGTGCGGCGAGGCCATCTGCTTAAAACCGTAGGCAAACTCAACCTTGCCCATCACGGCCAGGCGGTCGCCCTGCTTAAGCTGCTGGGCAATCCAGGGCTGGCGGAAAAAGGCGACCTGCAGCACGCCCGTCTCGTCAATGAGTGAGACCTCGGTCACCAGCATGCGCGGACGCGGCTGCTTTTGAACGATACGGTCGACCGTGGCGATGATGGTGCACACGGTACCGATGGGCGCCATCTCGATAGACCAAGAACGGGTAAAGTCGAGGTATCGATGAGGGATATGGAGAAGGAGGTCCCCCACCGTCCGAATTCCCAGACGGCGAAGGGCCTCCTCACGTTTACCCGAAACATATTTGAGTCGCGCGATATCCTCGTCGAGCGCATTGCTCTGGGCAAAGCGCTCCGAGACGCGCGGCACGGAGCACAGCTCGGACATAGGCAGTTGCCTACTCGATCGAGAAGATCACGGGATAGAGCGGCTGCTCGCCACGATGGGCGTCGATCTCCAAGTCGGGCTGAGCCTCCTCGATAGCGTCGACGATCTCCTGGAAGACCTCATCGGACAGCTCCTCGCCGGCCAGAATCGTCAGCGCGTCACCCTCCTCTTCCTCCTGCATGCGGTTGATGCAATCGAGCGTGACCTGCTTCACGTCGGAGCCGACCACGTCGATGGAGCCGGCGATGATACCCATGACGTCACCGGAGTGAATCGAAGAGCCATCAGATGCGCTGGAGTCGCGCACGGCGCGAGTGACCTCGCCATCGCGGACCTCGCTGATGGCGTCGACCATCGCGGCGACGGCGTCCTCGAGCTCGGAATCGGGCAGGACCGCGAACAGCGCGGAGAACGCCTGCGGAACGGTCTTGGTGGGAACGACGGCAACCTTCTTGTCCGTGCAGGCAGAAGCGGCAGCCTCGGCAGCCATGCGGATGTTGCCGTTGTTGGGCAAGATAATGACCGAGGTCGCGTTGACCTGGTCCACCGCGCCCAGCAGGTCGGCGGTCGAGGGATTCATAGTCTGGCCACCGGAGACGACCACGTCGACGCCAAGGGACTTGAGGATGTCGGCCTCGCCGGAACCGGCGGCAACGGCGACAAAGCCCAGCGCCTTGGCGGGCTCGGCGGCCTTTTCCTGATCCTCGTGGATCTTAGCGGTACGGTCGTGGGCCTCCATCTCCATGTTGTGGATAAAGACCTCATAGATCTGACCGAGCTGCAGCATGTGCTCGAGCACCAGGTTGGGGGTATTGGAGTGCACATGGATCTTGTAGTCGGGATAGGCGCCCACGAGCAGCTCACAGTCGCCCATGGAGCCTAGGAACTTAAGGCATTCGTCCTCGTCAAACGGGGCGTCGGCCTTAAAGAGAAACTCGTTGCAGTAGCGGAACTCCGAGCCCTCCCAGTCGTCGTTAGCCTCGATCTCAACGCGGCCAAGAGCGGCATCGCGGGCAGAGCCGGCGGAGTCAAACGTAGCGGAGAAATCCTCGACAACGGTGCTGCGACCAAGCGCGGCGGCAACAAAGTTCTCCAGGAAGATGGCAAAGCCGAAGGCGCCTGAGTCGACCACGCCGTTCTCTTTGAGGACGGGCAGCAAGTCGGGCGTGCGGGCGACGGACTTGTACGCCTCGACGACGATAGCATCGAGCGCATCCTCGGCCGAGAACTTCTTCTTCTCGCACTCATCGGCCTTGGTCGAGACATCGCGCAGGACCGTGAGAATCGTGCCCTCGATGGGCTTGCGGACAGCCTGGAAGGCGACCTTGACGGCACGACGGAAGGCGAAGGCAATGTTGGCGGACGTAATAGGCTCGTCGGCAGAGACAAGGCCCTCGGCCACGCCGCGAAGAATCTGCGAGGTAATAACGCCGGAGTTACCGCGAGCGCCCATGAGAGAGCCGTGGGTGATGGCACCGGCGATGGCCTCCATATCGGCATCGGCGGGAAGGGCAGAGAGCTCCTTGGTCACCGAGGCGAGCGTGAGCGACATGTTGGTGCCGGTATCGCCATCGGGTACGGGGAAGACGTTGAGCTTGTTGATCTCCTCGGCCTTGTCGGAAACGGCAGCCGCAGCGATCGGAAAACAGGTGCGAATGGTCTTTGCAATCATGGGTATTTGAATCTCCGTTTTCGGATGCTAGTTCAGACGGCTCTTGAGCGCGTCGATATGGATGCCGATCTTAAGGCTGGCGGGATCGATCTGGGCGATCTCCTGCAGAGTGAAGGCAACGGAGCTCGAAAGATTGTGGCAGACGGACTTCATGTTGACGCCGTTCTCGAGCACGACGTGAAGATCGACCGTAAGGCCGTTCTCGTCGGCGGAGACAAGCACGCCCTTGCGGAGGCGCTGACCGGCAAGCAGGCGCACGCTCTCGGCGCCCTGGAGCTGTTCGGCCATACCGACGACGCCATAGCACGTCATCGCGGCATAACCGGCAATATCGGCAATAACGTCGTTCGAGACGCTCAGGCTGCCGTTAATGGTCTCAGACACAAGAATCTCCTTTTCTTGGTGCTCGCGGCACCATGTCGTGGGAGCAATCATTGCAATATTCTACAACGACCGCGCCATGTTGAGGTGGCGGGCCTCGGGATTACATCCTCGACACGAAATGTTGATACGGTAACGTTCGCGAACGGCGATCCTGGCATGAAAAAACCCGCCGCATAAGCGGCGGGTTTTACAACCTGGCTCCCCGGGTAGGACTCGAACCTACAACAGCGCGGTTAACAGCCGCGTGCTCTACCATTGAGCTACCGAGGAAT
>CAKURW010000005.1 GCA_934675795.1 uncultured Collinsella sp.
GATGCCGAGCACCATATACTCGGTAAAATGCGCGCACTTGCGAACAACAAAGTTGGTCACCCATTCATATGGAAGTCCCACGCCGTGCAGGAAACCGCGGATAGCTTCCATAACCGTTAGGCTCAGCGAGCCCGACCCCGAGCCGGGAACCAGCGAATTGCCCCAGATCAAGAGCGCCATCAGGCAGGTTACAACCGCCCATTTTCGATTGATCTTAACCATGCAGAAGTTATGCCTCCGCGCGGAGCGGCGCGAAGCTGGCGGTACCGCCCTCGATAACGCTCAGATAGGCACGGCCCGTACGCTTGGCGGTTGAGGACTGCAGGCGCTCGATCTCTTCCTCGAGGATCTGATTGACGCGCTCGTGACGACGGTTTTCCATAATGCCGGCGGCAATAGCCTCGGCCCGCTCGATGCTCTCGCGCGAGATACGGGCAGTATCCTCGGGGAACACAGCACTGTGACGGCCGACATAGGCGGGGGCAGCAGGCTGAGGGGCAGCGACGGGAGCGGGGGCTGCAACAGGAGCAGGCTCGTCAATCTCATCCAGAATCGCGGTGGCGGCGGCCCACATGTCCTCGTGGCCCGAGTAATCAGCCATGGGGACATCAACCTCGAGTGAGGCATCCGGAAGGTCGCCGGTGTCGATGCGATCTTGGGCATCAATCGATGCGGTGATGGCTGCAGGCTCATCGAGGTCATCGAAATCGATATCCGCGGCACCGGAGATGATAGGCATGCTGGCGAGGTTTACATTGTACGGCGCAGCCTCAGCCGCCTGCTGCTGGGCAGGAGCGCCCCACAGCGAGCTTTCGGCGGCACGGCGGGCGGCAACGGCCTCCTCGTCCGCGGCCATGGCTTCATCAACGTACGAATTGTCGGCAGAAGCGTTCGCGTCCGCCGAGGTAGCGCTGCAGGCGTTATTGGCTGCCGCGTTGGCAACGAGTGCCACGAAAGCCGCCGTGCTGCCCGCAGGGGCGGCCTGGGAGCCCGACACGGCGCGTGCCGCAGCGGCGATGTCATCGCGATTGAAGGAGCCGGTCTGCCCGCCGTTGGTGAGCTCGTCGATGGCGACTTGATAGACGTCGCGCGAGCGCGCAGGGTCGCAGCTAACCGGCGAATCGTCGTCGAGCATGCTGTCGATCATGGACCAAGCCTCGGCCTCGTCCATGGCATCTGCGGCTCGAGCGATGGTAGGGACACCATCGTCGGCATGACGGCGTTGGAACGCACCGGTCAGGCCGGAAAGGAATGCCGAGGTAGACTGCTCCGACTGAGCCTGAAAAGCAGAAGCCGCAGCGTATGGAGTCGCATCCTGCTGCTGAGCTGGAATCGAGGCGGTCTTGAACTCGCTTTGATGCTGATTGAGATTGGCGGCACCGCCCATGGCATCGGGCTGGAACAGACGCTCTTCACGCTGCGCACGATACTCGGAGATACCCAGCGAGGCGGCATAGATGCCCACGCCCGCCACCGCGCCCACGGCGAAGGGAACCGCACCCGCCACGACCGTCTCGTTCACAGACGAAAACGGCAGCGTCGCGGCATACATAACCACGGGAGCGGCAAGGCCGATCCCGCACGAAAGTCCGGCAAGGACTGCTCGTTGTGTTGCATCAGAAGAAGCCATGAGCTCTCCCCATCTTCCAGCACCCAAATCGCATCATTCAGTTGGCTGCGCGAGAGAAGATGAAGCGGGGCTATGCCCCAAAGCAACGGTATATGGTTCGTTTCATCTGCGTTTTCCGTCGCGAAGCTTAAAAGCTATTATGCGAAACCGCCCTGCCGATTGCAAGCGACGATGTAGGATTGAAACGGGAAACCTGCTGCTCGTCGGTCTTACGGTCAAAAATAAGCGCGGAGCGGCGCTATGGAAAAGGGCCGAGGCTCAAAGCCCCGACCCTTTATCACATTGATGACTATCGCTGCGCGTAGATGACAACCTAGAACGTCTGCTCGTAATCACTGTGTTTTTTGGCCGAACGCACCAGGAACTCCTGGTTGGTGTTGGTGCCCTTAAGACCCTTGATAAACGACGCCGCCGCGCGCTCGGTATTGTTCATGCCGGCGAGTATGCGACGCAGGCCAAAGACAAACGGGCGCATCTGCTCGTCGACCAGCAGGTCCTCGTTGCGCGTACCGGAGGCAACGGGATCGATGGCCGGGAAGATGCGACGATCGGCAAGGTCGCGGTCGAGCTTGAGCTCCATGTTACCGGTGCCCTTGAACTCCTCAAAGATGACCTCGTCCATCTTTGAGCCGGTGTCGATGAGGGCGGAGGCAAGAATGGTAAGCGAGCCGCCGTTCTCGATGTTGCGGGCTGCACCCAGGAAGCGCTTGGGCGGATACAGGGCCGCCGAATCGACACCGCCCGAAAGGATACGGCCCGAAGCGGGCGCCGCCAGGTTGTAGGCGCGGGCAAGACGCGTGATGGAGTCGAGCACCACCACGACATCGCCGCCCAGCTCCACGATGCGCTTGGCGCGCTCGATGACGAGCTCGGCCACGCGGGTGTGGTTGTCGGCGGGCATATCGAAGGTCGAGGCCACGACCTCGCCCTTGATGGAGCGCTGCATATCGGTGACCTCTTCGGGGCGCTCGTCGACGAGCAGGCAGATCAGGTGCACCTCGGGGTTATTGATCGAGATGGACTGGCAGATCTTCTTGAGGATCGTGGTCTTGCCGGCCTTGGGCGGCGACACGATCAGGCCGCGCTGGCCCTTGCCGATCGGCGACACGATATCGATGGCGCGACCGGTGATGGAGTCCTTGCCGTGCTCCATACGCAGCGGCTCGCTGGGATAGACCGGGGTCAGATCGCCGAACTTGGGGCGGTTGCGGATCTGCTCGGGATCCAGCCCGTTGACGGTCGTGATCTTGGCGAGGCCGGCGCGCTTGTCGCCGCCGCGCGAGGGGCGCAGGGAGCCCTCGATGACATCGCCCGTGCGCAGGCGCGCGGAGCGGATGAGGTAGGCGGGCACGAAGGCGTCGTCGTTGGACTTCATATAGCCATGGGCATGGATGATGCCGGAGCTGTCCGGACGAATCTGCAGGATACCCTTAATGTCGCGGAAGCCCTCGGCCTTCGCGGCGGTGGTGTAGATCTCCTCGACGAGCTCAGCCTTCTTTTTGCCGGTCGTCTCGATCTCGAACTCTTTTGCCTTCTCGCGCAGCTCGGCGACCTTCATGGCCGCAAGCTCCTCGCGCGAAAGCGTGGGCTCGGTGGGGGCGGAGTTACGCTCCTTGTTGCGCTGCTTGCGGTCGCGCTGGCGGTTGCGGCGGTCGTTGTTGCGATCGTCCTTGCGCTCGTTGCGCTCGTCGTTGCGCTTGTGCTGGCGACGGTTGGGACGAGTGCCGTCTTCGCCCTCGGCGGGCGCGGCACCATCGGTTGCGGCGGCGTCAACATTGGACGCAGCGGCGTCATTGGCCTCGGCGCCGGTATCGACCTGCGCTTCGACGCCAGCCTGCTGCTCGGCGGCCTTGGCCTTAGCGGACTTCTTACGGCCGCGCTTGGGTTTCTCGGACGCAGGCTGTTCGACGTCCTGGGGCTCGGCGGCATCAGCCGATGCATCGGCGGTCGTCTCGGCGGAATCCTCGGACGCGCCCTTCTTGGAGGCCTTAGCCTTGGACGTGCGCTTAGCAGCGGTGCGACGGCTGCGACCGGGACGGATGTCGGCGGGCTCGGCATCGGCGGGAGCGGCCTCGGAAGTCGTAGCATCCTGGACGGGTGCATCGGCAGCGGTTGCAGACTCGGCGGTCGCCGCAGCATCCCGAGCGGCTGCAGCTGCGGCTGCGGCCTTCTCTGCCTCGACGAAGGCCTTGGGCTTGCGACCGCGACGGTGCGGGCGCAAAGCCGGATCGACAACGGGAACTTCGCTGGCCTCGACAGGCACAGCGGGCTCAGCAGGCGATGCGCCCTCCCCTGCCGCGGAACGGACCGAAGCCTCAGTGAGCTCGGGGGTTACCTGTTCCGCAACCTGATCGGCCTTAGCAGCCGTGCGGCGGCGTGTGCGCGGTGCCGGCTTCTCGGTCGGCAGGTCGGCGGCAGGGGTCTCGGGCACAGACGGAGCTGCAAGCTCGGTCAGAGCCGCGGCCTCGCGCTCGGCAGCACGACGGCGGGCGCGCACCACCTGAGCCTCGCTAATCTGCGCCAACGCACGTGCCTGCGCGACCTCATCGGAAATCGGCGCCGAGGAGTCAGCTGCAACGGTGCGCTTGGCGCGCGTCGTGCGCGTGGTACGGCGCTTGGGCTTGGTGACCTCCTCGCCGTCAGTGGCAGGCTTGGCCGTGTGGCGCGTGAGCTTGGGCTTTGCCGGAGCAGCCTCCTCACCAGTTGTAGGCACGGCCTTCTCAGCCGCCACAGGCATAGGCGTCGAAGCAGCCTTAGGCGTCTCAGGAGCCGAGGCTTGCGCGGGCGCCGCGACCTGGTCCGACGCAACCGGTGCAGCGGGAGCGGCCTGCGTCGTCGTTATTTCGTTTTCTTGCTGTTGATCAGACACAGTGTTTGCTCAACTTTCTTTTCAAGCCCTGTGATCACATGCTCCCTGCATAAACCTTCAGGGCGGCTAAACAGTCTAGTTCCGTTCAAAACGACGGACATCATTGATCTGTATCGAGATGATTGCGTCAACTACGCAGCGTTAGTGTAACACAACCGCCGCCACCTGCAACTTAGTCATTGGGGGCGTTCTTAAACGACTAGTCAAAAGGGACACTCTTTGGTTTACCACCCACAAATCAGACTGCCTCCGCCAAAACTATGGCGGTTTACTACGACGAATCGCTCAACCGCGACCACTCCGAAACATGTTGAACTAAAACCGCAGGTAGATGCCTTGCGCTTTTTTGCGAAAAGCCGGCGTGGTTAGAATTCCTCAATTCATCGTAGTAAACCGGCATAGTTTCGTATTTCCAGCTGTTCCAAATTCGTCAATACGTCGGCATTTGCGAAAAAAGCCCGACCTCCGTGGGAGATCGGGCTTTCAAGGCTCAGTTAAACCAAACCTGCGCGGTCAAATGACCCGTAGCTTACATCTGCTCGGGAGCGGAGACACCAACAAGGGTGAGCACCAGGGCGAGCGTCACGCGGACGGCGTCGCAAGCGGCCAGACGGGCGCGCGAAAGCTCGGGGTCGACGGGACGGCCCTCGCTCGGCAGAACCTGGCAGGCAGCATAGAAGCTGTGGAAGTCGCCGGCGAGTTCCTCAGCAAAGTGCGTCAGACGGAACGGGGCGCGGTCGCGAGCGCAGCTGGCGATGAGGTCGGTGAGCTCGTTGAGCTTGCGCGAAAGGGCGAGCTCGGTCGGGTCGGTCAGCAGCGAGTAATCGACGTTCTCACCGATGGCCTTGGCGGCGACGGCCTTCATGCCCATCTCGTCAGCCTGCTCGGGCGTAACGTCAGCGGCACGACGCAGGATGGAGCACACGCGGGCGTGAGCGTACTGCACGTAATAGACCGGGTTGGAGTTGTCGCGCTTCTTGACGGCCTCGATATCGAAGTCGACCATCTGGTTGGAGCTCTTGGAGATGAGCGTGTAACGAGCGGCGTCGGAGCCAACCTCGTCGACGAGCTCCTGCAGGGTCACCATGGTGCCCTTGCGCTTGGACATACGGACGGGCTTGCCGTTACGCAGCAGGTTGACGAGCTGGCCCAGCAGAACCTCGAACTTGCCGGGGTAACCCAAGGCATCGCAGACGCAGCGGACGCGCTCGATGTAGCCGTGGTGGTCGGCGCCCCAGATGTCGATGACGTGGTCGACGCGCTGGAACTTATCCCAGTGATAGGCGACGTCGGAGGCGAAGTAGGTGTACTCGCCGTCGGACTTGATCAGAACGCGGTCCTTGTCATCGCCCAGGTCGGTGGAGCGGAACCACAGGGCGCCGTCCTTAGTGTAGAGGTAGCCCATCTTGTCGAGCTTCTCAAAAGCGCGGTCGACGGCGGAGGTGCCGGCGGTCTCGCCCTCGGTGTCCTTCACATACAGCGAGCGCTCGGAGAACCAACGATCGAAGTCGCAATTGACGGCGTGGCAGAGGTCGCGCATGTTGTCGACCATCTTTACATAGCCGCGCTCGCGGAAGCTCTCCATGCGCTTCTGCGGATCGGCGTTGACCCACTTATCGCCGTCGGTGCGCCAGAACTCGGCGGCCTCGTCGATGATGTAGTCGCCGCCGTAGGAGTCCTTGCCCAGAGTCTCGGCAAAGTTGTCCTGGTACGGATGGGTCTCGGGGTGCTCGTCGTTCTCGTCGGCAACAAAGGCGTCGCGGTCTGCGATCAGCAGCTTGTGAGCCTCGTCGATATCCACACCCTGCTTGGCGATGATGTCGGCAAGCTGCATATAGCGCGTGCTGATGGAGTTGCCGAAGGTGTTCATCTGAGAGCCGTGGTCGTTAATGTAGAACTCACGCTGGATATCGTAACCGGCGTGGTCCATCACACGGCAAAGGGAGTCGCCCAGAGCGGCCCAGCGGCCATGGCCGATGTGCATGGGGCCGACGGGGTTGGCGGAGACGAACTCGACCTGGGTCTTCAGGCCGCCACCGACGTTGGACTTAGCGAAGTCCATACCCTTCTCGCGAGCCTCGCCAAAGATGGCATTCTTGACGGCAACGGAGAGGTAGAAGTTGATGAAGCCGGGGCCTGCGATCTCGACCTTCTCGATCGCGGGGTCCTCGGGCATATGGGCAACGATGGCCTCGGCGATCTTGCGCGGGGCGCAATGGGCCAGCTTGGCGGACTTCAGGGCCATGGTAGAGGTCCACTCGCCATGAGAAGTGTCAGCCGGTCGCTCGATAGCGCAATCGTCAAGTTCAAATGCGGAAAGGTCGCCGGCCTCCTGGGCCGCAGCAAGCGCAGCGCGTACCAGCTCTTCAATCTTCTCGGGCATAGATCCTCCTTGTGTTAAAGCCCCCGAGCTCTTGGTCACTCGTAGGGCAAAAGCCAGAGTTTGTAGCACTCTATCACAAGCGACGGGCACTGTCGCAGGGTAAAGCCAATAGATATTGCATATGCACAAAAATGACTACAGCTTGTATGGAGTCACTCAAAGATGCCGGTCTGCCTGCAGATTATGCAGGCGTTGAAAATGCGTAAAGGTGTGAATGAGCTGCGTCTGTTATCGAATACTCTTACCTATCAGAGTTGTGTGCTTTTCCTGCATAAAGTAACGGTTTGCGCACGTCAGCGTGTTATTCTAGACATACGTAAATTCGTATAAGTTGGAGGTAGCATGTTCTCAATCGGTCAACACGTCATTCATCCGGGTCAGGGAGTCTGCACCGTCGTCGGTTTTAGGGACGACACACCGCAGCCCATGCTACTGCTCGAGACCAAGCAGGGACATGCGCAGACGATCCTCATGTACCCCGTGGCGCAGGCCGACCGTTTGCACGCCGCCATCTCGCAGCAAGATGCCGAGCACCTGCTGAGCCACTATGACGAGCTGGAGTGCGACACTTTTACCGAGCGCAACAGTTCACTTGAGGAGACGCACTTTAAGCAGCAGCTCAAGCTGGGCGCGCCCGAGACGGTCCGCGTGGCAAAAACCATGATGCACCGCATTCGCCAGGCCGAGGAAGCTGATAAAAAGCCCAGCTCCTACTACATGCGCGTACTCAAGGAAGCCAAGCGCCGCTCCATCGAGGAGTTCGCTGTGGCCTTGGGCGTCACCGAGGAGGACGCCGAAGCCCGCCTAGCCCAAGCCGCCCTCAACTAACCCATCCGCGCCAAAAACCACCACAAAGGGGACAGGCACCTTTGTGGTGGTTTTCTTGTTCTAGTAGTATTCATTCTTATCGATACCCACGAGCACAAGGAGTCTCCTATGGCAGAGCCGCTTACCGCCGGAATCACCCGCGACCGCGCGTTTGAACTGCTTAACGGGCACAACAAAGACCCGTTCCACATCACCCATGGCGAGACGGTCGAGGGCATCATGCGCTACTTTGCGCGCGAGTTCGACCCCGAGAACGAGGAGTTTTGGGGCATCGTCGGCCTGCTGCACGACTTGGATTGGGAGGAGCATGAGGACGACCCCATGAACCACACCATCTATGCTGCCGAGATTCTTAAGGGCGAAGGTGCGTCTCCCGAGCTCATTCGCGCCATCCAGACGCACACGTCGGACTTCAACACCTCGCTGCCCAAACCCGAGCTGCAGATGGAGAAGATCCTGTTTGCCTGCGATGAGCTCACCGGCCTGATCGGCGCCGCCGTCATCATGCGCCCGAGCAAGAGCGTTATGGACTTTACGACCAAGTCGCTCAAGAAGAAGTTCAAGGACAAGCGCTTTGCCGCCGGCTGCTCGCGCGACGTGATTTCGCAGGGCGCCGAGATGCTCGGCTGGGAGCTCCCCGAGCTCTTTGACCGCACCATCGCGGCCATGCAGTCCTTCGCGCCCGATCGCGATACCTTCCAGGCCTAACCGCCCGCGCCAGCTAAAACCGCCACAAAGGGGACAGGCACCTTTGTGGCGGTTTTTCTTGCGCGGTCGTTAGGGGCGGACCTGGCCGGTGCCTCGGAGCTTGTATTTGTAGGTAGTGAGGGCCTCGGCGGCAAAGGGGCCACGGGCGTGGAGCTTTTGGGTCGAGATGCCAATCTCGGCGCCCAGGCCAAACTCGCCGCCGTCAGTGAAGCGCGTGCTGGCGTTGGCGTACACGGCCGAGGCATCGACCGCATCCAGGAAGCGCTCGCAAGCGTCCGTGTCCTCGGCAACGATGGCCTCGGAGTGCATCGTGCCGTAGCGATTGATGTGTGCGATGGCCTGGTCCTCGTTTGCCACGACCTTCACGCTCATCTCGAGCGCCAGGTACTCGCGACCCCAGTCCTCCTCAGTCGCGGCGACGTAGTCATCGCCCTCCACAAAGCCGGCGTCGGCGCACGCGGCGCACGTGGCCTCGTCGCCGTGAATGAGCACGCCGTGATCGTGCAGCACGGCAACGACCGCAGGCAAAAACGCATCGGCCACAGCATGGTCGACCAGCAGCGACTCGGCGGCATTGCACACGCCTACACGCTGGGTCTTGGCATTAACGATAATGTTGAGCGCCTTATCAAAGTCGGCGGACTCATGCACGTAGATGTGGCAGTTGCCCGTGCCCGTCTCGATCACCGGCACAAGCGACTCGCGCACGCAGCGCTGGATCAGGCCTGCACCGCCGCGCGGAATGAGTACGTCGACAATGCCGCGGAGCTTCATGAACTCGCCAGTGGCCTCGCGGTCGGTGGACTCGATCATCGACACGGCCTCGCGCGGGAAGCCCTTGGCCTCGAGCGCATCGGCCAGCAGCTCGGCGATCATGGCGCACGAGTGATAGGCCAGCGAACCGCCGCGCAGAATGCAGGCGTTGCCGGTGCGTATGCAGATGCCTGCGGCGTCGGCCGTCACGTTGGGGCGCGCCTCGTAGACCATAGCGACCAGGCCCAGCGGCACACTCACGCGGGTCAGGTCCACGCCGCTTGAAAGCACGCGGTGATCGAGTACACGACCGACGGGATCGGGCAGCTCGGCGAGCTTCTCCAAACCGGCGGCCATGCCCTCGACGCGCTCGGGCGTCAGCAGCAGGCGATCGAGCAGTCCGGCCGAGGTACCCGCATCGCGCGCGGCGGACATATCGAGCTCGTTGGCGGCGACGATGGAGTCGACACCGTTGCGCAGTGCTGCGGCCATGGCGCGCACGGCCTCCTGGCGCTGCTCATCGCTCGCCGTGGCAAGCGAGGCCGACGCTGCCTTGGCGGCAACGGCAAGATCGTGGACATACGTGGCTATATCGACCGACATGGGCGGCCCTTTCTCCTAGAAGTTTGCAACCATGGTAGCCGATTTGCGCATGGCCTCGCCCGCGGCGGTAGAATTGGTCAACCCGAAACACCGCAACGAACGGAAGACTCACATGGCCCTCATCACTTCGTACCACGTCCCCGGCCTTTACGTCGAGGACCACAGCATCGACGTCCCCCTTGACTGGCGCGGCCTGGAGCCGATGCTCCTGGCCGTCGGCAGCACCATGCGCCGCGGCGCTATGCCGGCACCCATCGCCGGCGCGCCCGAGAGCATCAAGCTCTTCTACCGCGTGGTTTGCGCGCCCGACCGCATCAACGACGATCTGCCACTGCTCCTGTTTTTGCAGGGCGGCCCTGGCGGCGAGAGCCCGCGTCCGCTGTCGCCCACAAGCGACGGCTGGATCGAGGAGGCCGTCAAGCACTTCCGCGTGGTCCTTCCCGACCAGCGCGGCACCGGACGCAGTAGCTGCGTGGACGGACGCACGATCAAGGCACTGGGTGATCGCGCAACGGCCGCCGGCGCCGATACAGCACGCTCGCAGGCGGACTTCCTCAAGCGCCACCTCGCCAGCTCCATCGTGCGCGATTTGGAATACCTACGACTGGTGGGCTTTGGCGGCAAGCCGTGGGTCACGCTCGGCCAGAGCTACGGCGGCTTTTTGACGCTGAGCTATCTGTCGCTCTTCCCCGAGGGCGTGGCGGCGAGCTTTACCTGCGGCGGCATCCCCCACGTGCCGGCGAGCGCCAGCGAGGTCTACGCGCACACCTTCCCGCGCATGGCCGCCAAGACGCAGCAGTATTACAACCGCTACCCCGCCGACGTCGAGCGCGTGGCAGCCCTGGCCGATGCGCTCGAGGCACAGAAGCCCGTGCTGCCCGACGGCTCGCCGATGACGGTCGAGCGCCTACAGCTCATGGGCAGCGACTTTGGCATGAAGCCGAGCTTTGAGCGTATGCATTGGATTATCGATCACGCTTTTGTTGACGGCGACGGCACGCTGACCTGCGGCGCCTCGGTATCTGACAGCTTTTTGATGCGCGCCTTCGAGCGCACCAACACGCGTACAAACCCGCTGTACTGGACACTGCAGGAGTTCATCTACGCCGACGGCGATACCATGCCCATTCGCTGGGCCGCGGCAGAAGAGAAGGCACGCCGTGCCGAGTTCGACACCCTCACGCGCCCTCTCATGTTTACCGGCGAGGCCATGTTCCCGTGGATGTTTGATCAGATGCCCGAGCTTAAGCCGTTTAAACCCGCCATGGACCTGCTGATGGAAGACACCAGCTGGGACAAGATCTACGACCCGCAGCGCCTGGCCTGCAACGAGGTGCCGCTCCAGGCCGCGGTGTATTTCGACGACATGTACGTAGATTCGAGCCTGCAGCTCGATACGCTCAGCCGCGTGGGCAACTCGCATGCCTGGGTGACTAACGAGTTCGAGCACGATGGCCTGCACGGCAGCGTGGTGTTCAAGCACCTCTTCAACGAAGCCCTCAACCGAGGAGACCTGCGCCAGATCTTCTAGCAAAGGAGTGTCCCCACCTGCCGGCACAAAAAGAACGTCCCCAGGTGCCGGCACGAGAAAGACAGCGCTGCGGGAAACGATTCGCAGCGCTGTCTTTCTTTATGCAAATACAATCAAGTTGTCTCGATGGATCGCAGGCTTCTCGGCCAGGTTAGCGAGCAGGCGGTTGCTGGCGATCTGGTCCTGGCGGCGGCCGGCGGCAAGTTCCAGCACGTCCGAATCGGCCTCGGCGATACCACGGGCGACGACCATACCGCTCGGATCGCACACATCGAGCACATCGCCCTCGGCAAACTGGCCATCGACCTCGCGAATACCCACCGCAAGCAAGGAAGAGCCACGGCTGACCAGCGCCTTCGCGGCACCGTCGTCAACCGTCACCGAGCCATGCGCCTTGTCGCCCAGTGCGATCCACAGCTTGCGGGGTGCGATGTCCAGACGCTCCGCCGGCGGATCGAACAGCGTGCCCACGCTCTCGCCGCGGGCGAGGCGCACGAGCGCATCGGGCTCCTCGCCCGAGCAAATCACGCTCTGAATGCCCGCGGTCATGAGAATGCGGCTCGCGCGGATCTTGGTAATCATGCCGCCCGTGCCCACCGATGTGGAAGAATCGCCCGCCGAGGCGATAATCTTGGCATCGATCTTATGCACGACCGGGACGAACTCGGCCGTGGGGTCCTCATGCGGATTGGCGGTATAGAGGCCATCGATGTCCGAGAGCGTCACGCACAGATCGGCAGAAACCAGGCAGCTCACAAGCGCCGCCAGCGTGTCGTTGTCACCAAACTTGATCTCATCGACGGTAACGGTATCGTTCTCGTTGACAACCGGCACCACGCCCAGCTCCACCAGGCGCAGCAGGGCGTCGCGCGCGTGCAGGTAGGACGTGCGGCGGGCCGTATCGTGGCGCGTGAGCAGCACGAGCGAGGTGAGCAGGTCGCGCGCATGGAACTCCTCGTCGTAGGCCGACGAGATGATGCACTGACCAGCCGAGGCGCAGGCCTGCAGGCTCGGAAGGTCGCCGACCGGCTTGCGGTCGAAGCCCAACACGGGATAGCCACAGGCGATAGCGCCCGAGCTCACCACGACCAGACGCCAGCCGAGCTTGCGCAGCGCTGCGGCTTGATCGGCAAGTCCGCCGATAAAGGCGCGGTTGACCTTGCCATCGGCGCCCACCACCGTGGACGAACCGATCTTTACCACCATCGTTTTATAAGAAGTCGTCATACGTCAAACCAATCAACTGTTCAGCGAACGGCCGAGCTGGCGGCCAAGGAAGCGTGACTCGCCCCTACCGCCCAAGGAATTAGTGAGCCCAGGGAAAGGCAGAAGCCGCGGCCATGTTCTTGCGCACGAGCTCGTCGCGCACCTGAGCCAGGCCCTGCTCCATGCCCACCACATAGGTCTGCGGGTACAGGAAGCGCTTGAAAGCTGCGTCCAGATGATCGAGCGCCCAAGCACAGCGCTCGCGCGCGTCCTGGATGCTCTCACGCGGAGCCACCGCACTGCCATCGCGCACGATCGGCACCAGCAGCTCGCGATACTCAAGTTCGGACACGTCAGTCACCAGGGCGGCATCATTCACGGCCACGAGGGTATTGCCGCGCGCGGCGCCCTCCCCCGCCAGATGGTCCTCGTCGTAGATCATGTCGCAGACCGGGCCGCCAAAGCCGTCGTAATAACGGCGCACGCGTTGCACACCCGGGATCGTGCGCTTGTAGGGCTGCTCGGAGAGCTTGACCACCGGCGTCCATGGATCTGCCTCGCTCGCACGGCGGGCGGAAAGCTTGTACACGCCGCCCAGCGCCGGCTGGTCATAGCAGGTCGCGAGCTTGGTACCCACGCCAAAGCTGTCGATGGGCGCGCCCTGGTCGAGCAGCGACTGAATCGTGTACTCATCCAGATCGTTGGAAACCGAGATCCCCACATAGGGCAGGCCCTCGGCATCAAAACGGCCGCGAACATACTTGGAGAGCTTGGCGAGGTCGCCGGAGTCGATGCGAATGGCCGACAGGCGCTCGCCCACCGCCTCCATCTCCTTGGCAACCGTAATGGCATGTTCGCAGCCCTCGCGCACGTCATAGGTGTCGATGAGCAGCGTGCAGTTCTTGGGGCTCGATTTGGCAAAGGCACGGAAGGCCTCGAGCTCGGAATCGAAGCTCATCACCCAGCTGTGCGCATGCGTGCCAAAGACGGGAATACCGTAACGGCGGCCGGCGAGTACATTGGACGTAGAGGAGCAGCCGGCAACGTAGCTCGCGCGCGCGACGGCCAGGCCGCCATCGGGACCCTGGGCTCGGCGCAGGCCAAACTCCGCCACAGGGCGACCGTCGGCGGCGAGCACCACGCGCGCCGTCTTGGTGGCGACAAGCGTCTGGAACCCGACGATGTTGAGCAGCGCCGTCTCGAGCAGCTGGCACTCCAACGCGGGGCCGGTGACGCGCACCATGGGCTCGCGCGGAAAGACGAGCTCGCCCTCGGGCACGGCGTCGATGTTTACATGCGCACGAAAATCGCGCAGGTAGTCGAGGAATCCAGGCTTGAACATCGCGCCGCCGGCAGGGGCCTGGAGCGAGGCGAGGTAGTCGATGTCCTCGGGCGTAAAGCGCAGGTTCTCGACCAGCTCGGGCAGTTCGGCGGTGCCGCACATGACGGCATAGGCGCTGCCAAAGGGATGATCGCGGTAAAACGCCGTAAAACAACCCTGCTCATTGGCCTTGCCGCTCTCCCACAGGCCCTGGGCCATAGTGAGCTCGTACAGATCGGTGAGCATTGCAATGTCGGTGGGATGCGAGATGTCGGTCAAAGCCATGGGGCGACCTTTCGGATGTGTGGTACAGAATTTGAGGGTTAGACGAGAGCAGAGCATGCGGATATGATGCCCGATGCAAATCGGTTAGAGCAGGCCCATGCTGGTCAGGATCGTGTAGCCCATAAAGATGACAAACGCGATGAGGGCAAGGACAATGATGATTTTTTGAGCCGGCGCCATACCGGGAATCTCGCCCTCGGCCGCGGGCTCCTTGGAGGTAACCATGCGCTGGGCAAAGGTCATCTCGTCACGGCTCGGCTTGGGCTCGGCGGACTTGGGACGAGCGGCCTTTTTAGGCTGAGGTTTGGGCGCGGCAGGTGCAGGCTTCGCTGCAGCGGGCTTGGGTGCGGGCGCGGGCTTGCGCTCGGATGCGGCGTTCGAGGCGGCCTCCTCGGCCTTCGCACGCTCGGCACGCAGGGCAGCCAGCTCCTCACGCTCGCGACGGGCCTCTTCCCGAGCCTCGCGGCGGGCCTTCTCAGCGCGGAGCTCTTCCAACTCAGCGCGCTCCTCGTCGGACAATGGTTGGGACTCAAACTCGGCCATGGTGCAGCCCTTTCTTTTAAAAAAAGCCGCCGACACAATGTCAGCGGCTTATCAAATCCAAGGGTGGAGACGAAGGGAGTCGAACCCTCGGCCTCTGCCATGCGACGGCAGCGCTCTCCCAACTGAGCTACGTCCCCAGGACAAGTCGATATTTTACCTACGGCTCGCCAACTGTCAACGCCCAATAACCAGTCTTTTTGGGGCGCGACTATTTTGGCAACTTTTCGAACAGGCGATCCTCTCGATGATTTTTTATCCCCGTCCCAGAAAAATCATCGACGAACGCACTACTTTGCGCTGGTGAGGACGCCGGTGGTATCGAACGCCGGGGTAAAGCTCTCGTCTACCGCTCCGCCCTCTTGCCAGAACATGGTCGTAAAGCCCAGGTCGTCGGCATGGTCGAGCACCTGCTCGTACTCCTCGCGCGTCACGGCGCGCGCCAGGTCGCCGCCTTGTTCGCGCATGAGTGCATTGGGCGTGTACTGGTTCATGACCGAGATCGGCACGTCGCCCACCGTCTGCCACACCAGGTCTAACACGCGGTACGAATCGTCGGCATGCCCCGGCAGCACCAGGTGACGCACGATCATGCCGCGCTTCATGAGCCCGTCCTCGTCCACCAGCTCTCCCCCGCGGCGCTCAATCTCGCGCGCCATCTGGGCCAGACCCGACACGGCCACGCGCGGGTAGTCCTTAATATGAGAAAGCGACTGCGCAAGCCCGGCATCGGCATATTTAAAGTCCGTAAGCCACACGTCGACCAGGTCGCCCAGCGCCGCCACGGCGCTCGCGCGCTCATAACCACTCGTGTTGTAGACGATGGGGATGACCAGCCCGCGCGTCCGTGCCGCGGCAATCGCGGCAGGCAACAGGTGCGCATAGTGCGTCGCCGTCACCAGGTTGATGTTATTGGCGCCCTGCTCCTGCAGCTCCAGCATAATCTCGACCAAGCGCTCGGGCGAAATCTCAAGGCCAAAATTGCCGGTCGAGATCTCGTGGTTTTGGCAGTAGATACATTTGAGCGAACAGCCGCTAAAGAAAATCGTACCCGAGCCGGCCTCGCCCGAAATGGGCGGCTCCTCCCACATATGAAGCGCCGCGCGGGCCACCTTGAGTGTGTCGTTAGCACCGCACACGCCGCGCGCGCCCTCATCGCGCGCCGCACCGCAACGGCGCGGACACAAATGGCAGGCGGGCGAAAAAAGTTCGGTCAACGACGTCGGCATAAAACCATGCTCCAAAACAACGATTCAGCAGCTCAAACGTAAAGGGATCAACCCCACAGACGGCTCGAGCCCAAGGCGCCGTAATCGTCCGACACGATTTTTGTAATGTCAAGACTGGAATCGATAAAGTGCCGCTTTATGATGTAGGTATTCCGCCCCCCGCGGAGCAACTGGGTGAACCGTCGCGTTTATTTAGGGAGCCCACACAGTCGTACCTAGTACAGGTATCCTTCGTTGTTAAGGACGCTGGAACAGTCGATGAGGGCACCCACCTGTTTTAGGTGGGTTCATTTTCGTAACGTGGGGGGTGGTTTTCTTTTGCCGAAAATCACCATTACAGTCCATATGGATCCCCGCCGGCATCCCGACAAGCCATCGACAACATCCCAATATCTGGTAAGCGCGTGATTATCGCTGCGTGCAATTCCATGTACCCCCCTTGGTCGAGTATTATGGTTCAGCTATGCCCTTTGCGCATGGCGTTCTTCTGACCTTTTCCTTCGACGCTTGGCGGTTTTTAGATTCATGGCTTCATCCCCGAGCTACATACCGTACCTATGCGTGGCAGCGGCGGCCTTTATCACGACCTTCCTCGCGGTGCCCCTGGTCAAGCGCTTGGCAATTAAGCTCGATGCCGTCGACTATCCTTCTAAGCGCCGCATCAACACCAAGCCCATCCCGCGTTTGGGCGGAACGGCGGTGTTTTTGGGCCTGGTCGTCGCCTGCACTGTGCAAATCCTAGGCACCTGGTACCTAGGCTGGCCACCCGTCCTGGTGCCGCACCCGCGCCTTCACATTAGCTATCCCATGCTGGCGCTCTCCTTTACCGTCATCTTTGCGACCGGCGCTATCGACGACGTCTTCCAGCTCACGCCCAAGCAAAAGCTGGCCGGACAGGTCCTCGCCGCGCTTATCGCCTGCATGGGCGGCCTAAAAATCGGCGTCATCGTCAACCCGTTTGCTCCCGGCGAGATCATGCTCGGATGGCTCGCCTACCCCATCACCGTAATCTATCTGGTGGCATTCACCAACATCATTAACCTCATCGACGGCCTCGACGGCTTGGCCACGGGCATCTGCGGCATCGCCTCGTTCACCATGTTTTCGATGGCCGTTCTCTCGGGCCGCATCGACGCCGCCGCGCTCTCCATTGCGCTCTTTGGCGCCTGTCTGGCCTTTTTGCGCTACAACTTCAACCCCGCAAGCATCTTCTTGGGCGACTCGGGGTCGCTGCTTCTGGGCTTTGCGCTGGGCTCCATCTCGCTGCTCAACGTGAGCCGCACCGCCGCACTCACCTCGCTTATCATCCCGCTCATCGTTGCCGGCGTGCCTATCATCGACACGTTTAGCGCCATCGTGCGCCGCAAGCGCGCCCACATTAGCATCGGGCAGGCCGACAAGGGCCACATCCACCACCGCCTGATCCAAGAGGGCTACAACCAAAAGCAGGCTGTGCTGCTCATCTATGCCTGGTGCATTATGCTTTCGGCCGGCGCCGCCGCGATCAACCAGGTCGAGGTGCCCATGCGTGTGCTCATCTTTACCGTGCTCGCCATTGGCTCGGCGGCCTTTGCCAAGCATCTACATCTGTTTGAGCCCGTGTTGCGTCACCATTACAACAAGCGCACGCACGAGGACGAGCTCGTCACCCCCGACGATCCCGCCTTTAAGCAAGAGGAGCAGGCAGCAGAAGAACGCAAGGAGGAGCGCCACCACAGGCGCTAGGGTAAGCTGCCGAGGATGCGTCCAGACGCCGCCGGCCAAACGTGCAGCCACGCCGCGCCCATCGCACAAGCCGCCGCTCTCCCGCCCCTCGCCTACTTACGACCCGCCCCTCCAATAAACGCGTTATCATCTTGACCCATGAACATACGTTAGGAGCAATCATGCCAAACGAGAACAGCTACGAAGTCGCGCTGCAAAAGAGCAACGCCATTCGCGAGGGCCTGGCCAAAACGCCCGAGAAGTTCACCATGCTCACCGGCGACCGCCCCACCGGCCGTCTGCACCTGGGTCACTACTTCGGCACCCTCAAGGGCCGTGTTGAGCTGCAGAACATGGGCGCCAAGACCAACGTGCTCATCGCCGACTACCAAGTCATCACTGACCGCGATACGACCGAGCACATCCAGGACAACGTGTACAACATGGTCATGGACTACCTTGCCTGCGGTATCGACCCCGACAAGACCATGATCTACGCGCACTCCGCCGTGCCCGCCGCCAACCAGCTCATGCTGCCGTTCCTGTCGCTGGTGTCCGAGGCCGAGCTGGCGCGCAACCCCACGGTTAAGGCCGAGATGGAGGCCTCGGGCCATGAGCTTACCGGCCTTCTGCTCACCTACCCGGTGCACCAGGCCTGCGACATCCTGTTCTGCAAGGGCAACGTGGTGCCGGTCGGTCGCGACCAGCTGCCGCACATCGAGCTTACCCGCACCATCGCCCGCCGCTTTAACAACCGCTACGGCAAGGTATTCCCCGAGGTCGACGCGCTGCTGTCCGAGACCCCGCTGCTGCCCGGCCTGGACGGTCGCAAGATGAGCAAGAGCTACGGCAACGCCATCAACATTTCGATGACCGCCGAGGAGACGGCCAAGCGCATCAAGAAGAGTCAGACCGACTCCGAGCGCATGATCACGTTCGATCCCGAGAACCGTCCCGGCGTGTCCGGCCTGCTTTCGACGGCCGCCATCTGCACCGGCCGTTCCGAGGTCGAGATTGCCGAGGAGATTGGCCTGGGCGGCTCCGGCCAGCTCAAGAAGTACGTGACCGAGGCCGTCAACGAGTACTTCGCACCGATCCGCGAGCGTCGCCAGCGCTATGAGAACGATCTGGACTATGTGAAGGACGTACTGCACGAGGGCAACCGCCGTGCCAACGAGATCGCCGAGCAGACCCTGGCCGAGGTTCGGGACGCCATGGGCATGGTGTACTAGACCGATTTGCTGACTTGAGCTTTCGATTGCTATAAGGCGGGCGCTACGGCGTCCGCCTTTTTTGGTGCCCGACCAACCGGCTCGGCTCCGCCCACTGCACTCCCCCGATAAACGGGAACGGGCCCGCCGGCAGTCAGTTGCCAGCGGGCCCGTTCCCGAAGTACACCGTTGAATCGCACAGAGGGGAGGAATGCGAATCAAACTCAACAGGGCAGGCTTTTTCATCGCCTATTGCCTGCTCCGTTGCTGAATACAATATAGTTCACCGTGGTTTACTTTCTGACGGCAACGTACGGCCCCACACCTTCTCCATAAGTTAGCCCCGGTAAACCTATCAAAAAGGGACAGGTTTATTTTGGCAGGTTTTATCTGGGGAAATGTCAGCGATAACGGCGTTCCACCACGATGGGTACAGGCACCTTTGTGGTGGTTTTGGACACGGCAGAACTGTTAGAGTCCGGCAGGCCAGCGACAGGCGCCCAGATCGACGTGCATGGGATCGGTAAACGTCACGCCCTCCCCCAGTAAGAGCTCACGCTGAGCATCGGGGCCGCCAAACGCAAAGCCCTCACAGATACGGCCGTCGGCAAACACCACGCGATGACAGGGAATTTGGCCAGGACGTGGGTTGCTATGCAGCGCATAGCCCACATAGCGCGCGCTCCGCGGACGACCGGCGAGCATCGCCACCTGACCGTACGTGGCGACCATCCCCTCGGGAATCTGCTCGACTACCTCGTACACCCGCTCAAAAAAGCCCTCAGATGCCATCGCCTACCCCTTTCCGCCCGCAACAGCATAAAGCACAAATGATCCCTTGGGGACGGCAGGGTTGTAGATCATTGAGACCTCCGCGCGGCCGATGGTCCGCAACCCCGCCGTCGCTGAGGGATCACATGGCATGGCAGGCAGTGTTTGCCCAGATAGAACCTGCCAAAATAAACCTGTCCCTTTTTGGGAGGTAAGTTAGTTGGCGGGACGGAAGAAGGCTACGGCTACGGCGCCGGGGCCCACGTGGGTGCCGATGGTGGCGCCAATGGTGTGGATGGGCAGCTCGCCCTCGGTGTGTCCAGCCCACAGCGCGGCGCTGTCCTCGATGTACTTCTTGAGCACGGCGTCCGAAAGGCCCGTATAGCCGAGCGCCAGCGGCATGGAAAAGTCGACGCCGCCCGCCTTTTCGACCTTCTGGTTGAGCAGGTTGCGGCCGTTCTTGGAACCGCGCGCCTTGCCCAGCTGCACGATCAGGCCGTCCTCGGCGGCCACAACGGGCTTTACGTTGAGCAGCGTGCCCACAGCGCCGGCCGCAGCAGACAGGCGACCGCCGCGCACCAAGTACTCCAGCGTCTCGAGCAGACCGATGACGACCACACGGTCGCGCACGGCCTCGACAGCCGCCGCGATCTGGGCAGCTCCACACCCCTCGTCCACCAGGCGCAGGGCATACTCGACCAGGACACGCTCGCCCAGGGTTACGTTATTGCTGTCTACCACGAACACGTCGCCGCCCGGCGCCTCGGCAAGTGCAGTACGGGCACTCTGATTGGTGCCCGAAAGCTTGGCGCCCACGGTAATAATCACAGCCTCGTCGCCGGCCTCACGCGCCTCGGCAATAGCCTGCGAAAACGCGTACGGGTTGACCTGGCCGGTCTTGGGCAGCTCATCGCGCTCCACGAGCATCTCGTAAAAGCGTTGGTGATCGATGTCGACGCCATCCATGTACACGTCGGTGCCAAAGGTGACGGACAGCGGCAGAACACGCAGAGCGGGGTGCTCCGCCGGCGTCATATCGCTTGCGGAATCGGTAATAATGCGGACGGACATAACGAATCCTTTCTTGCGCAGGTCTCGCGCAGGGAATTTAGACAGCAATGCCCCGGCGCGGTATACGCGCTCAAACGGGACTATGCAGTTGTTAATGGGAAACAAATGCCTTGGCGGCCTTAGATCTCGCGCAGGGTGTTGAGAATCGTACGCAGCGACGCATACATCTGCTCGCGCTGCTCCACGCCCATGGCCTTACCGGTGGTGTCGAGCACGTCGTGGATGATGCGGTCGGCTTCGTTCATGCTCTCGCCGCCCAGCGTGGTCAGGCGAACCGGTGCGCGGTACTTGACGGCAGCATCGCCCGAGTCATCAACCTCGACAAAGCCGCCCTCCTCCAGGTGCGCCAGCGTGCGCGAAACGGCAGCGCGCGTCACACCGGCCACGCGAGCCAGGTCGGCGCCGGTCATGCCGTCCTTGCTGCGCTCCAGGTAGTACAGGCACATGACGTCGGAGCCCTTGAGGCCCAGCCTTGCGCCCTCGGACGTCTTGATACGCTGAATCTCCTTGTAGAGCCCGCTAATCAGTCCGACAAAATCCTCAAAACGTGTCTCGTCGTTCTGCTGCATGGGAGACGACCGCCTTTCGCTTGCATGATGCTAACGGGTAAACATCTTAGCCGCATGTCCGAACCCCCGTACCTAAATATCCCAATTGTTAACCCATCAACATAAAAACCACCACAAAGGGGACAGGCACCTTTGTGGTGGTTTGGGACATCAATGGATTCTAGGCGCCGCTACAGCTCCACGCAGGGATTGTCGCGAGTCACAAGCGTCTTGACGACAACCGTCGCTCCCAGATAGCGCTCGAGCAGCTCGGCCAAGCGATCGATGGCGGCCTGGCAATCCTCCATCCGCTCGGGCTCCACGCACTCAATCGCCAGAAATGCGTCCGCCGAATCGTCGGACAGGGCCGTTCTCACGCCGTCGCGCCAGTTCCAGCAGCGGCACACGGCGCCTGCATCGTCGATATAGGCGAGCTCGCCGGGCAGCGTCGGATCGTCCGCCTCCTCGCCAAGCGGCAAGAACGCATCGCCACCGTCGGTCACCTTCAAGCGAAGGTCTCCCTCGATCGCATGCAGGTCCTCGCCTCCCACGGGCAGCGCATAGGTCAGCGACACCGTGTTGTAAATATCCACCGCCGGTGTGATATGACCGACCGGCTTACCCTTGAGCACGCGCTTGAGCAAGTTCTCGATCGAGCAGCGGGCGCCCTTTTTAGTCTTGAACAGCCGGTACGCGTCACGCCATGCCTTGACCGGCGCATTCTCGCTGATGGTATCGCTCGTCAGGTGGCGCTCCGCATCGATGTTGGCGCGGTCAAGCAGCGCGGCGATCGCGTCCACGTCATCCTGGGGAATCTGAGCCGCGGGCTTCATGCCCTTTACGACCACGACGCCGACCGCCGCCTGCGGAAACAGCTCCCAAAAAGAATCCTCGGCAATAAAGCCCTTCATACGCTCTCCCTTCACTGTGCGCCCCCGAGCGAGGGCGTCTAAACAAAAAGCGCCCTCACGGCGGCCACCTTCAAAGTCCTACGGTGCCGCCACAAGAGCGCTTACGCTGCCCCCATCCGGAGAAGGGGACGATATGTCAGGCGTATTGTAACCCGAGTCATCCACGCGAGCAAAACCACCACAAAGGTGTCTGTCCCCTTATGGTGGTTTTGGATCTGAGGCGACGCTAGTGGCGGAGTCCCAGCAGCCCACGGCCGCGATGACGGGCCTCGGCGGACACCTGGGCGTGCGGGCCGGCGGCTTTGACGGACTCGGGCAGGTGCGAGTACTTCTTCTCGAAGTTCTCCTCGAACATCACTGCCAGATTGTGCGCTGCCTCGTCGTAGCGCGCGGTGCTCTGCCAGTACTGGCGCGGCACCAGGATGCCGTCGGGCACACCGTGGCACGTGGTGGGAATGTCGACGTTAAAGATATCGTCGTGCACGAACTCGCTGTCCTCGATGGTACCGTCGAGGGCGCGGGCCACCAGGGCGCGCGTGTAGGCAAGCTCGATGCGATGGCCCACGCCATAACCGCCGCCAATCCAGCCGGTATTGACCAGATAGACGCGGGTGCGACCGTCGGCGATACGTTCGCCGAGCATCTTGGCGTAGACCATAGGGTCGAGCGGCATAAACGGCTCTCCGAACAGCGAGGAGAACGTGGGCGTGGGCTCGGTGACGCCAACTTCGGTGCCGGGAATCTTGGCCGTAAAGCCCGTCACAAAGTGATACATGGCGGCGTCAGCCGTCAGGCGAGAGATGGGCGGCAGCACGCCAAAGGCATCGCAGGTCAAAAACAGCACGACGCTCGGGGTGGTGCCCATGCCCTTGGTCCACGCGTTGGGGATATGCTCGACGGGATAGGCCACGCGCGTGTTGTGTGTGATTGAAATATCATCGTAATTGGGCTTGCGGCCCTCGTCGAGCACCACGTTTTCGCAGATGGCGCCAAAGCGAACGGCATTGAAGATCTCGGGCTCGTTGAACGCATCCAGGCCCTCGCACTTGGCGTAGCAGCCGCCCTCGATGTTGAAGATGCCCATGTCGGACCAGCCGTGCTCGTCATCGCCGATCAACAGGCGCGTGGGGTTGGCCGAAAGCGTGGTCTTGCCGGTGCCCGACAGACCAAAGAACACCGCGGTCTCGTGCGTGACGGGATCCATGCTGGCCGAGCAATGCATGGGCAGTACGTCGTCCTCGACGGGCAGCAGGTAATTCATGACGCTGAAGATGGACTTTTTGATCTCGCCGGAGTAGCCGGTGCCCGCGACCAAAATCACGCGCTCCTGGAAGTTGATGACCACGGCGGCGCTGGAGTTGAGGCCCTTGATGGCGGGATCGCACTGGTAGCCCGGCGCGGCGAGCACGCAGAAGTCCGGCTCGCCGGTGCGCGCGATTTCGCGGGCGAGCGGACGGGCGAGCATCTGCTTAATGAAGAGTGCCTGGCTGGCACGCTCGCAGGCGACGAGCAGACGGCGCGTGTGGTTGCGGTCGGCGCCAGCCATGCCGCGGGTGACGAACACATCGCGCTCGTTGAGATAGTCGACGATGCCGGCCTTGATGGCCTCGTAGCTCTCAATCGAAAGCGGGCGGTTGACGGCGCCCCAGGCAATCTTGTCGTGCACGTCGGGCGTGTCGGCGATAAAGCGGTCGTTGGGCGAACGTCCGGTACGCTCCCCCGTCTCGATCACCAGTGCGCCGTTGGAGGCCATGCGGCCTTCGTTACGGCGGATGGCATGCTCGACGAGCTCGGCTGCCGGCAGGTCAACCAGCAGGCGGGGCTGGTTCTCGGCGGGGTCTTCGACCAGCGTAATGCCAAAGTTGGACAGAACTTCTGCAGGGGTAACACCGGGCATGGGGCCTCCTTTAAAAACGCGACACGTAGACGCGGCGCGCACTTTACTCACGTAAAGCCCGTTGTACCCGATATGCAAAAACGTTTTTGCGGCAACGACGAAGCGCCCGCCCAACGGTCAAAAATCGCACGCAAGCGGCCTAGTCATTGGGTGTTCTTAAACGACTAGTCGTTGGGGACACCCTTGAACAGGCAACAGCCAAGGTGTGTCCCCAGATGCCGGCACTTAGGGACGTTCCTAAAGTGCCGGCACATAAGTAATGTCCCCAAGTGCCGACTACAGCGGCAGGCCTTGGCCGAGCATGGCGATGACACTCATGAGGACCAGCATGCCGGCGGCGTAGGGCAGCACCGCGCCCAAGAGTTCGGCATCCTTACCGCGCACGTGCACGGCGGCAAGACCAATAGCGAGGGTCTGCGGCGAGATCATCTTGCCGGCGGCGACACCCAGGGCGTTCAGCGCGACCATCCAGTAGTCACTCACGCCCAGCGCCGAAGCGGCCTGGCTCTGGATGGGACCAAACAGCATGCCCGAGGACGTGCCCGAACCGGTCACGAACGCACCGACGGCACCGATCCACGGGGCCAGAATCGGGTACAGACCACCGGCGACGGCGATGCAGAACGCGCTGATCGAAGAGATCATGCCCGCATAGCCCATCACCTTGGCGCAGCCCAGCACCGAAAGCATCGTAATTACCGTCGACATCATCTGCTTGACGGTCGCGGCCAGCACCTCGCCCATCAGACGCGGCGAAGCGCCCTGAATCGCACCGCCGATAAACGCGGCCAGGAAGATCCAAACACCCGGCGTGTTGATCCACGAAAACGTAAGCGTACCGGGGTTCTCGCCGCAATACACCTGCACGTGGCTCGCAAACGGCGCGAGCGCGGCGTGCACGACGGGAACCAGGTTGGAGGTACCCAGCAGCAGCACAAAAATCAGGATGAAGCACGACCAGGCAGAAAGCGCCGACTTAACGGTGAGCTGTTCGCCGGCCTCGATATTCATATGGAAGCGCGCGTCCAAGTGACCGGACTTCTCGGCGCGCATGGCAAGCGCGGCAGTCAGCGCGAGTGACACGATGGAGCCCACGACCACGGCCAGCTCGGGACCCACAAACATGGCAACGACCAGGGCCGCACCAACAAAGGACACACCGGAAAGCAGCGCCACGCCAGCAACGCCGTGCAGGCGCTCACTCACGCTCGCAACGTTGCCTTGGTCATCGGCGACACGGCCCGCAACCAACACTATAAGCAGCGGCATCGCCACAAAGAAGGGCGCGAGCTGCACCAGCTGAACGGTCGCCAAGTGCAGGGAATCCAGGCCCACCAAGTCGGCAACGGACACCGTGGGGATGCCAATGGAGCCGTAGGGCGTGGGCACGCCGTTGGCCAGCAGGCAGATCAGCACGGCAGGCACGGCCTCAAAACCAAGGCCCGCGAGCATGCCGGCGGGAATGGCAACAGCAGTGCCAAAGCCGGCCATGCCCTCCATAAAGCCGCCGAAGCACCAAGCCACGAGCAGCGCCAACAGACGGCGGTCGCTGCTGATGGAGGTGATCATGCTGCCGATCACGTCCATGGCGCCCGTGCGCACACACAGGTTATACGTGAACACCGCGGCGATAATCACGAGCACGATGGGCCACAGGGCCATCAAAAAGCCCTCAAGCGAGGCCGTGGCTATCTGCGCCGCCGGCAAATGCCACCACGCATAGGCGAGCACGCACGAAAGAACAAACGAACCGATGGCGGCCTTCCAAGCTGGCCATTTAAAGCACAGCAGCATCACGACAAGCCAGATGATGGGCATAAGAGCCAGCAAAAACGCAGCGACATCCATGGGTGAAAACTCCTTGGTACCGCGCAAGCGGCATCGGGGGGTCACAAAACTTCAACAGGATACCGCACGTTTACCGACAAATTACAGCCGCCCGCCGAAATTATTGAACAAGCTGTTCAAAAACACGAATGGACACCACCGCGACTATACTAGAGCGCAGTAAGAGAAAGGAACCGCCTTGAGTATCACGCCCCTCGATAGCATCCGCCGCGCCATCGCCCGCCGCAATGGCGTCGCCGACCCCGCCGTATCGGGCGAGGCGCACGGACAGGGCGGACGCATCGAGAACGGACTGTTCCCCGCATCGCACACCGCCGAGGAGCTTGCACGAATCCAAGAGCTAAGCCAGCGTAACGCCGGCGGTCCCGACAGCAGCCAGGCCACACGCCGTCGCCGCGAGCGCGATCGCCAACCCGGCCCCATCCACCGCATGGTCAATGCCTGGTGGAACCGCCTGCTCGGAGCAGTCTACGGCGGCGGTTTCTCCACGCAGGAAGCGGAATACGAGGAGCACGCCACCAGCCGCGACTACCTTTGGAATACCTTGGGCACCGCCGTATGGGGCTTGGCGTTTCCGCTGCTCACCATTGTGTCGACGCAGCTCGTAGGCGCCGAGGAGGCCGGCAAGTTCTCCATCGCCTTTGTCACCGGCACGCTCATCATGATCGCGTGCAACTACGGCGTGCGCAACTTTCAGGTCTCGGACATCGACGAAAAGACGTCCTTTGCCTCCTACCAGCTCAACCGCTGGCTTTGCGGAGCGCTCGCGCTGGCATGCGGCCTGGTATACAGCAGTGTCCGCGGCTACGATGCGCAGATGGCCACGATCGGCCTGGGCGTCTACCTCTATAAGGTGATCGACGGTATCGCCGACGTGTACGAGGGCCGCCTGCAACAGGCCGACAAGCTCTATTTGGCCGGCATGAGCCAAACGCTGCGTTCCGCCGGCGTCATCGCGGTCTTTAGCGTGGCGTTGTTCCTCACGCGCAGCATGCCCATCGCGGCCATGGCCATGGGCATCGCCGCGATTGCCTCGCTCGTGCTGGTCACCGCCCCGCTCGCCCTGCTCGAGACCGAAAAATCACGCCGCATGAGCCTGCGCGAGGCTGGCCACCTGTTTATCCAGTGCGCTCCGCTCTTTGGTGCGCTGTTCCTGTTTAACCTTATCGAGAGCATGCCCAAGTTCGTGATGGAGGGCACGCTGGCCTACAAGTATCAACTGTAATTTAATGCACTGTTCTTTCCGGCGCAGGCCATTTTGTTGAGCATTGGATTTATCTATAAACCGCAGCTCCTGCGTCTATCGAGCATTTGGGCGAATCCGCGCAAGCGTCGCCGCTTTGACCTGATTATTGTTGCCGTTATGGCACTGATCGTGGTCATTACCGGAGCATGCGCCGCATTTATGGCAGGCCCCGGCATTCCCCTCATGAGCTTTATGTACGGCCTCAACTTTGAGCGCTACCGCACGCTGGCGCTACTGATGGTTGTCGCCGGTGGCATCACCGCGGCAATCGACTTTATCTACGCCATCATCACGGTGCTGCGCCACGCCGGCGACGTCACCAAGATCTACCTGATTTGCTTCGCCGTAAGCGTGGTGCTGCCGGTGATCCTGATTAAGCTGCTGGGTCTGATGGGCGCTGTGGTGAGCTACCTAGCCATCATGACCCTACTCCTGGTGCTACTGATTATCGAGTACGCCCACATCCGCCAGCGCATCGAACGCGACCGCAACCCGTACGGCGCCTAATTAGCTGCCCCCGGTCACCGGAATTTGCGTTGGAATCACCCCGGTTGGGGTCTCGTTGCGGACAATATACATCACGCAAAACTAAGTGAGTAGACTTTTACCGAATCCCCGACCACACCGACAAAGCACAAGTCTGTGACCTGCGGCTTTATTGAAACAAATATGATGGGTGCTCGGCATTTCCAAAAAAGTCTACTCACTTAGCCAGCGGGCAGCCAAAAAAGAACCGCCGCGACGTCGTTTGACTCCGTTGCGACGGTTTTTCGAGCATTTTCGCGCTGCCGAGGACGCAGACGCTCCTCATTTCTTGCGCTTACCGAGCAAGAAGGCGCTACTCTCCGAAAGTAGTCAAAAAAGCCCCGTCCGTAATTAGCTACCCTTTGCACCGATTATTCGCCCGGGTTGATGTTCGCGTAGAACTCGGCCCCGTCGTCTAGGCGAAGGATGCCCACGCGGCCGAACTCGGAGCCGGTGGCGGCGGCGCAGTCGATGTCGATGCGATCGGGCACACCGGCAGTGTCCTCGCCGCCCAAGCGCACGATCTGCCCGCGTCCCGATTCCTCATCGAGCCCCGCCAGACCACCGACCTCGCAATAGCGCCCAAGCGATACCGTGGGCGTGTGGCCGCTCACCACGACCGGGCCCTTGCCCTCGGCAGAAAGCAGCCCCGTCGGGGCATCCCAATAGCCATGGCGAATCCAGAGCAAGTCATCGGACGACTGTACGGCGAGCATTTGCTGCAGCAGCTCGCGATCGGCATCGACCGCTCCCCTGCCGTCGCCGCAATCGACACCATGCTCAAGCAAAAACGCACGCGCCGCCTCGGTCTGAATGCCGGCGTGCACCAGCAGGTACGGCCGCTCGGCAGTCTCGACCACCGCGTAGAGCGGCAGCGCGGCCATCCATCGCACGAGCTCCTCGTATGCCTCAAATTCCATGTCGTTGAGCTGCTCGCGCGTCGTCCAGCCACCGTTGATATCCCAGGTCTCGGCATCGAGCGGATCCTGGCCAACGATGGCATCGAGCATGATCTGCTCGTGATTACCCTTGAGCACGCGGGCGTTGGGCAGCGAGCGAACGAGCTTAATAACACCGACCGGATCGGGCCCGCGATCGATCATGTCGCCCAGCACGTACAGCGTGTCATCGGACGTCAACGAGATCTTAGACAGGGCCTCGTCAAGCGCACGCACGTGCCCGTGGGCATCAGATGTCACATAGATCGCCATGGTACGCCTCTCCTTGCATTGCGGCCGAAGCCCGGCGCCGCAACTAAAACTTCAAGTTGAACTTAAACGTTACCCATTGTACTCCGTTGCAATAAAGCTGGAAAGGGTTTCCGAGCAGAGGCAAAGACGGCAGCCGTCTATGACGATATCGCGCACGCCCGCAATCCAACCCCATAAACCCACCATCTTTGGGTACAAATAACCGCAGGCAACTGACCGTGCCACGCCAACCACCCAGGAGCGGACACCATCTATGAACCAGATCCTTCTCTTTATCGGCCTCGTCATCATTTTGTGCCTGACCATCAAACCCGTCGGCAAAAAACTCCCCTTCCCCACCCTGCTCATCTTTATCGCGCTCGGCATGCTGTTGGGCGTCAACGGCCCGGCGCATATCGACTTTAGCGACTACGCGCTCACCGAAACCGTCTGCAGCACGGCGCTGCTGTTCATCATGTTCTACGGCGGCTTTAACACCAACATCGACCGCGCCAAGCCCGTCGCCGTGCCCGCGGTGCTGCTGAGCACGCTCGGCGTCGTCATCACCGCAGGCATCACCGGCGTGTTCGCCCACTTCGTGCTGAGCTTCGACTGGATCGGCGGCCTGCTGCTGGGATCAGTCGTGGCATCCACCGACGCGGCCAGCGTCTTTAGCGTTCTGCGCGAGCACAGCCTGTCGCTGAAGGGCGGCACCGACTCGCTGCTCGAGGTCGAATCGGGCTCCAACGACCCCGTCGCCTACATGCTCACCGCCGTGCTCGCCACACTCGCGGCGGGCGGCAACATCGACATTCCCGTGCTGCTGGCCAAGCAGATCATCCTGGGCGTGGGCCTGGGCCTTGCCATCGGCTGGGCGGCGGGCCGCCTGATTGAACGCGCGCACGCAACGGCCAAGGACGCGCAGACCATCTTTTTGTTCGCCGTGGCGATCGTCGCCTACGCGCTACCAAGCTATCTGGGCGGCAACGGCTTTTTGGCTGTATACCTGACCGGCATTGTGCTGGGCGCCAGTGACGTCACTGGCAAAGTCGAGATGGCGCACTTCTTTGACACCCTCACCGAGATGGCCGAGATGACGATCTTCTTCTTGCTCGGCCTGCTCGTGACGCCCGCGCGCCTGCCGCAGATGCTGCTGCCGGGCCTGGCGCTCATGGCGTTTATGCTCTTCGTGAGCCGTCCCATCGCCGTCGGCGTGCTCCTGGCGCCCTTTAAGACGAACCCTCGCCAGATCGCGCTCGTAAGCTGGGCGGGCCTGCGCGGAGCAGCATCGGTCGTCTTTAGCCTCTTTGCCGTGGTGGCCGGCGTTCCCGGCGGTCACGACCTATTTGACCTGGTGTTTGTGATTGCCGTGTCGAGCATTGTGGTGCAGGGCTCGCTGCTGCCGGCGGTGGCAAAGAAGCTCGACATGATCGACGCGGAAGGCGACGTGCGCCGTACGTTTAACGATTACCGCGACGAGGACGGCATGTCGTTCGTTAAGCTCAAGGTGGGCTCGGGCCATCCGTTTGCCGGTCGCTCGCTCGCGGACATCGGCAGTGCCACGGACATGCTCGTAGTCCTGGTGCTGCGCGACGGCGCGCATCCAGTGCTGCCCAACGGCGATACCGTCATCGAAGAAGGCGATCTTCTGGTTATGGCTGCGCCGACGTTTGAAGAGCGTGCCGAGGTTACGCTGCGCGAGGTCACCGTAACGCCCCACGGGCGTCTGGCCGGCCAACGTCTACGCGACGTGCCGCAAGGCAAGCACCCATTTATTGTGGTGATGCTCAAGCGCGAAGGCCAAACCATCATCCCCGACGGCAACACCCTCATATACGCCGGCGACGAAGCCGTCATTGCCACACTGGCGTCGTAGCCATCCCCACCCATAAGTTGCGGTGAAATAGGGATTGAATAGGCTTCTGAACAGCCATTTCAGTCCCTATTTCACCGCGAGTTATTGAGGGGATGGGTTGAAAAACATTTGAATTGACACCGAAATGAAAAAAGCCGGGGAAAACGTCCCCGGCACTTGGAAGCCCTCTCTTTTGAGATGACCGATTTCTTTATAACACGAACGCTAGTTAGATGCCATTCATTGAGGGCTTTATCAGGCGCGCCATCCCATCCACATGGCGCCATTTGAAAGCCGTCCGATCTCATGCTATAAAGAAATCGGTACCCTCGAATAAAGGGACCTCCAAGAGCCGGGGGATGTCCCCCGGCATTTTTTATGCGAGTCAAGACTAAATACTTCTCGGGAAAACGCCGGCCCATTGCGTCAGCAATTTACGAGCCGCTCTACCCACCTCTGGACGGCTAAGGACTTTTCGCAGGTAGTTTGACGAACATATGTTTGCTTATTATAATATTACTTGAAAGCACCCCTTATCTCATGGTATAAAGAATACGGTTCCCTCCAAAAGAGGGGCCTCCAAGAGCCGGGGTCTTACCCCCGGCATTTTTTTGCAAAAATGGAGGCCCATCATGAGCGAACTCTCCGTCTTTGTTGACGAATCTGGCGACCTCGGAGGCGTCTCCAACTACTACCTCGTCACCCTCGTTTTTCACGATCAAAACGATGCAATCGTTGAACGCATTGACCGCTACGAGCGCGCACTGTCGCAGTCCTCGCTTCCCAATACGCCATTTCATGCAGGACCCCTACTGAATGGAAACGGCGACTACAAAGATCTTCCCAAGGAGCAGCGAAGGCACATGTTGAGCGCATTTCGCGCGTTCATTCAGCATCTCCCCATACGCTATCTCTGTCTGCAATACCGAATGAGCGAATTCGCCGGCAATCAAAACGGTCTCGCGGAGAGAATGAGGCGAGACCTCACAGTTGAACTTTTCGACCATCTGGAATTCTTCCAGCGATACGACACCGTTAAGATTTACTACGACAACGGCCAACCGATTGTAACGGAGGTCATTCATTCTGCGCTTGAGTACGTTCTAGCAAGGGATGTCATCGTATACCGAGAAGCCACACCACGAGCCTACCGGCTATTCCAAGTTGCTGACTACATCTGTACGATCGAGCTAACGGCTATCAAGTTTGACAGCAAGGAAGATACAAAGACTGATCGGCTATTTTTTGGAACCCGAAGGACGTTCAAAAAGGGATTTCTCTTATATCTCAGGAAGAAAAGGATGAACTGACTCGGGGTCACCAGTCGTCAGACGCTCCGCAGTCGTCGTCGACGGCAAAGTCGCGGAGGTCGAGGCCTTCGCGTTCGGCTCGGGCTAGGAGCTCTTGGGGCGACTCGTCCTCGATATCCACTACGTCGAGCATGGCGGCCGGAAAGCCCACGCCAGTCGCGCTCCCCGCACGGTCGAGCAAGCCCTCGCGCAGCTGGTCTACATCGACTTCGATTTTCATGGTGAAACCTCCCGCCAAGCCAAGCCCTTACTCGTCAGCTCCGAGCGCATCCACGGCAGCAACAAAAGCTGCCACTTGCTTGTCGTCCATCTGCGTGACCAGGCGCCCCACGGGCTCGTCGTAGGCAAACTGCACCTTATCGATAAAGCAATCCCAAGCACGCTCGTCCACACGCACGGCGGCCTCGCAATACTGGCTGAGCTTTTTGAGTCCATACCAAAACGCATTTACATGGCGCGCAGGGTCCTCGTCCAGCACGCCATCGTAGCGGCGCCCGTTAAACTCGCGCATGCGCGCCACGGCAACCTCGAGCGAGTCGCCGCCCTCGGCCAAAGCCTCATCAACAAGCTCGGGAATCGGAACCTCACGTCGAACATCGTGCCTGGTAGCGCCATCGTACTCGCCCACCAACACGTCTTCATCAAGTCGAGAATCATAGTCGAAATAGCTCGAGCCCCTACAAACCCCATGCGGCGAGCCAGAGCCAAACGCGCAGAATAACCCGCCGTCGGCAACAACTCGACGGTAGGTCTCAAACGACTTCTTAACCTGAGCGAGCAACTCGGAAAGCTGCCCGGCATCGCACGCCGTCTCGCACGCAATGCACGCAGACTCAGGCAACGATACCGGCTCCACCGTGCTCCCCGCAACGCGGGCGGCGCGCTCGGCCCGATACGCCTGCGCCGCCAAGCGCGCTCGCTGCGCAGCACCGCGCACGTTGGTAAGCTCACGCTCCAACGCCACGTCATCAGCAACATCGCCAGCAACATCGCTCTCAGACCCGCCGGCACCCTGCGACCCCGTCGCACTCAGCTCGGACTCAAACGTCGCCGTGATCATGCCCGCAAGGTCCGTCGCATCGGCGGCACAACGCATCTGCTCCAGCTGCGTACACAGCAGATCGGCATCCAGAGGCACGGCCTCGGCAATGCGCACATCACTCAAACGTGCCGTGCCCTGCAACACCAAAGCCCCCGCGGCATCGTACGCCGCGCGAACCCTGGCCGCAGTATTGGCCCGCAGCTTTACCTCGACAAACGCAAGTGTCTGCGCCAGTCGCGTCAGCAACTCGGCCTTGTCCTCCATGCGCAAAAAGGCAGCATAGCGGCGCTCCATCCGCAGCGGACCAACAATGCCCGCCCGCTTGCGAGCGCGTGCAAGCGCGGCTCCCTCAACACGGCGAACATACCCGTCAACAGCCCGCACGACAGACTCGCGCGCAGCGTGCTCGGAAGCCTCGACGCCCCTAAGCACGCCCAGCAGCTCGCGGGAGCGTGCTTTGCGCACCAGCTCCCCGCGATCGTACTGCTCAAGCGCCGTCTGACGCTTGGCTACCGACTCAAAGCCAAACAGCTCGTCGAGCAACTCGCCAACAGAACGCTCGCTCGCCATGGCAAGGCCTCCCTACTCGAACACGCCAACACGCCCGCGGGCCCACGCGCACGCAAGCCCGCACGCCCGCACTTCTACAGATCCAGCGCCTTCTTCGCGGCATCAACCGGGTCGCCATCCACGTAGAACACCGGGCTCAACCCCGAGATAATCTCGGACGAAACACTCTGCAAGCCCGCGATGGCGCTCAGCGGCAAAATAACGCGCTTGGCGCCGGCGTTTTTGGCCACGCGCATAATGTCCTCGAGCCCGCGGATCTCATCCATAGAGCCCGACATGCGCAAGATTCCCGGAATCGCCAGCGCGGGCATCACCGGGCGGTTGCACGCCGCGGAGCACAGGCCCACAAACTCGGCGAGCGAAACTTCCTCGGACAGCCCCTTGCTCTGCAGGTCGTTGTAGAACAGCAGATAATCCTTGGAGCCAATGTGCATGCCCGGTGCCACGCGGTTCGCCAGGTTCACAAAGTTGTCGAACGCGGCCTCCAGCGTATCGCGCACCGGCTTGTTAAATGCCACGCCCTCGTGCTTAAACTTGCACTCGCCAGCAACGGCCTTGTTCTCCAGCTTGTACACGGCGACCTCGCCGCCCTGCGATCTGCCCACGCCAAACACATGGCCGGACAACAGCGGCCCGTCGGAAATCAGCGTGTCCTCGCTCTGCTCGGGCACGCGCACCACGTGCACGTCCTGCGGGTTGTCGGCATCCATATAGCCCAGGTTAACGTCGATAAACTCAACGCCCGCCATAATCTTGAGCTGCTCCTTTACGCGGCGACGGCCCTCGATGGCGTAGTCAAGCAACCAGCGCACGTCGTCCTTGTCCATGGCCTCGTCGGGGAACAGCAGCTTGGCAAGGCCGCTAAAGGTCTTGCGCACGGCGATCTCGTCACGCTTGTTAAAGTCGCTGTTAAAGCGGAAGTAACGGTCGATATGGTGCGTAAAGTCCTTGCGGCGCATCTCCTTGCAAAACTCCGACAGGCAGTCGGTGATCAGGCCATAATGCCCGGTCAGCAGGCTCGAGCGCATCTTGGGAATCTCCCAGCCCGGCAGGTAATAGTGGATACGGTCGAAGAAAGCCGAATCGTTGTTAAACTCCGGCGGGAACGGATCAAACAGGTGCGTGGTCTTAAGGACGTTTTGCACAGTGTCGTTGATGTTGCCCTCAAAGACCATGGAGGCATCGGCGTTGATCTGGTCGCGGCCGCGCGCGTAGCTGCCGCTCGCCATATAGTCCTTCATGATCTGCACGGCATTGGTGTCCTTAAAGCGCATGCCTGCGACCTCGTCGAACGTCACGCAGTCCCAGTGACCCACCAAGCCCACACGGTCGGCGCGCATGGAGTTCATGCGGCCGAACAGGTTGGCCGTAGTGGTCTGGCCGCCCGAAAGCAAGATGGCGTAAGGCGAGACCTCTTTGTAGATATGGCTCTTACCGGTACCGCGGGGACCCAGCTCGCACAGGTTGTAGTTGCGCTCGATGAGCGGCACCATACGCTCGATAAAGTGCAGGCGCTCTTTCTCGGAAAGCTCACTGGGCTCATAGCCAGCGGAGCGCAGCAGCATGTTGAGCCACTCGTCGCGCGAGAAATACTGGCGCTCTTCGACCATGGCATCCAGGTCCAGGTTGGGCATCTGGATGGGCGTGAGCGACGCCACGCTAAACGGAGAGTCCTCGGGCCCACGCTTCTTACGCTTGGCCTTGGCGCGGCGCGGCGCATCATCGCCAAAGACATCCATGCCAAACTCGTCTTCCTCATCCAAGGGGTGACGATACTCGATGCTCATGATGCACCAAATACCACCCTGCAGAATCTTGGAATAGTCGCGCACGTACTCGGCCGGCATCACAAACGGCTCGATGGTCAGATTGGCAAACGACGCCACGTAGATGTCTTTGTACTCGTCGAGCTTGGCCGTCACCTTATCGATGATGGTAAAGCGGCCCAGTTCGCGAATCTTGGACTTAATGCGCTCGGACTCGTCGGGACGCACGTAGTTATCAGTGAGGATCCTGCGGATGCGATCCAGGCCCTCTGCCACGGCTTCCTCGTCATCGGTCGAGCAGTACATGCCCAGCAGGTACTCCAGCACAAAGGTGGGCACGTTGGCGCCGCGCTTCATAAAGGCCGTCAGGTCCTTGCGCACGATCTTGCCGCCAAAGTGCTCGAGCAGCTTACCGTCCAACCCGTCCATGTCGTAGCCCTCATCCTCGGGAGCCTCGGCCGCAGCCTGGTCATAGCCATCGGTCGAGGATTCATCCCCAGCGGGCGCGGCAGCCTCAACGGGCGCAGCAGCCACCGACTCCGGGGCAGGCGCAACAACCTCAGCCGCCGGCGCCTCCACGGGCACCACGCCTTCCACCGGCACATCCACATCAATCGAGGGGACTTCCCACAGATCGTCGTCATTGCTATCAAACATAGGGCACACTCCTAAAAACCAAAATCAGCAACAGGTGCAAACGAAACAGCGATGGTGTACGTCTCGCGCCAAACGATCTTGCCCGTCTCGCGCTCGCGGCAGACCAGATAGTACGGACCCTTGGCCGAGAATCCATCCGCTGCATGCAACGCAAACTTGGCATGCACCACGCGCTCCTGCGAGTTAACAGAAGTCTTGTTAGCATGCGCCTTGACCGTATCGCTCACCTCGTTGCCACTTGCATCGGTAAACACCAGCTCGTACTCGCACGGCAAGACCTTACCTTGGGCAGGTTCTTCCTGGATCAAGTTGACCGAGAAGAGCGAGTTGGTCACTCGGCGTCCCTCACTTAGTACGCGCAGCGTCGCCGCGCGCGTGTCGACAAAGTCCTTGGAACCCGAGCGCGCACGCCAAAATCCGATAATGGGCACGCAGAGCTCCTGCAGGCTCATGCCGCCGTGGACGTAGTTGTTAGTGCCGCCGGGACGCTTGAAGTGCACATTCTCGCGCGGGGCAAACCCCTCAAAACCGGCGCCCAAACGTCCCATGTCAACATTAACAAACACCTCGCGCACCTCGTCCGAAAGCTCGCCCACGGCCTCGTTGGGCACCACCAGATGACGCTTGCCGTGCATGACGGGAGCGTCAAGGAAGGGAAGATCTGGCTTGCCGAGCATCTGACACTCGCTGAGCTCCCGGCGCGTGTAGATAAAGCCGTGATCCGCCGTTATAACAACACGCGCGCCCGGGGCGTCGGTGCACACGCGGCGCGCCAACGCGGCAAGCTCCTCTACGGTGTCCGTACAGGCATCGAAGACGTCATCCTGCGTAGCGGCCTTCTCGCCCGTGGCATCAATCTTGTTGTGATAGAGGTAGACAAGTCTTGAGTCCTTGAGCAGCGCCTTACGCTCGGTTCCCGCCATGTTGAGGTATGCGCTCGAGCGCAAAGCGCGGGCCGTAGGCTCAACATGGGTAAGCACGGCCTCGCGTTGCGGAGTCGTTGCGGTGGGCTTGCCGTCAGCCAGCACAAACGAACCATCCGCTGCAAGCCCAAGCGCCTGATGCGGCAGCAGCGCGGGCATGCCCACCTCTGTAATGGAGGGAAAGACCGCCTGCATGCTAGAAACCTTGACGTTGCCGCCGCGCTCGCGCTCGAGCAGCGCCGCGACGTCGCAGGCCACCTCATAGCGCAGCGCGTCGCTCACGATAACGACCGTCGTTTTAGCAGAGCCCACAAAGGTGGGCAGCACATGCCAGTAGAACTCATCCTGCCGTTCGGGACCCTCGATGTAGCCGCAATCGGCCCACTCCCCTTGCGCAGCGGATGTCCAGCAGGCATTGGCATCCGCCAAGAACCAGTTGCTGTAGAGATTCTCCGCCCAGTCCGCCACAGCGCGGGTGGGCTCCTCGAGCACATCGCACTCGACGGAGCGCGCCCGCAGATACGCGGTGCACATATGACGATAGGCGGCATCCATGGCATACCAATCGGACGTGTAGGCATCCCACACCTGCTGGGGCTGCGCCAGATGGAACCCGCCCGCGTGCGCCTGCCTAAACGCACACATATCGGCCACAGCGGCAAGCAGGTCAAAGTAGTTCTCGACACGACGGTACCAGCTTAGGTCGCAACGGCGCGCAGCAAAGGCACGCGCATCCTCAACACGGTCTGCACCTTGCGCAAACGAGCAGAACAGCTGCGAGAGCACAGCCTCATTGACGCACGGAAACACATCAAGCGAGGTCAGTACATCGATCGGCAAGGTCTCGAACCGTGCAAAGAGTCCGCGGGCGTCCTCAACCAAACGGCAAATCTCAAATAGGTCCTCGCTCGATGCCTGGGTATCGGCGGCCTGGTCCCACGTACGCACCGCCTCAAGGCAATAGGGCCCATAGGCGGGAGCCACATGGCTCTCAAGCCCCTTGAGCGCTCCCTCGGGAAGCGCGGTGGATGCCGCCGTAAGAAGCACATGGGATGCAAGCATAAGCAATGAGTCACGCTCGTAAAGCGGCCCATCAAACCCATAGCAACGCACGATGAAGGCAGAGAGCACATCACGCACGCAGTACTTGTCCACCAACTCGGCCAGCGCCTCGGGACCCTCGTGCAGCAGCATGGTCATACAGCCACGCAGCACAAACGCGGGGCGCGCGTCACCAGGCTCTTTACCGCCAAAAATCACCGTAAGGATGCCGAGTTCGATATCGGATGCGCCCGAGGCATGCGGAACACACGCGGCAAACTTAGCGCAGCGGGTCTTGGCATCAAAGAACGTCTTGTGCTCGCGCAGGCTCTCGCGCACGGCGTCGATATTCTCGATGCCCAGCTGATCGGCCAAAAGCGAAAGATAGTCAGCCTGGAACTGATCGGCATACAGCTCAACATCGGCAAGCCAATCACCCTCAAGCCTGCCGCGCGGGCAACGGCGATACAGCAAGATATCGCTCGCAAGGTCATCGCGGTTGATGAGTTTCTTGACGGCAAACATACGGCCCTCGCAGGCCTCAACAAAGCGCACCGGGCGCTCAAAGTCACCGTGAGCAGGCATTACGCCGACATCGCCCCCCACGCCGTCGAAACCCTCGGCAGCCAATCGCTCAAACTCAGGAGCAAACTCGCCGTCCGCATCGTGCCAAACCACAACACGGCGCGGCGCGCATGAGGACAACGGCTGCAAAAATCGCAGCTTGAGCTGTTCTTCTACATCTATCTTGGGCATGAATATCCTTACCGTATCTGCAGTTACTTAATCTTCGCCAGCACATCCTGAAACTTGGCGTAGTTGACCTTGACGCCGTCATCCAGGTCGATCTTAATCATCTGGTCTGCCAAGTGGTGCAGTTTCTCCTCGTAGGCAATGGTCTCTTTGAGCTGGTCGTTGAGCTTTTTGATGCGCTTATCCAAGCGCACGCGCTCGCCGCGCTCGGCACCAGCAAGGGCATCGTTGGCATACCCGATCTGGGCACGGTAGCGCTCCTGCTGCTCATGCACATAGTCGATGCGGATGCGAGCCAATAGGTCAGGCTGGTAGCGATGCATGTAAACAAGGCACTTGAAGCCGTTCTTCTTGCCGCTGTCGAACAGCCAGTAGATGGGGCGCTTCTTATAGGTCTGGCAGTGGTCCTTAAAGAAGTCCTTCAAAAAGTAGGTGCGGATTGCCTCGCGCGAGGTACCCTTGCCGCCGAGTGCCTCGGCAATAAAGGCCAGGTTCTGCTCAAGCGTCTCCTCGCCATACACGGTGCGCACAAAGTCGATAAAGTAGCGCACGATGTCGTCGTCAAAGTACTCGTCATCGGTAATGGGCAGCACGTTATCGCTATCGGGCATAAAGGTCACATGATCAGAGTTGGGCATCTTGGCCAGATAGTCATCGACTGTGGCGCCCTGATCGGCCAGGACCAGCCCGTCCACATCCAGCGAATAGCGGCCAAACATGCAGCCCACGGCATAGCTTATGAGCGAGGTAATCTCATCGCGCTTAGTGCGCACGTATTTGTTGCCCTTATAGCTCTCGGGGATCTCATCGGCGGTATCAAAGATACGCGCCACCGAAACGTACTTATCCTCGACCTCGATGGGCACCTCACCCTCCATGTTGTAGATCTTGGCAAAGATTCGGTTGAGCTCTTCCTCGTTAGCGCGAAGCTGCTCAAACCGCTCGTTGACCTCAGCCTTGCGGGCCTCGTATTTATCTTGAAGTAAAGTGGGCATCGTAGACCGCCTCTCTATTAGTCGAAATTTCGGAAGGGGAATGCGCGTGGCTTTTTAGAGTTAATGAATAAACTCTCTCCATTAGATTTCAATAAACCTAAAACAGCTCGGCTAACGGACACATTGTTATTACGCCAAACGACCCAAGGCCAAAGAGCGTTAAGATTCGCGGATGTCAAGCCGCGAAGGGCGTCGCATCGAGCAAAGCAAACAACTATTCGATATCTTTTGAAAAGAAAAGCGTTGAACATAAAGTCCAATATTTACCAGGACGAGAAAACGAGTAATTTAATACCCAATTAGTCCCATCAGAGGCAACAACTTCAAACGATAAAAAGGTGCCTTTTCCCCAAGAAGCGCCTGATTTGGAACTGGTAGTTTCCGCTTTGAAATTATCGAAATCCTCCTTCGATAACTCAAAGACTTCAGAAGCGAATGGTTGAACGCTGCGCTTTCTATCAAGCCCACAAACTTTGACGACATCAAATGCGACCAGGCATTTGCTATCAATACGAACACCAGCGAGTTCTTTATTTTCGTTTCTGAAGCTCGAGACGTTAAACACAGGCTTGCAGCGATTCATTTCATCCTGCCTGTCCTTATCTTTTTGAATCTGCCAGATATAGAAACCAGAAGCGAGTCCCAAAACAACGCCCCAGAACGTTAAAACATCACTTGCTGAAATTACAGGAATACAGGGGCCGGCTGAATAAACAAGCTGAAGCAAAACGGGAAGCGCGAGCATGAGAAAAATAAGAACAGAGGCATAATTTTGCTTAATCAAATAATTTAATTGTTTTTTAGTCCGCACTTTGTTCTTCGCAGCGCGAATGGAATCAAAATAAATGAACAGCCAAAGCGCGGCAAATAAGAGCAGAAGCCCTATTGACGGTAAAAGCCAATTCCAATAACTCATACAAACCCCCCTAAACCAGCGGAGACCGATTGAAGCCCCAAGATGTCTCAAACGAGTCGAAATCACACCTGGACAGGCTGACGCATTCCTTACTAATGGAGGCAGCGCAAAGATCGTCAGAAGAAGCAACAGGCAGAGAATCAACCTCCCCAGCGTTAACGTTCAACGTTGGAGAAAGAATCGAGAGACACTCACATATGACTGATGAATTACAGAGAGCTAGAAGCACAAATGGATCAGCTTTCATTGGGAAATAGCTCATCCCAGCATGCTCAGAGAGACAGCCGGATACATATCGAAAAGAGGGTTCACCGCTCGTAACGCAAGTCCAAGAGACAGACGGTATAAATTTAAAATCATCGTTGTAATCTTGACAATGACAACCAGACTCTCTTGAATTTTGCTTAACAGCTTTCCCGTTATCGCCCCATCTAACGACACTCTCTTGATTTCCGGACCATTTTCGAAAGCCACCGCCTTTAGCACATGGGAACCATTCCTTTCCAGACGAAAAGGCTTCAAAACTATTTCTTGCATTCATGCAAATTGAAGACGCTTTGATCTCCCACCACAAGCGAATGAACTTATCGTTATCACCGGTGATAATGCCTTTGGATGTCTTTGCCACAGAGCATAACTTCCTCAAGGAACCAAAGGCACCGAGAAGGGCGTCGCTGGCCCAGTAGGCTATGGGGGTGCCGGGGATTTGTTTGAAGGTGTCGGCGTCGCGGCGGTAGAACCAGCCGCAGGCGGGGTTTTGGATGGCCTCGACCAGTTTGAGCCTCTTGGCCTCAGAGCCGTTGATATCAACAAGGCGCACGTAGGCGCCCTCGTATGCCGCGCGGCCGTTGTAGATGACGTCGGCGGTAACGTTGACGACCTCGCCGCCGATAGCATCAAACGCGCGAGGGCCCAGATGGGCCATGGAAACAATTGTCTTGTTGTCGATAACCTTGGCGCGTATCTTCTCGAAGCTGCCCAGGAACATCCAGCTCTGCATGGTGACCATGGCCGCGTAGCCGCGGTCCTTGGCAAGGCTGAATCCGCGCTCGATAAAACACGTGCAAAGGTCGCTCTTCACGTCGGAGTAGTTCTTCTTGACCCATTTGCTCATGAAGGGGTTAAAGCTGCTGCTGCCCATATACGGAGGATTAGCCACGGTGCAGGTAAAACGACGGGACAGCTTCTCGCAGATGGCGGCAGCGTTTTCGAGCTTAGTTTTGGTCGCAGCGGCAAAAAGGTCGTCGGAACAGCTCGCGGCGGCAGCCTTGAGCTCGTCAATCTCGGCCTCTGAAGGATTGAGAAGCGAGCCGATCTCACCCAGATGGCTCAGCTCCTCGGCAAGCTTCTTGTTGCCCGGCAGGTCGTCCTCCTCCAGCGGGATGCCCGTGAGCACGGTAACGTCGGCGCAAACGCCACGCCTAAAGAAGCGACGGTCGTGCTCGCGGGCGCACATGGCAAGCGCCAGCTCGGCGATCTGCGCCGCGCGGGGATCGATCTCCATGCCGGCGAGATTTTTGGTCAGGATGAGCTCCGGGATATCGCGCTCGCGGTAGCCGCGCTCCTCGTACATGGCAAAAAGCAGCTCAAACGCATAGACCAAGATATGGCCCGAGCCGCACGCCGGGTCGCAGAGCGTGATCTCCTCGGGGCTCGAGATGTAGATGACGTCCTCGTGCTCCTCGTCGGGCTCGATGTAGTACTCCATGCGCTCGCGCAGTGAGCTCCCGGGGTTGTTGAGCATCCACAGGCGGCCGAGCGAGTTCTCGACCATGTAGCGCACGATCCACTCGGGCGTGAAGAGCTGCGTGGCGGGCGCGATGTCCGCCGCCGCGGCCTTGCGCTTGGACTTGAAGAAGTCGTCTTTAACGTCAGCGTTGTAGTACTGATACATCCAGCCCAGAACGGTCACGCCCTCGCGCCAGTCCTCGTCAGTGAGGACTGCGTTGAGTTTGCCCACCACGCCGTCGGCCATCATGAGCCCCTGGGGCAACAGCAGCTCCATGGCTCCGCCCACGCGTTCAAAGACGCCTGACAGGCAATCGGCGAGTTCCTCGCACTGAGCCACAAACAGATAGCGCCACAGCGGTTCGTCGGAACCCGCCATCTTGAGCTCTGCCACGCGCTCGAGGTCGGCCGTGGAAATCTCCACGTCCAGGGCGTTCTCCACGGCCTCGCTGCCATGGCTGCCGTCCGCACGACTTAGCATGCGCATACGGCTAGGAAGCCATCCGCGTGCATCCATGAAGCGAATGGCCACGATGCGGTTGAACCAGGTGTAGGCCGCACGGTCGCACAGCGCCTCGTGACCCACCTCTGTCTGTATGCGCAGCAGCTCGTCACGCTGCTCAACCTCAGCAGGACTTAGGGGCAGGCCGTTGACGGTCTCGGACCCAACGGGCGCGGGTGCAGGTTCGGTGATGCCGTAGCGCACCATCTGCGCCTCCACGCCTTTGATGAGCTCCGTACGGGCCCAGGTGCAGAAGCTCTTAAGAGCAGAATCGTTCATGGTTGATGAGCCTTTCTAAACGCCATAAGCCACCGGTGCGCGCTTTGGCACCGGCGGCTCCGCGGGTTAGTTGATACGGATCTCGTCGCTTGCAGCGAGCGCCTGCATAAGACGGGAGCGCAGGTCGTCCACGTAGCGCTCCACGTCCTCTGCGGACAAGAGACGACTCGGCTTGGCCAGATCGGCGCGGCGCACAGTCTTGATCTTGCGCTGGGGCTTGGGCGCGGGCGCGGGAGCAGACGATGCGGCGCCCTTGTTGGAGACCTTCTTGACCACCTCGCCCGTACTCATGACCTCGGTGGCGCGGCGCTCGTTGTCCATACGCACGCGGGCCTCATCCACAGCGTCGTACATCTCGTTGGCCGCCGCACTGAGCCAGTCGCCCCAGTTAGTTGCAACAACGCTCAGTTCGTTGAGACTTTGAGCGCTGTGGGCACGGTTTTTGAACGACTCGTATTTGGTGCCGGCGTCTGCTATGGCATCCTTGGCCTGATTGACAAAGCCCTTTTGACTCTCGGCCTGCGCCCGCAGGTCTTGCAGATCGCTCTCGATGCGACACAAAAACTCATTGCGGCGGATGCCCAACAGCTTTTTCATGTCATCCTCGACGGGATCCATAAGCGGCTGCAGGTCTTTAATACGGCCGTAGGGCTTGGGATCTTTGAGGATCTCACGAACCTTTGCCACGTTCTCCACCGCACCGGGAATGTCATCGGAGGCATACTCGATACCCTCGGTGCGGTTCAAGAAATCCCTGGCGTGGTCAAACGCTGTTCGTTGATTGGACTCGAAGAACTCAACCACCTTGTCAAAGTCTTCCTTGGCATCGAGCAAACGCTCCTCGTGCTTGGTGTACGTGGTCAAGAACGCCTCGGCCTCGTTCTGGTCCTTAAGGACGTCGGCCACCTCCGAGCGCATCTTCTCGCACTCGTCCTCACCGGGATACGGGTAGGCCGGCTTGATGCCCGTGTAGTAGTCGCGTGCCATGGCGAGGCACGCCTCGCGCAAGCCCTCAAGGCGCTCTTTGAGCTCGGCCACGAGCTTATCCTCGTTGGAGGGCACGGTCTTGAGATCAAACAGGTCACACATAAGTTCGCCCGCGGCGCGTAGCAACCGGTCGCTCATGCGCATGCGCAAGCGCACCTGGGCCTTATCGGCATCCTTGCGCAGGAGCGCCACCATGCGGCTGTCGCCGGCTTGAACCGTCTGGCCGCCAAACAGCACCTGCGCGCGCTGCTCCACCACAAGCTGCGCCACCACATTTGCGATGTCGACCTCGCGCCAGCCAAAGGGCCTTTTCTGGTACTGGCGCTGGATATCGCCCATAGCGGTATCCAGGTGGCGCTGGTGCTGCACTTTGAGGTAGTCCTCGACCTCCTTGAGCGCACGCGTGTTACCCGCGTCCATGCCAGCGAGCCCCACTTGAACGTTGCCAGCCAGAGTGGAGCGAATATCAGAATCGCTCGTGACCGGCACGCCGATATAGTCGGCCTTTTCAAAGACCACATCGCACAGCTGCGCCAGCACTTGCTCAAAGACCTGAGCGGGTTTGGCCGCGCGGACCTCAACAATGCGGCCGTCGACCGCGCAACGTGCATGGAGCACGGCCTCGCTCAAAAGGGTATCGGCCTCTTTCTCGTTATAGGCCGCCTCGCGCATCTTGGACTCGACGATCTGGCGCGTACTCGGCTGAAGCTCCTGGAGATTTCGCGTCTTGGCGTACTTGCGAATCTTGGCGGCGTTGACGAGTGGGGCCCAATAATCCACCTCGTCGCTCAAGGCCACGATGGCCTTATCCACGGATTTCAATGCCAGCTCGGCATCGTCCGAACGGCCCAGATCGCTGGCCATGGTCACCACGGAAAGTTCCATGCCGCCCATGTTGGATCCATGAATCGAGCCATCCACGTAGCGGTCAAAGGGGAAGTCGTTGGTCCCGCGATTGAGCTTGCGCGTAGTGTAAATGCTTTCGAACAGGCGCTTCTTGATGTACTCAATCACCTTCGCGTTGTCGATCGGGGTCCGTGCAATCTCCTGTGCGATTTCTTGTTCCTCGTCGGTAAGGAAGCTGTAGATATCGCCCTGGCGCGCCACGTAGTTCTCGTGTTCCAGGCGGGAGAGGGATTCCTTGACGCGGTCCTTAAGGGCGCGCTTGTCCACGTCGAGGCCGTCTATCATGAAGATGGAGATGTTCTCGACCGTGGCCTTAACGTAGCCGATGTAACGAATCAGGTACAGGAGCTTGAGCACCTGAACGTCGTAGGGTTCAAGGCCCTTTGCGTCCTCGGCCGCACGGACCGCGCGGTCGACCACCTGGTTGATGCCGTGCTCAAGGTCTTTGGAGATAGTGTCGAAGAAGCACCAGAACGGCACGAGTGCACCGGTCTGGTCATACTGGATGGCCTGAGCGCTCTCCTGGAACGCGCTCAGCATGGAGCGCTCGCCCGTTGACATATGCTTGGCCTTGACACCATGCTTGCGCACCTCGGTCATCACGTCGGGCAGGAGCTTAAACTGGTAGCCCACAAACGGGTAGCTGGCCACAAAATCCTTGGAGTTGGCGTAGCCGGCAAGGTCGGAACGCGAGCCGCCCTCAAAGGTAAAGTTGTTTTTAAGCACGGCGGCGTCTTGCTCGTAGACCTGTGCAAGCATATCGGCCGCCGGCGCGGTCTTCTCGAGCACACGGCGCTGGATGACCTCGTCCACGCTGGAGCTGGAGAGCGAAAGGCGGGTATTGAAGCGGCCCTGGATCTTTGAAAAGTCGTTGCCCACGGGCAGGCTCAGGTTGTCGATGGCCTCCTGGCTCGTAACCATCACCCACACGCGGCCACCGCAGGCGGCACCCAGCTCCTCGACGATGGTCTGAAGGCTCAGCATAAGGCTTGGGTCCTTGTCGTTTGTAATAAACTGACCCACCTCGTCGACCATAAAGAGCAAACGGAAGTTGCCGCCGTGGGCCGCTGCCTGAGCGTCTACGTAGTCCTTGACCTTTTTGGCAAAGACATCGGGGGCCAAAACCTCGTCCTCAGAACCCTCGAGCCAGTTCCATGCGGCCTTTTCGCTCATGCCGAGCACGCTCTGCAGCACCTCGACCACGTCGTCCTCAAAGTAGCTGTAGGTGTCGCGGGTCTGGAGCCAGGACTCGCCGTTCACGCGCTCAAAGGCCTCGCGGAACTCCTGGGTCTTGCCCAGGGAATCGATGTAGTCCTCGAGCTTTGCAAGCTTGAGGTCCTCGCCGTAGAAGCCGCGCGCCTCGTAGAACATGCGCTCAAAGCCGCGAAGCAGCGCCGTGGGAGCCGTATCGCCCTGCTTCCACTGGCCCGCCTTGCTATCGATGTTAAAGAGGATGGCCTGCGTGGGCACCGAGCAGGCGCGCTCCATGGCAGCCGCGACCATGGGGTCGACGATCTTGCCGTCAAAGTAGCGGATGGCGCTCTTACCGCCGATCTGGCGATTCTCGAGCAGGTAGCTCAGCATCTTGAGGAAGTGCGATTTACCGGAACCGAAGAAACCACTGATCCACACGCCGATCTTGTCGGTGCGCGCATCGATGGCATCGCCGTAGGCCTTGAAGAACGTGGCAAAGTGCCTCTGCAACTCGCGCGTCACCACGTACTCGGCAAGCTCTTGGCGGATGGACCCATCTTTTGAATCCTGGACCTTGACCACGCCGTTGATGGAGCGGTTAAGGTCTTTTGCAAAGAGGTCGCGAATGATTGTGTTGTCCATGGGTGCTCCTTTGGGTTTGGGAACGTTATGGCATAGGGTTGTTACCGGCGGCAGGGACATGCCTGCGGGGAGCCGTGCTTACGAGATATCGATGGCGCGGTAGTAGTTGTCGGCCGGCAGACGGTTAAAGAGCTGGAAAGAAGAGCCGTTGAAACTGCCCGGATAGGCGGCGACCACAGGCACCTCATCAAAATCCGCAAGCATGCAGTGGAGAAGCGTGTGCATGCGAAAGAACGGGAAGACCTCACCTGCACCGGTGAGGAGAATGACGTCTCCGGGCGCGAACGGCTCGGTCTGCTCAAGGATGTACGCGGCAACTTTCTCGGGCGAGGCGAACTTGGCCACGTCCTCGAGCACGCGCTGGGTACCGCGGCGCTCCTCTTGGCGCGGGATAGCCTTGAGGACACGGCGCTTTTCGAGAATTGCCAGCACGGCGTCGTAAAGGTTCACGACCTTGAGCGTGCACGGAAGCTTGTCGGCCTCGGCATCGCATGAAAGGGTGTCAAATAATGCACGCGCCTCAAACTCCAGCGCGGGGTCATAGCAAAAAGTGTGGAAGCCGATCTCATTGCCTATGCCCTTGTTGGCCAAAAAGTCCTCGCTGCACAGGCACTCGCGCAGAAGCTGCGCACGGCGCTCAAATTCCTGACAGGCGCGCTCGGAGCGGGCATGCGCCGCCACGACGCTCTTGCGGGAATGGATGCCGATATTGGTGGTGAGATCGGTCGCCGGGGTGATAACAGGGTCGACGGCGCTTTTGGCGGGAGCCACGCTACATCACCGCCCTGCCGGTAAGGGCCGCGATAAGCGGCTGCTCGCCCAGCTGAACCAAGGCTCGCTCGACATCGGAATCGAGGAAGAGTGGTGACAGGCGCTCGGACTCCGGGCCCAGGCCCTCGCCGATAAGGCCAGCATGGCGGAGCGTCTGGCGGAGCGAGCCCTTAATGCGCTTGACCGTGGCCTCAGTCCAGCGGGCCGCGTCCGGATACTCCGTGGTAAAGCGTGTCATAAAGGCGTTGAGGTCAACCGCCGTAAAGGCATAATCGAAGTTTTGTAGGCGCTCCCCTACCTCGACGAGCACGAGCTCGCGCACGATATCGTAGCGGCAGATCATGCTGTAGAAGATGGCCTGGTCCGCCTGCGTGGGAGTGCCGGATGCCATAAGCCTGGTTAGGGATGACGCAGCCTCGACGGCGGTTTTGGGGTCGATGCCGCGCGCGGCGCATACGGCGTCCGTGGGCACCGTGGCGTCAAGGCGGCGAAGGCACACGGTTGCGCGATTGGCGACCATGCGCTCCGTGGGATATTGAAAGAGGTTCTCGCTCTTTACGCGTACAATGACCTGCTCGTCGCTTGCGCCCTGCATACGAAGGGCAGCGACGATGCGCATCTCATGCGGGAGGAATTGCTCGCGGGTGAGCACCCCCCCCCCGAACGCTTTTTGTGGTTATATCCACAGTACACGCTCCAAGGGTGTCAAAGGCTGTCACAAGTGCGCCGCAACCCGGCAGGCAGGCGCGGCGCACATGACAATAATCATACCTGTTGGTAAAAAAGTTACCACGCCCAGAGTGTCAAATGTTGAGCAACAAAATTTAATCCGGTTAACGGTCATTTTCGCAGCTTAGAAACTTTAACGAGGTCGCCCCAAATCACACTTGCCAGACAACCGCGCTTACGAATGCAGGCACGCACACGCCCAACGCCACCCTCCGCTACACTCAACATAGAGTTATACATATGATTCTATGTAAGGAGTTTCATATGCCTGTCGTAAAGCCTATTTCTGATCAGACGCGCGCGCTAACTACCATTCAGGAACGCGAAGATCACATTCAACGTACCATCGCTCATGGTTACGATGACCTCACCAACGGCCGCGTGCGCCCTTGGAAACAGGCAAAGGCAGAGGCAGATCGGATGCGAGCCTCCAGATAAACCCTCCCCCCATGTAACAACCCTGTAAATCATAGCGGCACACTCGGGTTTTACCGTGATGCGGTCGCGCCTGGCGCTCCACTGTGCTAAAGTATCCCGAACGTTCAAACGACTACGAGGGAGACTAGAAGATGGCACGTGTGCACAACTTCTCAGCTGGCCCGGCAGCGCTGCCCACAAGCGTGCTCGCCGAGATCGCCGACGAGATGATGGACTACCGCGGTTGCGGCATGTCCGTGCTCGAGATGAGTCATCGATCTAGCATGTACCAGCAGATCATCGATGACGCTGAGGCAACTCTGCGCCGCCTGCTGAGCATCCCCGACAACTACCGCGTCCTGTTTTTGCAGGGCGGCGCCACGCTGCAGTTTGCGGGCATCCCCATGAACCTCATGCGCCGCGGCCGCGCCGGCTACATCGTGACCGGCAACTTTGCCAACAAGGCATACAAAGAAGCCGCCAAGTACGGTGAGGCTGTGCTGCTCGCGAGCTCCGAGGACACCAACTTCGACTGCATCCCCGACATGGCCGACATCAACGCGCGCATTGCCGCCGAGGCCGCGGGCGACGGGCTCGACTACGTCTACATCTGCCAGAACAACACCATCTTTGGCACCATGTACCACGAGCTGCCCGATTGCGGCGACGTGCCGCTGGTCGCCGATGTCTCGAGCTGCTTTCTGTCGCAACCGCTCGACGTCGAGCGCTACGGGCTCATTTACGCCGGCGCGCAGAAAAACGCCGGCGCCGCGGGCGTGACCGTGGTCATCGTGCGCGACGACCTGATCGCCGACGGCCCGGCCTTTGCGCAGACGCCGCAGTACATGGATCTTAAGACCGAGGCCGCCAAGGGCTCCATGCTCAACACGCCCAACACCTTTGGCATCTACGTGTGCGGCAAGGTATTCCGCTGGGTCGAGGAGACCGGCGGACTTGCTGCTATGGCCGAGCGCAACTGGGCCAAGGCCAACCTGCTCTACAACCTGCTCGAGAACAGCGAGCTGTTCCACGGCACCACGCAGGAGGGCAGCCGCTCCATCGCCAACGTCACGTTCCGTACCGGCGATGCCGACCTCGACGCCGCCTTTGTCGCAGGCGCGGCCGAGCACCAGATTCAAAACGTCAAGGGCCATCGCCTGGTGGGCGGCATGCGCGCCAGCGTGTACAACGCCGTCACCATGGAAGACGTGCAGGCGCTGGCCTCGTACATGAAGGACTTCGAAGCGCAGCATAGTTTGAGCCCGCGATCTAACTAGCCCGCAACGCGCGGGCCGACCAGCCACTTCAAACCACCCTGCTTAGATCAAAACCTGCTAAGGAGTTTTTCCATGCGTAAGATTAAGACCATCGACGACATCACCAAAGACGGCAAAGTCGAGTTTGGCGAGGGCTACGAGTTTGTAAGCACCGCCGAGGAGGCCGACGCCATCCTGATGCGCTCGACCGACCTGCACGGCTACGAGCTGCCCGAGGGCATCCGCGCCATCGCCCGCTGCGGCGCCGGCGTCAACAACATCCCCGTCGAGGAGTACGCCAAGAAAGGCGTCGTCGTCTTTAACTCCCCCGGTGCCAACAGCAACGCCGTCAAGGAGCTCGTCCTGGGCATGCTGGTGCTTTCGAGCCGCGGCGTCGTGCAGTCGATGAACTGGGTGCGCAACAACGCCGACGACCCCGAGATTCAGGTCGATGCCGAAAAGGCCAAGAAGGCCTTTGTGGGCCGCGAGCTCAAGGGCAAGCGCATCGGTGTCATCGGTCTGGGCAACGTGGGCTCCAAGGTCGCCAACGCCTGTGTCGATCTGGGCATGGACGTCTACGGCTACGACCCGTTCATTTCCGTCGAGCACGCATGGGTGCTGAGCCGCGAGGTGCAGCGCGTGGGCACGCTCGAGGATCTGTGCCGCGGCTGCGACTACCTCACCGTGCACGTGCCCAGCAAGGCCGACACCATCGGTATGATCAGCACCGAGCAGATTAACCTGCTGGCCCCGGACGCCGTGCTCATCAACTACGCGCGCGAGACCATCATTGACGAGGATGCCGTCGACGCCGCCCTGCGTGCAGGCAAACTCAGCTGGTTTAGCTGCGACTTTGCCACGCCCAAGACCGTCAAGATGCCCAACACGTTTATCACCACGCATTCGGGCGCCGGCACCGGCGAGGCCGAGGCCAACTGCGCCGACATGGCCATCAGCGAGCTCAAGGATTACCTGGAGAACGGCAACATCGCACATAGCGTCAACTACCCCGCCTGCAGCATGGGCAAGGCGCGCGCCGCAAGCCGCATTGCCTGCCTGCATGCCAACGTGCCCAACATGATCGGCCAGATCACGGCCATTCTCGCCAAGGACAACGCCAACGTGCAGCGCATGACCAACGAGTCCGCTGGCGAGAACGCCTACACCATGTTCGACACCGATGAGCACCTGGACGGCAGCACGATCGAGGCGCTCAAGCAGATTCCGTCGATGTATCGCGTGCGTGTGATCAAATAGCGCCGGTGCCAAGCCTGCCAGGCAGGCCATGAAGCCCATTCGGCCCCCGTTTTCACGAAACGGGGGCCGATTTTGTTGCTCCGGACGACTTTAAAATGATACCCAGAACAAGTTTTTTCAGATAATCGATAGTGAGGCTCAAGTCGCTAAGCACACCCGCTTTGATAAACAGCTTTATCAGGGACTTTAGTAGGTAAAAATCGATCTCTATGTGCCGAATGTAAGTTGACTGTCCATTTTCCGAAACAACTTATTCTAGATAGCATTTTTAAGGCCCCTCCAAGGCGAAATATAAGTCTTTTTGTGACCAAAACTCTAGTCCGCGCGACCGTTTTCCACCCGCGCGGCTACATTCCCGCCCAATCGATAAAAATCTCCTCACGAAGCCGCCGTTCGAGCTCCTGCTGTCGCGGCGTCTTGTCTTTCAGCGGCACATCGAGATAGGCCATGATGAGCTCCATCACCACGCGGAAGGCATCGGAGTCGGCCAGCTGACCATAGGTCATCAGAATGACGGGATATCCCATCGCTTGCAGCGCCGTCGTTCGATCGGAGTCCGAAATCTTGGATTCTATGGATCCGTGAATGGCTTTACCTTGGCATTCAACCAGACACTCTCTGCTGCCGTCCTTATTTGCCAGCAGGATATCGGCATAGCGCCTATCAAGCCCCGAAACCAGGCGGGCACTGCGCGTCAAGCGAATCTCGACGTTATTGGTAAGGCGCAGCCCTTCGCCGCCGCGCAACCTCGTAAGGCCAAACAGCATCGAAGCCTGGACCTCGAGCGGCGATGCCGCCACCCCCGTAATGCATTTCGCGGCACGCGTGAACGATTTAGCGCCGCGGAGCCCCGGGATCTTATCGACGTACTCGGTAAGTTCAGAGAGCTCAATCAAGGGAGGTCGTTTCCACAAGTCTGTTGGATTCCCCGAGGTATCCTTTACGTTTTCCCAGCCCGACCGTGCGTCACCCCACCGGCCCCCGTATGCCTGCTCAAGTGCCGACTTTACCTGAGACGCAATCTTGCACACGGCAAAGGTGCCGCACATCTCATACATGCACATGATCAGACGCTCGTTTGAGACCGAGGAAGCCAGGGTCAGCAGGGTAAAGAGTGGGGACGCGGCATCGAGGCCAAACTCCGTCTGCCGCACGGAATCAAACGGCCTCTCCCCGTTCCAAACATGCCTGACAATGCGATCGCCCTTGCGCCCGCAGACGCCCTGCGCCAACACGTGTAACGGGGTGCCCAGGAAATGCTTGACGAGCGGATGCTCACATAGGTGCTCCCTGCGCGGATCGTCCGCAGAATCGGGCAGGTCCGGCATTATTGCCAAGACCTGTGGAGGTATCCGGTGATACCGAAAGGCAGATATGTCGCACAGCATGTCGTCCATGAAGGGTACGTACCCACTGCTTCGTTTGTGAACCCGCTCAGACGGCGAGCGCGATGGCTCGGCCTGCGAACGGCAAATATCGCCACGCGCATGTCGCAGATCTCTCAGGAGACTTACAATCGGTTTGGAAAGCAGACTGATTGTGAGGTTGCATATGGTTGATGAGGACTTTGCCTGGCGGCTTACGCAGGAGCTCGTGCGGATCGACAGCTCAGACCCGGGCGCGTATGAGGACGAGATCGAGCACTTCATTAAGAGGCTCATTGAGCAGCAGCTGGCGCAGCTTGATAGTCCTGCGCTCGATGCCGTGCAGATTGAGGAGCTCGAAGTACTCCCCGGGCGCCGCAACCTTATGATTACCGTGCCGGCCGTAAGCGACGAGGCCCGACTCGTCTACATCTGTCACATGGATACCGTCACCCTGAGCGATGGCTGGGAGGCAGACACGCCGCCGCTCGGAGCGATCGTGCGCGACGATAAACTCTATGGTCGCGGCTCCTGCGATATGAAGAGTGGCCTGGCCTGCGCCATTGCCGCACTGGTCCATACGCTCGAGCGCGTGGCGGCGGATGGCGCGCTGCCCCGCCGCGGCTTTTCACTCATCTGCTCAGTCGACGAGGAAGACTTTATGCGCGGCTCAGAGGCCGCGATCGATGCCGGCTGGGTCGGCTCGCGCGAATGGGTGCTGGACACCGAGCCCACCGACGGACAGATTCAGGTGGCGCACAAGGGTCGCACGTGGTTCGAGATCGAGATGACCGGCGTCACGGCGCATGCGAGCCAGCCTTGGAAGGGCGCAGACGCCGTCGCCGCCATGGCCGAGGCCGTCTGCGCGCTGCGCCGTGCGTTCGCGGCACTGCCCGTGCATGATGAGCTGGGACCATCGACCATCACGTTTGGACAGATCGAAGGTGGCTACCGTCCCTATGTCGTGCCCGACCATGCCAAGGTCTGGGTCGATATGCGCCTGACCCCGCCGACCGATACAGCCGCCGCGACGCGCATGGTAGAGCAGGCCATCGCCGGCGCCGAAGCCGCCGTTCCCGGTTGCCATGGCGCCTATGCCGTAACAGGCGACCGCCCCGCCATCGAGCGCGATCCGGTCTCTCCCCTTCTAGCTGCACTCAAGTGCGCAGCAGACGATGTAACGGGCACGGATACGACCGTCGGCTTCTTTACCGGCTACACCGACACTGCCGTCATTGCCGGCAAGACGGGTAACCGTAACTGCATGAGCTATGGCCCCGGGTCGCTCGCGCTCGCCCACAAGCCCAACGAATATGTGCCCCACGCCAACATCGTTCGTTGTCAGCAGGTGCTAATCGCGCTCGCCGATAACGTGCTCTGGGACGCGAGCGGCCAAGTTGGGGCATAATAAGCCGCGAACAAACCGACTCGTGCGTTAGGACCGCCCATGAAAGCACTTCCGTTTCCCTGCATCCGCCCGGCTCAGGACCGCGTGCTCGAGGCGCTGCCTGCAATGGGCAGCATCCTGAGCGGCAACGATGCTCTGCGCGGAGCCATTGCCGATGGTCTGATGCTCAAGGACCCGGGTGCGGCGTATTACGTGTACGAATGCTCGGGCGAGCCGGGACGTGTGACGGGTGTCGTGGCGATCTGCCCGACGAGTGTACTTGCGGGCGGCAAGGGCGATGCCAGCGCCGACGTGGCCGCCGCCGCGCGCGCGATCGCCGAGCTCAAGGTGCAGCCGCGCCCCGTGTCGCTCGCCTACGAGGCCTCGCCCGTCATGGATATCATCCTGGGCGCCGCCAAAGAGGGCGCGTCGCTCTACGCCGTTACCGACCCCGCGGGCATTACGCACCGCGCGTGGGAGGTCAAGCGCGAGGATGCCGTCGGGGCCATCCGCGCTATGCTCGACCAAGCAACGGAGCCGGCACTGACCGACGACCCCGCCTACGCGGCCGCTCTGACCGGGGCGTCGCAGCTGCTGGCCGATGAGGCCCGTGCCGCCGGAACGTACACCGGCAAGGAGCCGTTCAACTTTACCGTTGCCGTGCTCTTCCCCGCCGCGCAGGTCAGCGGCGCCGCGCCGCAAGTTCCGACAGGTCTGCTCACGCACCAGGTCGCGCGGTTCTAGCAAGACCAGACCGCCCAGCACAAAAATCGGCAGCTCAACAAACAGAGGGCGGAGATGCAGCAGGTACATGCATCTACGCCCCTTTTGCGTCGAGAAGTTAGCCGGCGACCCGTGCCGCCGCGCTCGCGTTATCCGCGCTGCGGACCCGCAGTAGCCACGAGCGGTTCAAGCCCCAGCTCGCGCGCGTAGTCTTCCTGCGTAAAAATCTCAACCAGTTCAAACGTACCGGCCTCGTCGTCAAACACGAAATACAGCACCGAGCAGTTGCCCGGCACGCGATCGCGCTCGTCAGCCACCGCACCCCTCACGTGGTCCAAAAACTCCTTGATAGCCGAGCCATGGCTTACCGCGAGCACGCACGTATGGTCCGGACGCTGCATGAGTTCGGTCAGCGTCGCCACCATGCGCTCGCGCACCTGGATCTGGCCCTCGCCGCCAAATTGACGATAGAAATCGCGCCACGGGCGCTCGGGCATAAGCATCACGCGCTCGGCCTCAAAGTCGCCAAAGAACCACTCACGCAGGCCGTCCAGGCGCTCGTACGCCAAGCCCGG
>CAKURW010000006.1 GCA_934675795.1 uncultured Collinsella sp.
ATCGAGAACGGCGTCGACTGCGGCCCGCGCGCCTACCTGCGCCCGGGCACCCACATGCTCGACGGCTCCAAGGCCGGCACGCACGTGGAAATCAAGAAGTCCACGATCGGCGAGGGCTCTAAGGTGCCGCACCTGTCCTACATCGGCGACACCACCATGGGCTCCGGCGTCAACGTGGGCGCAGGCTCCATCACCTGCAACTACGACGGCGTGCACAAGCACAAGACCGTCATCGGCAAGGACGCCTTCATCGGTTCCGACACCATGATGGTCGCGCCCGCCCAGATTGGCGACGGCGCGCTCGTGGCCGCCGGCTCCGTCATCACTGAGCCGGTCCCGGCCGACGCACTTGGCCTGGGTCGTGCCCGTCAGGTAAACATTGAGGGCTGGGCCGCCGATTATCGCCGCCGCCTGCACGAGGACGACGAGGCATAACGTTTTACCAAGCATCTAAGGAGCTGTTCCCATGGGGGCGGCTCCTTTTTCTATCGTGACCTGCGCAACCGGATGAGTGGTCGGTTCGTGTCCGTTGACGGTAAAGACGTTATCAAGACCCGATTAACCCCGCCGCGCGGTTACAATGCAAAAAGGCATCTATATGGCATTCGATATAAAGGAGAAGGGTAATGCCGATTAATGATCCCGAGAAGTCGGAGAATATGCGCAAGTCCATCCGCGTGTATTCCGGTTCCTCCAACCGTCCCCTCGCTCAGAAGATCGCTGAGTACCTTGGGGTCGAGCTTTCGGGCCTTACGCTAAAGCAGTTCGCCAACGGTGAGATTTACGCCCGCTACGACGAGACCGTCCGCGGCGCCGACGTCTTCCTGATTCAGTCCGTGGCCGGCGGCAACGTCAACGACATGCTCATGGAGCTGCTCATCGCCACCGACGCTGCCAAGCGCGCATCCGCCCGCTCCATCACCGCCGTCATCACCCACTACGGCTATGCCCGCCAGGACCGCAAGGCCGGCCCGCGCGAGCCCATCACCGCCCGCCTCGTCGCCAACCTGCTCGAGCGCGCCGGCGTCAACCGCATCATCACCCTCGACCTGCACCAGGGCCAGATCCAGGGCTTCTTCGATATCCCGGTTAACCACCTGTCCGCACTGCCGCTGTTTGGCCAGTACTACAACGACATGCACTTCGACACCGACAACCTGGTTGTCGTCTCCCCCGACGTGGGCCGCGCCAAGGCCGCCAAGAAGCTGTCCGACATGCTCGGCTGCGACCTGGCCATCGCCCACAAGGGCCGTCCGCGCCACAACGCCGCCGAGGTCATGGGCATCATCGGTGACATCAAGGGCAAGACCTGCATCATCAACGACGACATGATCGACACCGCTGGCACCCTGTGCGCCAACGTCAAGGAGCTCAAGGCTATGGGCGCTGGCGACATCTACGTCTGCGCCACCCACGGCATCTTCTCCGGTCCGGCCATCGAGCGTCTGAACGACGCCCCGATCGTCGAGTGCCTCGTCACCGACGCCATTCCCGTCGAGGTCGGCGGCAAGATCAAGACCATCTCGGTCGCCGAGGAGTTCGCTCAGGCCATCTCCGCCGTTTACCACGAGGAGCCCGTCTCCACGCTCGTCGGCGGCGACTTCGCGCTGTAATCGCATCGTCCTTGTAACCCGGCGCATCGCCGTCGGAACAGAAGAAACCCCCGCGCTCCCCCTTGCTTCGCAAAGGTCGCGCGGGGGTTTCTTCTGTTCCGACGGCTCGCCCTGCCGCGGCCGCGCTTTTGTCTGGTGGGATTTCGCTGAAACGAAGTCTCGCCTTCGGCGGGCGTGGTAGCCTTTGTCGTTGATTAAACTTTTTATGTAACGGAAGGACAAATATGGCAGCTGCACAGCCGCTTAAGATTCGCATGGTTGCCGGACTTGGCAACCCTGGCGATGAGTATGCCGAGACCCGCCACAACGCCGGTTTTAAGGCGATCGACGAGCTGGCCCGTCAGGCCGGCGTCACGTACTGGAAAAACCAAGCAGGCGCCGAGGTCGCGCTCATCAACATCAACGATGCCGAGGAAGAGAACGGCAAGCGCCAGATTGTACTGGTCAAGCCGCAGTCGTACATGAACACCTCGGGCGGGCCCATCTCCAAGCTCTGCCGCGAGTACAAGATCAAGGCCGAGGAGCTGCTCGTGATTCACGACGAGCTCGACATTCCCGCCGGCGACGTCCGCGTTAAGGTGGGCGGCGGCCACGCCGGTCACAACGGCCTGCGCTCCATCATCGACAAGATGGGCAGCCGCGACTTCAGCCGCATCCGCACCGGCATCGGCAACCCTCCCGGCAAGATGGCCGTCGCCGACTACGTTCTTAAGCAGCTGCGCGCCCGCGAGGCCGAGGATTTCCAGGACACCTGCGCCCGCGCGGCCGACGCCGCCGGCCTGGCGATCGTGCACGGCGTGGTCTATGCCCGCGACCACGTAAACGGCGCCGCTTCCGCCAACGGCAAGCACTAAAACCTACCATTTAGGGATGTTTATTTTGGCAGGTTTCATCTGCGGAAACGCCGCGGCGGCTGCGTCGCAATAAACCCTGTGCCGCTATACATATGCAACGCTCCAAAGGGGGCCGGCCTCACCGAAGCGCGAGGCCGGCCCCCTTTGCCGTTTTGCCTGATAAAACCTGCCAAAATAAACCTCTCCCCCTTTGGCAGGTCGAAGTGGATAAACCCTGCTCCCAACCGCCGAAGACACACGTAAGTGACATGTCCATGAGGGTATAATTTGCACCGTATGTCTGCACAACGCCTGTGCGCGTACGGTTTTATTCGGGCTACCGTCCATTTCCGTGGAGGCACGGTTCGGCGGCCCTAACAAGAGAGGGGTTCTATGTATAAGATCCTGGAGAAGACGCAGTTCTCGGAGAAGGTGTTCAAGTTCCGCATCGAGGCGCCCGCAATCGCCAAGCATGCGCACGCTGGACAGTTCCTCATGGTCCGCGCCAACGAGACGGGCGAGCGTGTCCCGTTTACCCTGGCCGGCTGGAACGGTGACGAGGGCTGGGTCGAGTTCATCTTCATGGTGATCGGCAAGACCACCGAGATGCTGTCCACTTACGAAGCCGGCGAGTCGCTGCGCGACGTCGTGGGCCCGCTGGGCGTTCCCACCGAGATGGCCGAGGGCCCCTGCGCCGTCATTGGCGGCGGCGTCGGCCTGGCAATTGCCTTCCCGGTCGCCAAGCACCTGGTCGAGACCGGTCACGAGGTGCACGCCATCATGGGCGCCCGCACCAAGGACCTCCTGCTCATGGAGGACCAGTTCCGCGAGCTCCTCGACGAGGACCACATCCATATCACCACCGACGACGGTTCCTACGGAGAGCAGGGCGTTGTCACCGCTCCGCTGGAGCGCCTGCTGCAGGACAAGGCCGTGAGCCAGGTCTTCTGCGTCGGCCCCGTTCCGATGATGAAGTTCTCGACCCTCACCGCCCAGAAGTACGATACCCCCATCACCGCGTCGCTCAACCCCATCATGGTTGACGGCACCGGTATGTGCGGCTGCTGCCGCGTCGAGGTGGGCGGCGTGACCAAGTTCGCTTGCGTCGACGGCCCCGACTTCGATGCCACCCTGGTCGACTGGGATGACCTTCGTGCCCGCCAGGCCGCTTACCGTTCCGAAGAGGGCGAGTCCCTCAAGGCCTATGAGGAAAAGAGCTGCGCATGCCACTAGTTAACGGTCGTTTCGTTGCCGATATGAAGTCGCCCCGCACCCCCGATAACGAGGAGCCGGCTGCCGAGCGCGCCTGCGACTTCCGCCCCGTCGACAAGGGCTTCACCGAGGAGATGGCGCTGGCCGAGGCCGAGCGCTGCCTCAACTGCAAGAAGCCGTTCTGTGTTGAGGGCTGCCCCGTCAACATCAACATCCCCCGCTTTATCGAGCAGATCCGCGCGAAGGACTTCGGCGGCGCTCTCGATACCATCCGCGAGGACTCCATGCTTCCCGCCATCTGCGGCCGCGTCTGCCCGCAGGAGAACCAGTGCGAGGGCAAGTGCATCCGTGGTAAGAAGTCCGAGCCCGTGGCCATCGGCCAGCTCGAGCGCTTCCTGGGTGATCGCCCCGAGCTCGCCTCCACGCCCAAGATGGCCCCCAAGAACGGCAAGAAGGTCGCCGTCGTCGGCTCCGGCCCGTCCGGCATCACCTGCGCCGGCGAGCTCGCCCGTAACGGCTTTGACGTTACCGTCTTCGAGGCCTTCTTCACCGGCGGCGGCGTGCTGGTCTACGGCATCCCCGAGTTCCGTCTGCCCAAGGCGGTCGTCAAGCGCGAGATTGACGGCCTGGAGGACATGGGCGTCAAGTTTGAGTACAACTCCGTCGTGGGCAACATGGCCACGGCCGAGGAGCTGTTCGAGCAGGGCTTCGACGCCATCTACGTGGCGACCGGCGCTGGCCTGCCCAAGTTCCTCAACGTCCCCGGCGAGAACCTGCCCAACGTCTTCTTCGCGAACGAGTACCTCACCCGCGTGAACCTGATGAAGGCCAACAAGTTCCCCGAGTACGACACCCCCACCAAGCACGGCAAGAACGTCGTCGTCTTTGGCGGCGGCAACGTGGCTATGGACGCCGTCCGTACCGCCAAGCGTCTGGGCGCCGAGCACGCCATCATCGCTTACCGCCGTACCGAGGACGAGATGCCCTGCCGTCGCGCCGAGCTGCACCATGCCAAGGCCGAGGGCGTCGAGGTTCTGCCGCTCGTCTCCCCGCTCGAGTTTGTCGCTGGCGAGGACGGCTCCGTGTGCGCCGTCAAGGTCCAGAAGATGGAGCTCGGCGAGCCCGACGAGTCCGGCCGTCGTCGCCCGGTGCCCATCGAGGGCGCCATCGAGGAGATTCCCTGCGACGTCGCAATCTCGGCTATCGGTACCAACGCCAACCCCTTCGCAAAGAAGATCGGCGGCAAGATGGAGCTCAACAAGTGGGGCTACATCGTCGCCGACGAGGAGACCGGCCAGACCACCGATCCCCGCATCTGGGCCGGCGGCGACATCGTCACCGGTGCCGCTACGGTCATTCTGGCGATGGGCGCCGGCAAGAAGGCCGCCGCTTCCATCACCAAGAGCCTGCTGGGCGAGTAATCACCTACAGCGTTAGCCATCAAACGGCAAAGTCCCCGTCGAGCACGCGCCCGGCGGGGACTTTTTCTATGCCGGCCGCCCAAACCACCACAAAGGTGCCTGTCCCCTTTGTGGTGGTTTCAACTGGTTAGCCTTCGAGTTGGGCCACCTTGTAGCGGTAGGCTGCGGCGATGACGTCCTTGCAGCCTTCGCGGCCCAGCTTGGCGCGGTTGACGACGATGTCTTTACCGCTCGTCATCTTCCACTTGCCGGCGCTATAGCGCTTATAGAACGCCTCGCGCGCCTTCTGCTGCTGTTTGACCAGCTTGGCGCCCTTCTTTTTGTTAAGGCCACGCTTCTTGCGCACAATCTCGACGCGGTCCTCAAAGGGTGCGGTCACCAACACGGCAATGTGGTTGGGGTTGTTGCGCAGCAGGTAATCGGACAGACGGCCTTCGATAATGCAGCTCTCGGTCTCGCCCAGATCCAAAATCACCTGGCTCATCTTTTGGAACAACTTGTCCGAGTACGAACGTGCATCGTAGCGGTCGGGTAGGAACGCCATATTCTCCACGGCCAGGCGCTCGTCGTAGGCGGCCATCTTATCGAGCGACTCGCCCGCGCGCAGCGACGCACGCACCAGCAGCTCGTTATCGTACAGCGGAATCCCCAACTCGTCGGCAAGCATGCGACCAATCTCGTGGCCCTCGGCGCCAAAGTCGCGCGCGATGGTAATGACCACAGGATTCTTCTTGTTCTCCAGATCGCTCATCGCGATTCCTTTCTCTATGTGACAAAGGGGCTGTCCCTTTGCCACATTCTACGCTGCCACCATTCGCCTCTGATATGCGCGAACCAGCAACGAGATACCAAAGTTGAGCACAAAGTACATCGCAAATACCAGGCCGTAGAGCATAAGCACCTGCGACAGGTCGATCGCGTGGGCCATCACGACGTTTGCCGTGTACATGAGCTCGGCCACGTTAATGCCCGAAAGATACGAGCTGTCCTTGATGACGGTCGTGCACTGGCTAAACAGCGCCGGAATGATCGTCTTAAACGTCTGAGGCAGAATGATGTAGCGCATGGTGGCAAAGAAGCCGAAGCCTTGGCTCTGCGCTGCCTCAAACTGGCCGCGCGGAATCGAGTTGAGGCCGCCGCGCACAATCTCGGCCATAACGGCGCTGGTAAACAGCGTAAAGGCGATGGTCGAAATCACAATGTCCAAACCCTGCACCGTAAAGTAGATAAAAAGGATCCACAGCAGGTTCGGCGTGCAGCGGAACAGCTCGATATAGGCGCTCACCAAAATACGGAACGGGCGGGGCGCATAGCTCTTAACGAGCGCCAGCACCGTGCCGAAGATGAGCGAGAAAAAGATCGACAGCGCCGAGATCTCGATCGTCTTAACAAAGCCGCCCCAAATGTAGAGCAGGTTGGTCGCGTTGAAGATTTCCATGCGCTAGGCCTCCTCTACGTTGTCGAGCCCCAGCTCGGCCAGGCTCACGCCGTGCGGACGCTCCTTGGAGCGGCGCTCGAGCCACTGCACCAGCATGGCGAGCGGAAAGCAGATGATGAAGTACATAAGGCAGCAGACGATGTATCCCTGCAGGTAACCGTACAGACTCACAAAGTCGTCGGAACGGTACATAAGGTCGCCGCCGGCCACAAGCGCCAGCACCGACGTGTTCTTGACCAGGTTGAGCGCCTGGTTACACAGCGGCGGCAGAATGATCTTAAACGTCTGGGGCAGCACGATGTACCAGTACGCCTGCGCACGGGTGAAGCCCTGGCTCTGGGCCGCCTCCATCTGACCGCGCGGCACCGCTTCGATACCAGTGCGGATGACCTCCGAAATGTAGGCCGCGTGATACAGGCCCACGCCCAAGAAGCCCAGCACGAACGGTGCGATGCGCACCGGCTGGTCGGCACCGGTTATGGCCTGCAAAAACTGCGGACCGGCCATGTACATAAAGAGCACCTGCACGGGCAACGGAGTGTTCTGGTAAAACTCCACGTACACGCGGCTTATGGCGCGCAGCACGCGCGAGCGAGTGGTAGAGAACACACCCAGCAGCGTGCCCAGTACCAGCGACAGCAGCAGACCGGCAACGACCACCTGTAGCGTCACGCCAAAGCCCTCCCAGAAGGGCCCCATGTTTTGAAATGTCGTCGACCAACGGTCGGCGTCAAATAATCCTTCGAGCATTTGATTCCTTCCTTGGACGATGCGCCTATACAAGACCCCAGGTCTTGACCTCTTGGTCGAGCCAGCCGTCGGCCAGGCGATCGCAAATCACCTGATCGACCACGGCCGAAAGGTCGCAGCCCTTCTTGGTCGCCACGCCGTAGCCCTGCTCGCCAAACTTGACCTCGGGCTGCAGCAGCTCAACGGTCTCGTTCATGTAACCGGCCAGCGTGGAGCGGTCCATGGCAAAGACGTCGATATTGCCGGCGTCGAGCGAACTCTTGATGATGGGATAGCCGCTAAAGGCCCTAAACTCGGGCTTACAGCTAAATCCGTTGTCCTTGATCATCTGCTCGATCAGGCCCTGCGTGGTGGCACCCTGGCTCACACCAATGACCTTACCATCCAGATCCTCAATCGAGGTAAAGCCCGAACGCTTCTTGACCATGAGTCCCACGTAGTCGGTGCGGTACGGCGTCGAGAAATCCCAGCTCTTCTTGCGCTCGTCGGTGATGGTGTAGGTCGCCGCGACAACGTCAAGTTGGCCGTTATCGATCAGCGGGCCGCGCGTCTTGGGCGTTACGTCGGTAAACTCGACAAGCTCCTGGGCGCGGGCCTCCTTGTAGCTCACGCCAAAGACGGCAGCGGCGATCTGGTAGCACAAATCGACTTCCATGCCCTCAAAGCGGCCCTTGGCGGTGTCGTAATAGCCATAGCCGGGAACATCCTTCTTAACGCCGGCATTCAGATGGCCACGCGACTTGATGGCCGCAAGCTTGGACCCCTTGTCGGAGCCCTCGCCGCTGGTGGAGTTGCCGCAACCGGTAAGCGCGGACCCCGTCAGCGCAAGCATACCGGCGCCCGCCAGCTTCAAAAAGTGACGGCGCGACACGGCCGCCCTCGTCATATCCGTCATGTCCATCACCGCACCTAGTGCAGAATCTTGGACAGGAACTCGCGGCAGCGCGGGTTCTCGGGGTTATCGAAGAAGTGCTCGGGCGTGCCCTCCTCCAGAATGCGGCCGTCCTCCATAAAGATGACGCGGTCGGCCACCTGGCGCGCAAAGCCCATCTCGTGCGTCACGCAGATCATGGTGATGTCCTCCTGCGCGAGCTCAATCATAACGTCCAGAACCTCTTGGACCATCTCGGGGTCGAGCGCCGAGGTCGGTTCGTCAAACAGGATGATGGGCTGCTTGGTGCACAGGGCACGGGCGATGGCGATGCGTTGCTGCTGACCGCCCGAGAGATTCTGCGGATACTCGCCGGCCTTATGCGCCATGCCAACGCGCTTGAGCGCGGCGATGGCGACCTCGGTCGCCTCCTCCTTGCTCTTCTTTTGCAGCTTGATGGGCGCGAGCGTCAGGTTGCCGAGCACCGTCATGTTGGGATACAGGTTGAACTGCTGAAACACCATGGAGCTATACTTGCGAGCCATCTCCAGGTGGTTCTTTTTGGTGAGCGGTGTACCGTCGATGACGACCTCGCCCGACGTGGGCTCCTCCAGATAATCGACGCAACGGATGAGCGTCGATTTACCCGAGCCGGAAGGCCCGATCATTACGAGCTTCTCGCCGCGTTTGACGGTGAGGTTGATATCTTTGAGCACATGCAGGTCGCCAAAGTACTTGTTGAGATGCTTGATCTCGATCATGTCTGCCATGAATGTCCCTTCCCTGCGTTTACACGAGTTGAACTATTGTACGGAAAGAATCACGTTTCCGCAGCCCACACTACATTCCCGTAAAGAACCCGCAACCTTCCACCTAGTCATTGGGGACAGACTTAAATGAGTACCTGCTCATTGGGCACTCATTTAAGCCCGTCCCCAATGAGCGTAGCCCGGGCACTCATTTAAGCCTGTCCCCAATGAGTGCCCAGCCCAGCAAAAAGGGGCGCGACCATGACGGCCACGCCCCCCTAAACATCAACTATGTACCGCTCGGCCCCTACGCGAGTTTGGCTCCGACGATCTTTGCCGCGGCCGGCTTATCGAAGTTGCCACCGGTGGCCTTGCCGAGTGCGCCCATAACCTGGCCCATCTGCTTCTTGGACGTGGCGCCCAGCTCGGCGATAACCTGCTCGATCAGGGCCTCGAGCTCCTCGCCCGAAACCTGCGCGGGCAGCAGGCTCTCCAGAATCTTGACTTGCTCGGTCAGGTTGTCGGTACGCTCCTGGTCGGTGCCGGCCTTGATGGACATCTCCAGCGTCTCGCTCGTCTGCTTGATCAGACGCTTGATCATGCTGTTGACGTCTTCCTCGGTCACATCGCGGCGCTCATTGACCTCGATATTCTTCACCTCGGCCTTAACCTGGCGAATGATGGACAGGCGAACCTTGTCCTTGGCCTTCATGGCCGCAATCATTTCCTTCTGCAGCTCTTCGTTGGTCATCTGCAAATCCTCCTCAATAGTGTGGGCGGCACTCGCGCGAGCACCGCCCCATGATTACTCAGTCGTCGACGAATCGTCGGTCGAACTCTTGGTGACACCCTTCAGACTCACGTTATAGGGTACGTCTTTGGGCATGGGGTTGACGGTGATGTCGGCATCCTTCTTGTACTGCTCCAGCCACTCGCTGTACGCGGTGCTGGCCGCTTGCGTCTTCACCACGTTGGAGACGTACTTTTTGATGTCCTTGGGCACCTGCTTAATGTCATCGACCTGATTATCGACATGGAAGTAGTCGGTGCACTTGATGATGTGGTAACCATAGGTCGACTCGACGACGTCGCTCACATCGCCCTTGTTGAGCCCCTCGAGCGCCGCCTGGTAGCTGTCGACGAAGGTGGTGAGCTTGTCCCAGCCCACATCGCCCTTCTTCTCCTTGGAGCCGGTATCGTCGGAATACTGCTCCACGGCGTCCTCAAAGCTCAGCTCGCCGGAGTTGATCTTATCCAGGCACTCCTGCGCCTTGGCCTTGGCGGCAGCCTTGTCCTCGTCAGATGCGTCGGAATCGACCTTGATCAGGATATTCGACGAGCGGCGAGCATCGTTGTAGTTAGACAGATTCTCGTTGATGTAATCGACGATCTCGCTGTCCTTGGGCTTGCTGGTGGGCGCCACGGCATCCTTAAGCTTTTGCTGTGCCAGGCTCTCCTTGAGCGAGTCCTTGTAGGTGTCCTCGGTATAGCCGTAGGTCTTAAGGGTCTTCTTAAAGGTCTTGGCACCGCCCGCGCTCTTGCACGCGTCCTTCCATGCCTTCTCGACCTCCTCGTCCGACACCGTCACGCCGTTCTCCTTCTGTGCCTGTTGAAGCAGAATCTGCTGCGTGTAGGAGTCGATGAGTTGCTTGCGGTACTTCTTGGGCGTGAGGTCGTTGTCAACCAGATACTGCGCCCAATCCTTATCCTTGGTGTAGCCGTAGGACGTGCGCATGCTCATGATCTGCTTGGTCACGGTGTCCTCGGTGAGGTTGGTGCCGTTGATAGTTGCAGCAACACCGCCGGTCAGCTTGTAGCCCGAGGTGTCCTCGGCCTGCGACATAAGGCCGGAGCACGCCATCGCCGAGACGGAAAGCAGCATCGCCAGCACGCCGATGACCACCAGGACGATCTTGACGGTCTTAGACACGTACGTCTTGCGCTGCTTCTTGCGAGAGCTGGAGGCAGCGCGGGCCTGCTGCTCGGGCGTCGGCGCGGCCTCGGAGTTCTTTTTCTTATTTGCCATAGTTGGCCTTTCGCATAACGAATCGAACAAACGCCATTGTGTCACAACGCAGCCCCCGCGGCACGCTTGGTGCATTGGGGACAGGTTAATCTGCACCATTTTGGTGCAAAGGGGACAGCTCTGGAAGCCGGCAGTTAGGGACAGTCCCCAAGTGCCGGCTTAGCCCCACCCTAGAAGTGACGGCGGATGGCGTCGACCATGCCCTGGGGCGTGGTCTGGCCGAGCACGTCGGCTGCGGCATCGGCGTCCATAAAGATATTCATGAGCGCCTGCAGAGCCTCGACCTGGCCGCCCGGCTCGGCGATGCCCAGATTGATGACGATCTGCGCCGGCACCGGAGCGCCCATGCCAGCCATAGCGTTAAATGTCACGGGCGCGGCGGGCTTCACCACCGCGATATAGGGCTTGGCCACAAACCCCGGATCGGTATGCGGAATGGCAATGTTTGCCGCCGGCATGGCAAGACCCGTGGGATAGGCATCCTCGCGCGTGCGAACGGCGTCGAGCCAACCGGACGCAATGTAGCCACGTGGTGCAAGCTCGCCCTCGAGCCCCGCAAACACCTCATCCGGCGTTGCACACTCCCAATCAAAAAACACCAGCTCAGGCGTAAACAGCGCTTCGTTATCCGCCATGCGCTCACCTCTCTCATCTAGTCACCTGCGACGTTCTTGAATGACCAGTCGTTAAAGACCGTTCCCGATGACTACCCAAAACAAAAGGTGGCCACGCGCGCCTTGGCGCCAATGACCACCCTGACTACTCGGCTAAATTGTACTGTGCGCCGCTAGCCGCGAGGCGCGTCAATTGCGACCTTGCCGCTCTCCAGCACGTGGACGCGGCCGTCGGCGAGCATTTGCACGACCTCGGGATACAGCACGTGCTCAATCGCGTGGATGTGCTCCTCGAGCGTGTCGACATCCCAACCTTCCTCGACAGCCAGCGCACGCTGGGCGATGATGGGACCGTTGTCGTAGATCTCGTTGGCAAAATGCACGGTCACGCCAGTTACCTTGACGCCGCGCGCAAAGGCATCGTCGATCGCATGGGCACCGGTAAAGCTCGGCAGCAGCGCCGGGTGTAGGTTGACCACGCGATTGGGAAACGCCGCCAGCAGCGGCGTGTGCACCATGCGCATATAACCGGCCATGACCACATACTCGCAGCCGCGCCCGAGAAGCTCGTGCGCGATGATCTCGTCGGCGGCGATGGGGTCGGCATAGACATCCTTGGACAGTGTGAGCGTCTGGATGCCCGCGCGCTCAGCGCGCTGCAAACCCTTAGCCGAAGGACGGCTCGACACCACAAGCTCAATCGAAGCGTTGAGCTTGCCGGCAGCGATCAGATCGATCAGCGCCTGCAGGTTGGTACCCGAACCGCTGATGAGCACACCGATCTTGAGCGGCTCGGCCGTATCGGTGCCGGTCGGACGGGTGTAGGGCACAAAGCCCAGGCTCTCGGCAGCAGCCATCTGCTCGTTAGCGCTCATCGGAGTACACGACCTTACCGGAACCCTCGACGCACTCGCCCGCGCGGAACGGCTTCTCGCCCAGCGCGACCAGAGCCTCGGTCACCGCGGCCTCGTCCTCGGGGGCGACGATCAGGCACAGGCCAACGCCCATGTTGAAGGTCTTGCACGCCTCGTTGGGCGCAAGCTCGGCCTGGCGCGACACATAGGTGATGACGGGCGGAACGTCCCAGCCCATCTCGGCACCGTTGCGGGTGACCACAGCGTCGACGTCGTCGGCGAGCGCGCGGTTGAGGTTCTCGGTAATACCGCCGCCAGTGATGTGGGCAATGGCATGAACGTTGGCGCCACCGCGCAGCAGCTCCAGAATCGGCTTGACGTAGATGCGCGTGGGGGCCAGCAGAGCGTCTGCCAGCGATGCGCCGCCGAGCTCCTCGAGCGGGCGGCTCAGCTCCTCGGCCTTAGCGGCGGCCTCGGGCGTGCCCGGCTTAATGCCGTCGACGCCGATGACCTTGCGCACGAGCGAGTAGCCGTTGGAGTGCACACCGGTGGAAGGCAGGCCCAGGATCACATCGCCGGGGCGGACGTTTGCGGGGTCGAGCATCTTGGGACGGTCGACGACGCCCACGGTAAATCCGGCAAGGTCGTAGTCGGCAGGAGCCATGACGCCGGGGTGCTCGGCCATCTCACCGCCCACGAGCGCGCAGCCCGCAAGCTTACAGCCATCGGCCACGCCCTTGATGATCTTTGCCATGTGCCCGGCCTCGATGTGACCGATGGCAACGTAGTCCAGGAAGAACAGCGGCTCGGCGCCCGAAGCCAAAATGTCGTTGACGCACATAGCGACCAGGTCCTGGCCCACCGTCTCGTGACGGTCCATGATCTGGGCAAGCACGAGCTTGGTGCCCACGCCGTCGGTACCGCTAATCAGAATCGGGTCTTCCATATCCTTAAGCGCGGCGGCCGAGAATAAGCCACCAAAGCCACCGATACCGCCGATGACCTCGGGACGGTTGGTGTCCTTAACCATCTGCTTAATAGCGTCAACGGCGCGGCCGCCCTCGGCGGTATCGACGCCGGCGTCCTCGTACGTCACATGCTTGCTGTCGCTCATCTGAGCCTTCCTCTCCCACTACCGTGGCGCCGCGCGGGCGCCAAACGGTGCTCATAGTTGCGTTCATTTCGGCGCGTGCCATAACAGCACGCGCCGTCATATCAACAAAACAGCAGGTAAAACCTACCAAAATAAACCTGTCCCTACATGGCAGGTTTTAGGCCTCGCCGTGCTCCTCTTCCCAGCTGCGGTCGTCGTATTTCTCGACCACAGCGTCGTCGTCAACGTGCAGCGGTTTGTCCAGGTTGCGAGGCTTAAAGCCCTCCATGAACTTGTCGCGGCCAAAACTCTCGGGAATCGCCACGGGGTAGCGGCCGGTAAAGCACGCATCGCAGTAACCGCCCTTGGGCATGACCTTAAGCAGGCCCTCGACCGAAAGGAAGGCCAGCGAATCGGCGCCGATATACTCGCAAATCTCGTCGACCGTCTTGTTGGCGCTGATAAGCTGCGACTGTACGTCGGTATCGATACCGTAGAAGCACGGCCAGATGACCTCGGGCGAGTTGATGCGGATATGAATCTCCTTGGCGCCGGCGTTGCGCAGCATCTTGACGAGCTGCACCATGGTGGTGCCACGCACGATGGAGTCGTCGATGACGACCAGGCGCTTGCCCTCGATGTTGTCGCGCAGCGGGTTAAGCTTCATACGCACGCCCATGGCGCGCAACTCCTGCGTAGGCTCGATAAACGTACGGCCCACGTAGCGGTTCTTGATGAGGCCCTCGCCAAAGGGAATGCCGCTCTCGTGCGAATAGCCCTCCGCGGGCGGCAGGCCGGAGTCGGGCACGCCGATGACCAGGTCGGCCTCGACGGGCTCCTCGTGTGCCAGCTGACGACCCATGTCATAACGGCAGGCGTAGACGCTCTTGCCGTTCATGATGGAGTCGGGGCGAGCGAAGTAGACCTGCTCAAAGATGCAGTTAGCAGGCTCTTCGGCGGCAGGCACGCCCTGCTCGGACACAAGGCCCTCGGCGCTGATGCGCAAGATCTCGCCGGGACGGACGTCACGAACATACTCGGCGCCCACAATGTCGAGCGCGCACGTCTCGGAAGCAACGACCCAGCCGCCGGCGCGGGTGACATGGGTGGTGGCGTCGACCGTCGCGGCGCCGTCCTGCGACGGCAGCTGCGAAACGGATGCGGCATCGGCTTGGTCCAGACCCTCGTCCACCAGCTTGCCCAGCACGAGCGGGCGAATGCCGTGCGGATCGCGGAATGCGTAGAGCGCCTGCTCGTTGATGAGCGTCATGGCATAGCCGCCGCGCACGAGCTCCATGGTCTTGCGAATGCCCTCGCGTAGATGGCCTGTACGCTGAGTAAAGTAACCGATAAGCTTAGTCGCGACCTCGGAATCCGAATTGGAAAGGAACGGCACGCCCAGCTCGATCAGCTGGCGGCGCAGCTCGTCGGTGTTGACGAGGGTACCGTTGTGCGCGAGCGCGATAATGACGCTATTGATGGTAGAGAGGTGCGGCTGAGAGGCCTCCCAGCTCTTGGCACCGGCAGTGCCATAGCGCACGTGGCCCACGGCCAGCTGGCCGGAGAGTGTCGACAGGTCGGCGTTGGAGAACACGCGGTCGAGCAGGCCCAGGTCCTTGCGAACCATAACCGTGCCGCCATCACCCACGGCGATTCCCGCCGATTCCTGGCCGCGATGCTGTAGCGCGCGCAGACCAAAGTACGTCAGTCGAGCCACATCGCGATCGGGCGCCCAGACACCAAAAACGCCGCATTCCTCATGCAGCTGGTCAGAGTCCGGATCATACGTCGACATGGCGTTCACCTGTCCCGCGGCACGCTCGGCCGCGCGGATGGTTTCTTGAGACATGGCATCCCCTCAGAGCCTCGTATTTTGGCGTTACCCGCCTTATTATACGCACGGCGCGACGCGCTCCCCCGCGCATGAGCAGCGCTTTTTAAAAGCCCACCGAGCTTATTATCCGTTTTGCGACCAAACATTTTATTGGGTAGTCCACTCTCAGGGGCAACGGCCTCGAAGACTTCCCGTGCGCCGTGTCTCGCCCGCGCTAGGGGCTACATTGTTGCAATTGGGACGTTCGTCCTGTCTTTTAGCTGGTCGTCGGCGTATCCTTGTAGGCTACTACAAGACGAGAAAGGTAGCGTATGGATCGAAATCAACTCGACCCCAGTGTCCCCAGCACCACGGAGGCCAAGAAGATCCCCCTTATCATCAAGGTCTACGCAGTCCTGTGCACCCTATCTGGCGTGGGCACGCTCCCGTCAGTCGCCGTCTTTATGTGGCAGGTCATCACCGCACTCATTAACGGCAACGTCGCCGCTAAGCTCGGTGATAACACCCTAGTCGCGGTTGGCCTTATCGTCGCCGGCATTATGCTCTCGGCGGCAAGCGCGATCATCTTGATCGTCTTTGGCCTGGACCTCATCAAGGACCAGCGGCGCAATGCCGCCCGCCTGTCTTACGTCCTCATCGCATTTACCGTCGTGGAGCTTTTAGTTGACGTGATGCTCCAGGGCATCGGACCCTTCCTGCTGCGCCCCGCCGTCCAGCTTGTCATCCTCATTGCGCTGTCGGCCACCGTCGACCCCACGCTACGCCAGGAGCGCGAACTGCAGCGCCGTCTGCAAGAGATGCTCGACCGCGATGCCGCCGCCGAGGGGATGCTCGGCCGCGACGAAACCGGCGAGGGCTACATCAAGCTCAACTACTTCAACCTGTTCTGGGTATTCTTCGTCTGCAGCGTGTTAGGTCTCATTCTCGAGGAAGTCTGGCATATGGTCGTCGTCGATCCCGGCGTCTATCAGGACCGTGCCGGTATGCTATTTGGCCCCTTTAGCCCCATCTACGGATTTGGCGCGGTGCTCATGACCATGGCGCTCAACCGCTTCTATAAAAAGAATCCTCTGATCATTTTCCTGGTAAGTGCCCTGATCGGCGGCGCTTTCGAGGTGTTTGTAGGCTGGTTTATGCAGACCTCATTTGGCGTGGTGTCGTGGAGCTATTCACACATTAGGCTATTCGGCATGCCCGATCCCATCGCGGTATTGACCGGGGGACGCACATGCACGCCGTTTGCCTGCATGTGGGGCCTGGGTGGCCTCATCTGGATCAAGGTCTTGCTGCCGCGCCTGCTTAAGCTCATCAATATGATTCCATGGAAACGCCGCTACTCTGCTACCGTCATCCTGACCGCCGTCATGTTGATCGACGGCGTCATGACGTTGCAATCGCTCGACTATTGGTATCAGCGCGTCAACGGAACCGTTCGAAATATTCCCGTCGCACAGTTCTATGACAAGCATTTCGATAACGAATATATGGAGAACCGTTTTCAGAGTATGACCATGAGCCCCAAGGACGCCACACGCGTGTAGCAAACGCCAGAGCAAAATAGCTCCAACACATCAAAGCCCGCTGGCAGATCTACATGAACTGCCGGCGGGCTTTCGCTATAGACAGACTCGGATTGCCGACGAGGCCTTACGCCTCGCGCTCGACCTCGCTCACGCACTCGTTCTTGATGGTGCCGACGAGCGACTGCAGCGCATCGACCACATGCGGGCGAATGTCTCCGCCAATGAGCACGAGCATGATGTCGTCGCCCACGGTAAGCTCGCCGCTCGCCAGCCACACGCGCACATAGCCGATACCCGGCATCGTGCGCGTCGCCTCGATAGCGGCCTGCACCTTTTCGGCATCGAAGCCAAACACCATGCCGCCCACCTTGTGGCCTGGCGCCACGCCATCGGTCTCGACTCCGCGCACTTCGGCCTTGGGCGTCGCGCGCACCACGCCGTTGTGTGTCAGGTACATCCCACAATCAGCCGCCGAAACATCGGCCTTGGCTTCGCGCAGCCAAGCATCAACCGAAGGCATCGATTTGCCGTTCTCAAGCATCATTTCTCCTTTCACCGTCATTGAGTAGCCCATAATCTATTCCTCGACCGGCGTGAGCACCATGACGGCACGTGTGTTGCTCAGCGATAACGAACGACAGGTCACAAGCGTTACGACCTTGGTTGCCGAAGCGGCACGATCGATGGCATCGCTCGCCACGGCAGAGGCACCGTCGAGCATCTCGGACAGGTAGTTCTTGAGCCCGTCGTCGCCCTCAAAATTGGTCGTGCGCGCCTTGGCATACGTGTCCTCGACAACTTTGGTCGCCAGTGGTCGCAGTTTATACGTAGCATCCCGTGTGATGTAATACACGAACTCGATGCTATCGAACGTTGCCTGATCAGTGGTGTCCGAAATCACGTTGAACATCGACCCGTCATTCATGTGGTGGCCGTAGATCGTGGTCTGCTGATCCACCATGCCCGGCGCGGTGTCATTGCTATCCAGGAAAATGGCCCCGGATGCATTGGCCGTACCGTCGAACAGCGTGTTGAGGTATTTGGAGTTGTTGTTGGTCTGCACCACGGGATAGTTGATGTTGGTTCCCGGCGCGTAAATCCAACCCACAACCTCGGGATTTGTCTGGGCAAGTGCATCGAAGTCGATAATCGGCACGCCGCTGGCGTCCTTATCGCTTACATATTGCTTCTCGATTTTCTGGTACGAATCGCTTGCCTGTTTATAGCCAATCTGAGCATTGATAAAGATAGCGGCGGCGGCGACAATCAGGCCGATGCCGATGATGATGAGCAGAATGGGAATAATGGAGCGGCGCTTTTTGCGCGGCGGCTCGGTGTAATCCGACGGCGCGGCATGCGATGAAGACCGGGGCGGCTTCTTAGCGTTGCTATAAGATGAAGGTCGATATGCGGCTGGCGCGTCCTGTCGACGATGCGTCGCCGGCGTCACGGGGCGCGGCGCGCGCGGCTGCTGAGGAGAGGATGTCCGACCCTGCTGTGCCGCATGGGCAGCACCCGGCTTCGACGGATCGGGAATCTGAGAAGCCTTGAATCGTTTTCCCTGATAGTCGGACATGGCTCTCCTTATACTGCGGTGAAACGGCGGAACGCCTAGGCGTCGGCCATCTCCTGCTTCATCTTCTCGATAACCTTGCGGTACTCGGGGTCGCATGCGCCCAAGATCTGCGTGGCATAGATGGCGGCGTTCTTGGCGCCGTTGATGGCAACGCAGGCCACGGGTACGCCCGAAGGCATCTGCACCATCGACAGCAGCGAATCCATACCGCCCAGGTCACTCGTCTTCATAGGCACACCGATAACCGGCAGCGGCGTAAAGGCAGCCACGACACCACCCAGGTGAGCGGCCTTGCCGGCGGCGGCGATAATCACTTTGATACCGCGATCGGCAGCGGTCGAAGCCCACTCGTGGACCTTCGCCGGCGTGCGATGTGCGCTCGCAATGACGAGCTCATAGGGCACACCGAGCGCCTCGAGCTCGGCGGTGCAGCCTTCCATAACGCCCAGATCGGACTTGGAGCCCATGATGATCCCGACAACCGGCTTCTGACCTGCCATAAACAAAGACCTCCTGTTGAGAGCGGCGACGCGGCGGATCCGCGACCCTTAACTACTGAGAGTAGTATAGCTGCTCCCGTCCCTGCGGTCTGCGGGTGCCCCGCGTCGGGCTGGGTTTTTATCTTCGCTCCCCTTGCTTCGCAAAGTCGCTCAGACAATAAACCCAGCCCGCCGCGGGGCACCCGGGGACCTACCGGGGATTGCCATGACGTACGTTGGCTGAAATATTAACGTGGAATCCGCCGTTCGAACGAACGGCGGATCCCACACTCACTTTTTATTCAGCCCTAGTCATCGCGCAAAGCCCCTTCGGCAGCACACGGTGCAACCGAGTCACCGCAGGCCGGGGCGGGAGGCGGACCTTTCTCTCGGAAAACTTCGCGAAGCCCAGTTTCCGAGAAAAAGTGTCCGGCTGCCGCCCCGGCCGGCCAGGTCAACTACACCGTGTACTGCGGCAGGTCCTGCAGGGCGATGACGTCCATGCCCATGTCGTTGGCACTGCCGTGACCCTGCTGGTCCTCGCGCACCGCCTCGATGGCGCTCACGTACGTGTTGGCGGCAGACATCGCGGTCACGCAGGTCACGCCGCGACGCACGGCCTCGGTACGTAGCAGGTAGCCATCGCCACGCGAGCCCGGACCGTACGGCGTATTGATGATCACCGCAATCTTGCCATCGGCGATGAGGTCGCCGATGTTGGGACGCTCGCCGTCGTGCGGGCCGCTGATCTTCTCCACGACTTCGCACGTCACGTTGCCGCCGCGCAGCACGCGCGCCGTACCCTCGGTGGAGCAGATATCAAAGCCCAGGTAGCGCAGGATACGGGCGACCGAAAGGATATGACGCTTGTCGCGGTCGCACACGCTAATGAACACCTTACCGGCGCTCGGGTCGGGCAGCTTGTAGTCAATCGCCAGCTGCGTCTTGGCGTATGCCTCGGGATAGCTCTTGGCGATACCCATGACCTCGCCCGTCGACTTCATCTCGGGCCCCAGGATAACGTCAGCGCCCGGGAAACGACCCCAGGGCATAACGGCTTCCTTCATGCAGAACCAGTCCAGCTGGCGCTCATCGCTCGGCAGGCCCAGGCTCGCGATGGAATCGCCTGCCATGATACGCGCCGCGCACTTGGCCAGCGGCACGCCGGTGGCCTTGGAGATAAACGGCACGGTGCGGCTCGCGCGCGGGTTTGCCTCGATCACGTAGACGGTCTCGCCCTTGATGGCATACTGCACATTGACCAGGCCGCGTACGCCCAGCGCCATCGCGATACGGCGCGTGGTCTCGCGAAGCTTTGCCTGCAGGCTCTCGCTAAAGCTGAACGGCGGGATGCAGGTCGCAGAGTCGCCGGAGTGAATACCGGCCTCCTCGATATGCTCCAGAATGCCGCCGATGTAGACCTCTTCGCCATCGCACAGGGCGTCGACATCGGACTCAATCGCACCCTCCAAGAAGCGGTCCAGATACACCGGGTAGTCGGGGCTAATGCGCGCGGCCTCGGCCATGTAATCGCGCAGATGCTCGGCATCGTAGGCGATCATCATGCCGCGGCCGCCCAGCACGTAGCTCGGACGCACCAGCAGCGGATAACCGATATGCGCGGCCACGGCCTCGGCCTCCTCAAACGAGGTTGCCTGGCCCGCCGGCGGATACATAATGCCCAGCTTGTCGAGCAGGGCGGCAAAGCGCTCGCGGTCCTCGGCAAAGTCGATGGCATCGGGCTTGGTGCCCATGATGTTCACGCCGCTTTCCTCGAGCATGCGCGCCAGCTTAAGCGGAGTCTGGCCGCCGAGCGTCACCACGACGCCGTCGGGTCGCTCAACGTCGATAACGTCCATGACGTCCTCGTAGGTGAGCGGCTCAAAGTACAGACGGTCGGACGTGTCATAGTCGGTCGAGACGGTCTCGGGATTGCAGTTGACCATGATGGTCTCAAAGCCGCGGGCCGCCAGCGCGTAGCTCGCGTGCACACAGCAGTAATCGAACTCGATACCCTGGCCAATGCGGTTGGGGCCGGCGCCCAGGATCATCGCCTTGGGCTTGTCCGCCGGCGTGGTCTCGTCGGGAGCCACGCACTTCTTGGCATCCGGGCTCGTGCGGTAGATGTTCTCGTACGTCTTGTAGTGGTACTCCGTGGCGCTCGAGAACTCCGCAGCGCAGGTATCGACCGTCTTCATGCTGGGAACCACGCCCAGGCCCTTGCGATAGGCGCGCACAAAGCGCTCGTCCGAGCTGGTCAGCGCGGCGATCTCGGCGTCGCTCGTGCCGTACTGTTTGAGCAGGCGCATCGCGTCGGCGTCGATATCCTCCACACGCAGGCCGCGGATGCTCTCCTGGACCTGCACCATGTCATTGATACGGTTGAGGTACCACGGATCGATACCGCAGATGGCATGGATGCGAGCGATGTCCCAGCCACGGCGCAGGGCCTCGACCACAAAGAAGATGCGGTGCTCGGTCGGCGTTGCCACGGCTTGAGCGAGCTCATCGTCGCTCAGTTTGTCGGCACCTTCCTTGCCACCGGCACAAATGCCCTGATGCCCGTCCTCCAGCGAACGCATGGCCTTGCCAAAGGCCTCCTCAAAGGTGCGGCCGATCGCCATGATCTCGCCCACGGCCTTCATGCGCGTGGTGAGCGTAGGATCAGTGCCCTTGAACTTCTCGAAGGCAAAGCGCGGCACCTTGACGACGCAGTAGTCAATCGTGGGTTCAAAGCAGGCGGGTGTAGCCTTGGTGATGTCGTTGACGATCTCGTCGAGCGTGTAGCCCACGGCAAGGCGCGCGGCGGCCTTGGCGATGGGGAAACCCGTGGCCTTGGAGGCCAGCGCGGACGAACGGCTCACGCGCGGGTTCATCTCGATGACGATCAGGCGGCCGGTGTTGGGGTTCACGGCAAACTGCACGTTGGAGCCACCGGTCTCGACGCCGATCTTCTCAAGAATGGCGAGCGAGGCCACGCGCATGCGCTGATACTCAAGGTCGGAGAGGGTCTGCGCCGGCGCCACGGTGATGGAGTCGCCGGTATGCACGCCCATGGGGTCGAGATTCTCGATGGAGCACACGATGATGCCGTTGCCGGCGTGATCACGCATGACCTCCATCTCATACTCTTTCCAGCCCTCGATGGACTCCTCGACCAGCACCTCGTGGGCAGGCGAGAGCTCGAGGCCCTGGCTCACGATGGAGACGAGCTCCTCGTGAGTATGAGCGATGCCGCCACCGGCGCCGCCGAGGGTAAAGCTCGGGCGCAGTACGCAGGGATAGCCCACGCGCTCGGCGATGGCCTCGGCGTCGGCCACGCTGTAGGCATAGCCCGAGCGCGCGACCTCCAGGCCAATCTCGGCCATGGCCTCGTTAAAGAGTTTGCGGTCCTCGCCGCGCTCGATAGCGGCCAGGTCGCAGCCGATCATCTCGACGCCGTACTTGTCGAGCGTACCGTCTTTCGCCAGCTCGACGGCGGCATTCAGACCGGTCTGGCCGCCCAGCGTGGGCAGCAGCGCGTCCGGGCGCTCTTTCTTGATTACGCGCTCGATAAACTCGGCAGTGATGGGCTCGACATAGGTGCGGTCGGCCAAGCCCGGGTCGGTCATGATGGTCGCCGGGTTGGAGTTGACCAGGATGACCTCAAAGCCATCCTCCTTGAGCACCTTGCAGGCCTGGGCACCGGAGTAGTCGAACTCACAGGCCTGGCCAATGACAATGGGGCCCGAGCCAATGACGAGGATGCGCTTGATGTCAGTACGTTTAGGCATATTAGTTCTCCTCGGTCTCAGCGGTCTCGGACTCAGCAAAGTTCCAGCCGGCAAGGCGGTCCTTCGCGGTGTCGATGTCCAGGTAGCTCTCCTCGCCGTCCATGAGTCGCGTAAAGGCGGTAAAGAGATAGTGGGCATCGGTGGGGCCAGGCGAGGCCTCGGGGTGGTACTGGACCGAGAAGCACGGGGCGTCGAGCAGCTGGATGCCCTCGGCGGTGCCGTCGTTAAGGTTCACATGTGTCAGGCGAATGCGGCCAAAGCGCTCGTTCATCACGACCGGCGCGATTCCGCGGCGCACCCAGACGCGCAGATCGCCATCGGCCGCATGCTCGGTCTCGCCGCCGGAAAGCTCGGGGACAAGCTTGCCCAAGCTGGGGAACAGCAGGCCAAAGCCATGGTTTTGCGCGGTGATCTCAACGCGACGGCTTACCAGGTTCATGACCGGCTGGTTGCCACCGCGGTGACCGAACTTAAGCTTTTCCATCTGGGCGCCGCAGGCCAGGCTGATCATCTGGTGACCAAGACAAATACCAAAGACCGGCACCTTGCCGATCAGCTGCTGCACCTGCTCGTAGGTCTCCACCACGGCGTCGGGGTCGCCGGGGCCGTTGGACAAAAAGACGCCATCGGGATTCATGTCGAGCACCTGCTGAGCTGGCGTATCCCACGGCACGACGGTAAGATCGCAGCCGGCACGCACCAGGCCCTCCAGAATGCCGCGCTTCACACCGCAGTCGTAGGCGACCACTTTGTGACGGGCAGGAGCGGCAGCCGTAAGCGCAAAGTCATGCGTGGCAGGCAGGTCGACGGCGGCAAAGGCGTGGGGCTCAGGGCAGCTCACGGTCTTGACCAGGTTCTCGCCTACCAGCGTGGGCGCTGCGGTCAGACGCTCGGCAAGCTCGTCGACGTCGAAGATCTCGGTCGAAATAATGCCCATCTTGGAACCATTGTCGCGCAGGTGGCGCACCAGGGCGCGAGTGTCGACACCCTCGATAGCGACGATGCCGTGAGCGCGCAGGTACTCCGGCACGCTGACGGCCGAGCGCCAGTTAGAAGGCGTGGCGCACATGTCGCGAACGATCATGCCGCGCATAGCCGGAGCGCTCGCAGGGCGCACGGCGTCGCCGGGGAAGGCCGACTGGACATCGGTCTCGTCGATACCGTAGTTGCCGATCTGCGGATAGGTCATGGTTACGATTTGGCCGGCATAACTCGGGTCGGTCATGACCTCAAAGTAGCCCTCGAGCGAGGTGTTGAAGCAGACTTCGCCGGTCGCGGTGCCCTCGGCGCCGCATGCACGTCCATAAAAAATGGTCCCATCCTCAAGATACAGGATGCAGGGACCGCAGGTGCCCTTGCTGGTTTTGGCCAGCATACGCTGGCAAAGCTCGCTGGGCGCGAAGGTGCGGGCGGCAGCGCCCGCGGTATGGTTGTTCGCCATAATTCTCCTTCCCGGTCTCACAGGACCGGCTTAAAGGTGTGTAGTTAGGCCTCGCGGTATTGTAACCGCAAGCATGCCTCATGGCGTTAATTTCATCGAAATGTTTACGAAATGATAATTATGACTTTCTATGCATAATGTTTTTTAATCCCCGTCCCAGAAAAATCATCCCGCGGGGCTTGTGGCTCACGCGGGATGATGGCGTCTTATTTTTTCTTGTCCTGCTCCAGCAGTTCGGACGGTGTGCGATCGGGCTTGCCGCCGCGGAAAATCTCGCGGCCATGCAGACGATGTTCCAGGTCACGTTCGTCCTTTTCCTCGTCAATCTTGGTCTGGCTCACCACCGGGTCCTCAATCAACGACGACACCGAGTTCACCTGCTTCTGAATGCGCTCGGCGATGGTGTCATCCATACTCACGATGCGCATCTTCCAGTCGATATTCGTGGCGTTGGATGAGCTCTTGGTCCACACGAACGTCAGGATGGCGCTCTGGTGGCCGTGGGCGGGAAACATGCCAAAGAAGGAATCGTGCTGAATGTTGCTATCCTCGTCGATATAGGCGTGAACGTTATACACCACGCGGTCGATCTTATCGTTGAGCAACGCGTTGGTCGCAAGCGCCGCGGCCTGAATCTGCCCGTTGGACAGCAGCTCGAGCTCGTTGGCAGACGATGTGTCCAACACCGTCACCTCGACCGTGCCCGTGCGTTCATCGGCTTCATCGACGGTAAAGTCGAGCGGGAACTGCGTAAAGCCGTTGCCCCATTCAAGTCCACCCTTGAGCGCGGTCGAAACGGTATCGACCGAAACGCTCTCGGACAGGTTGGCGGTATTCAGACGGCGCATCACGCCGTAGCCGATCTGCATGCCCACGATCAGCACCAAAATACCGATGACCACGGCCATCGCGGTCTTCGTAATGGTATGGCTCACCTGCGAGCCCGAAGGATCGTCCTCGGACAGCGGGTCGATATGTTTTGCCTGGCTCGCGCGGTCCTCGCTGCGCAGCTGCGCTAGCGCCGCTTTGTCACCGCGCTTGGCCGCGGCCTCCTTCTCACGCATGCGCTCAGTTCGCTTTTTGGCAAGCGTCGGATCCAAGACGCCGGATGCATCGATTTCGGAGAATAACTCCGTCACTTCTTCCGGAGTCAAAGGGTTCTTGTCAGCCATAAACTTCCTGTCATATCAATCAGTCGAGCTCGTGCGCACGCGCACCTTCGAACTGCATTCGATAGTAACGGGCATAGGTGCCGCCACGGGCGAGAAGCTCCTCGTGCGTGCCACGCTCCACAACGCGACCATGCTCAACGGTCGCAATCTCATCGGCATGCTTAATGGTAGAAAGGCGGTGGGCGATGATAATCGTGGTGCGGCCGCGTGCCAGCTCTTCGAGCGACGCCTGCACCGCCTCCTCGCTCTCGTTATCCAAAGCACTCGTCGCCTCGTCCAAAATCAGGATCTTGGGGTTCTTGAGAAACACGCGCGCGATGGCAACGCGCTGCTTCTGTCCGCCCGAAAGACGGCTGCCGCGCTCGCCCACGACCGTGTCATAGCCCTGCGGCAGCGACTCAATGAAGGCATCGATATTGGCGCGGCGGGCGGCCTCGGCAACCTCTTCCGCCGTGGCGCCTGGCTTGCCGTAGGCGATGTTCTCGCCAATCGTACCGTCAAACAGATAGACATCCTGCTGCACCAGGCCAATGGCGCGGCGCAGACTCTGTTGCGTCACGTCGCGCACGTCCTGGCCGTCGATGCTGACGGATCCGTCCGCCACGTCGTAAAAGCGCGGCAGCAGTGAACAAGTCGTAGACTTGCCACCGCCCGAGGGGCCGACCAGGGCAATAGTCTGGCCGGGCTTGATGGACAGATTCATGTGGTCGATCACGGGACGAGCTTCTTCGCCGCTGCTCAGCTCAACATCCTCGTAGCTAAAGCACACGTCGCGATATTCAACCGCGCCAGCCGTCACCTGCAGGTCCGCGGCATCCGGCTTATCCTGGATATCCGGGGCGGTCGAAAGCACCTCGTCCATGCGTTTAAAGCCGGCGATGGCCTTCTGATACGTTTCGGCCGAATTGACGAGCGTCTCGAGCGGCGTGCAGAACAGCGAAATATAGAGCGCGAAGGTCGCCATATCGACCGCCTGCAGCTGTCCCTGGGCGACCAGCCAACCACCCAGCAGTACCACGATCACGTACAACACGCCCGAGAGCAGGCCATACGTCGCAGTGTAGACGCCCATGGCGTGATACATATTCTCCTTGGACGAAAGATAGCGGTCATTAGAGGCGCGGAACTTGGAGCGCTCAGCCTCCTCGTTCGCAAAACTCTTGACCACGCGCATGCCTGCCAGCGAATCCTGCAGCTGAGCATTAATACCGCTGATCTTTTTGCGGTTGTCGCTGAAGACCTCGCGCATGCGCATGTTCTGCCAAAACATGATGACCGCAAACACCGCCGTCACCACGGCCATAGCAAGCGCCAGCACCGGGGCAATAGCAAAGAGGATCACAAACGAGCCGACGATCTCGATGCCGCAGATGATAATCCACTCGGGCACGTGGTGTGCCGCCTCGCAGATATCGAACAGGTCGTTGACCACGCGGCTCATCATGTCACCCGAGCTGTTGCGATCGAAGTACGCAAAGCTAAAGCGCTCGTACTGATCGAACAGGTCCTCGCGCATCTTGGACTCCATGCGCGCGCCCATCACGTGGCCCCAGTAACTCACAAAGTAGCGACAGGCGCAACGGATGGCATACATCAGTACCAGGCCAACCGCGATCATGCCGAGTGCCTGCATAATAGCAGCCTGACCCTGGGTAAAGAGCCCGCCGGTCAGATTGCGCAGAATGATAGGAAACGCCAGGTCAATGGCGGCAAGCACCAGGGCACAAACAGTATCGGCAACAAAAAGCCCCATCTGGGGCTTGTAATACGAAAGAAACCTCTTAAACATGCAGTCCTCGGAGAGAAATAAATAGTGTGAGAAATCCGTTTGAACCGGTCGGGCTGAAAATAAAGCATTCAAACAAGCATAACGCCGATGTTCTGGCAGCGTCAGCGAAAACGTCCCTAAGCGAGCAAGGCGCCTTGAAAGAGGAGCGACGCGCACTTCGGTACGCGAGCGACGATTGAAAGGCGGATTGCCGCTTAGGGGCGTTTGCAGCGTCGACTCGTTACGCGGTTTGGTAAAACCGCGTAACCTAGAGCTCGGCTCCGCCCAACCTATGCGCGATGCTATCGCAGGCCAAGGCGCCCACGACGGTCTTGGCATCTTCGATCTTGCCGTCGAGCACGGCGTCGATCAGCTCGTGCAGCGGCACCAGATCCACGTTGACAAACTCGTCATCATCGGGGTTGGGCGCATCAAACTCGAGCTTGGTAGCCAAGTAAATGTGAATGATCTCGTCGCAAAAACCGCAGGACGTGACAATCGACGTCAAAAAGCGAATGCGACCAGCCCTAAAGCCTGTCTCCTCATGCAGTTCGCGCTTGGCGCAATCGAGCGGGTCCTCGCCTGGATCGAGCTTGCCGGCGGGAATCTCGACCGTCACGCGGTCGATGGCGGTGCGGTACTGACGCACCAGTACGATCTTGCCGCTCTCGGTAAGCGCCACAACGGCCGCCGCGCCCGGATGGCGAACGATATCGCGGGCGCTGCGGTGACCGTTGGGCAGCTCAACTTCAAGACGGTGGACGTCGAGGATCTTGCCCTTCCAGGCGCACTCCTCCGAAAGAATCTTCTCGTGCAGCTCGGTATCGTGCGGGTCGTCGTCGCCCAGCACCAGCGCCGGCTCGTCAGCGACCTCGCCACCAGGCTCGCCCTCGGCGTGCCCATATATGCGGCTATCTTCCTCGACGATCTGCGCATCCACGAGCTCTTCGTTCTTCTCGTCCATCCGTCTCATCCCTCTCGGACTTTAGGCATCCCAGGCGTCACGGCCACGCAGCGCGCGCAGACCGATGTCATGACGCTGAGTCTTGCCCTCAAAATCAATCTTCTCGCAGGCCTCGTAGGCAAGGTTGCGGGCGTTCTCGAACATGTCGCCCAGCGCGGTCACGGCAAGCACACGGCCGCCGTTGGTCACAAGCTGGCCATCCACCACGGCGGTGCCGGCATGATACACGGTCACGTTCTCCATGGCCTCGGCGTCGGCGATACCGGTGATGACTTTGCCCTTCTCGTAGCTGCCGGGGTAGCCCGCGCTCGTCAGGACAACAGCCACGGCCCACTCGTCGCGCCAATCGAGCTCAATCTGATCAAGCTCGCAGTTGGCGCAGGCGAGCATAACCTCGACCAGGTCGTTCTTGAGGCGCGGCAGCACGACCTGCGTCTCGGGGTCGCCGAAACGGGCGTTGAACTCCAGCACCTTGGGGCCGGCAGGGGTGAGCATAAAGCCGCCATACAGGCAGCCGCGGTAGTCGATGCCCTCGTCAGCGAGCTCGGCCACGGTCTGCTCCATGACCTTCACCATCGTGGCGTGCTCCTCGTCGGTCACGATGGGTACCGGGCTGTAGACGCCCATGCCACCGGTGTTGGGGCCAAGGTCGCCCTCGAGCGCGCGCTTGTGGTCCTGCGAGGTGGCCATGGGGCGCACGGTCTTGCCGTCGGTAAAGGCCAGCAGCGAGCACTCGGGGCCGGTCAGCATTTCCTCAATGACAACGGTGTTGCCGGCATCGCCAAAGGTGCCGCCAAAGCACTCGCGCACGGCCTCCTCGGCCTGCGCAAGCTCAGTCGCCACGATAACGCCCTTGCCTGCGGCCAGGCCGTCAGCCTTCACGACCAGCGGGGCACCCTGCTCGCGCACATAGGCGAGAGCCGAAGCCTCGTCAGTAAATGAGCCGTAGGCGGCCGTCGGAATGCCGGCACGCTCCATGAGCTGCTTGGAGAACAGCTTGGAACCCTCCATCTGGGCGCCCTCGGCACCCGGGCCAAAGCAGGGAATGCCCGCCGCGCGCACGGCATCGGCAACGCCCGCCACGAGCGGAGCCTCGGGGCCAATCACCACGAGTCCGCATCCGTGGCTCTGGGCAAACGCCGCCACGGCCGCAGGATCGCAATCGTCGAGAACCACGTTCTCGCCGCAGCTCGCGGTGCCGCCGTTACCCGGCGCAATGTAGAGCTTGCCGGCGCGCGGTGATGCTGCGAGCTTAGCCGCCAGAGCATGCTCGCGGCCGCCGCTGCCCAACAACAGGATGTCGATGGTTTGAGTGTCCGCCTTCAAGGGTGCCTCCTCTATGGATGAACGGCCCGCTCCGCGCGAGCCCTTTGCAAGCAAATATACCCCTCGGCCGCCCGTCCGGGCTGCAAAGGGGTATATCGCAATAACCGTATAAACCGATTACTTCCAGAATCGGTTGATGATCTGCTCGCGATCGGCGCCGACGCCAATGAACGTCACGCGGGTGTGTGCCAGATCCTCGATAAACGCCACGTAGTCCTGAGCCTCCTGCGGCAGCTCCTCAAAGCTGCGGCAACCGGTGATGTCGCACTTCCAGCCCGGAAGCTCCTCGTAGATGGGCTTGGCGTGCTCAAAGCGAACCTGATGCTCGGGCACGCTCGTGTAGCGCTCGCCGTCGACGTCGTAGGCCACGCACACCTTGATGGTGTCGAAAGCCGAAAGCACGTCGAGCTTGGTCATGGCGATATCGGTGAGGCCGTTGACACGCGAGGCGTAGTTGGCGATGGGGCCATCGAACCAACCACAGCGACGACGACGGCCGGTAGTCACGCCGTACTCATAGCCTTCCTCGGTCAGCGTATGGCCGGCCTCGGACTCATAGGAAAGCTCGGTGGGCATGGGGCCCGACCCGACACGGGTGATATAGGCCTTCATGACGCCCAGCACGCGGTCGACATTCTTCATACCGACGCCGGAGCCGGTGATGGCGCCGCCGGCGGTGCAGTTGGAAGATGTCACGTACGGATAGGTGCCGTGGTCGATGTCGAGCAGCGTTGCCTGGGCGCCCTCGAACAGCAGGTCCTTGCCCTCGTCGATCATGTTGTTGAGCAGCAGGCTCGTCTCGGTGATGTAGGGACGCAGGCGCTCGGCCATGGGCAGGTACTCGTCGCAGATCTGGTCCACGGTGTAGGTGGGCAGGTGGTAGATGAGCTCGAGCTCGGGATTCACGCGGGCAAGAGCGGTCTCCAGCTTGTCGCGGAACAGCGTCTCGTCCAGCATGTCCTGCATGCGCAGACCGATGCGGGCCATCTTGTCCTGGTAGCACGGACCGATGCCGCGCTTGGTGGTACCGATGTTCTTCTTGCCGAGCTTCTGCTCAAAAGCACCATCCAGATCGATGTGGTACGGCATGATGATGTGCGCGTTGCCACTGATCTTGAGGTTCTTGGTGGTGATGCCGTCGGCCTCGAACATGTCAATCTCCTCAAGGACAACCTTGGGGTTGACGACGCAGCCGTTACCGATCACCGACACATGGTCGGAATACATGATGCCGGAGGGCACCTGGTGCAGGCCGTACTTCTTGCCGTTGACGACGATGGTGTGGCCGGCGTTGTTGCCTCCCGAGTAGCGCACGACGGCATCGAAGTCGCCGGCGACCAGGTCGCAAATCTTACCCTTGCCCTCATCGCCCCACTGGGCACCGACCAAAACGGTTGACGGCATGTTTACTCCTTACATTCATGGACTGTCTACGCGCCACGCCGGCACGCAGAAGCACAAAACATTCCCAGTATACCCGTGCAACGGGCGCCTGTCCTACTCCTCGGTATGCGCCCCATCAAGCTCATAGAACTTGGTGGATGCCGGCAGGAACATCAGGTCGACGTCACCGATCGGGCCCGAACGGTTCTTGGCCACGACGATACGCGTGACGCCCTCGTCGGGTCGATCGTCACGCGAGGCCTCGGCCTCATCGGCGGAGCGGTCCAAGAACATAACGATGTCGGCGTCCTGCTCGATGGAGCCCGATTCACGCAGGTCGGACAGCTGCGGGCGCTTGCCGGTACGGGACTCGACCTGACGCGACAGCTGCGACAGCGCGATCAACGGAATCTTGAGCTCCTTGGCCATGATCTTTAAGCCACGCGACATCTCGGAGACCTCGACGGTACGGCTCTCGGAGCGACGTCCCGGCGGAGGACTCACCAGCTGCAGGTAGTCCAGGATGATGATGGCCTTCTCCTTGTTGTGGAGCATGCGGCGGCTCTTGGCGCGGATCTCGGTCACCGTGGTGCCGGGCGTATCGTCAATCAAAATGTCGAGCTTAGACAAGGTCTGCGTGGCCTCGTTGATATTGGCCCACTGCTCGGGGCTAATGCGGCCCGTACGGAAGTCGCTGATCGAAATCATGGCGTAGGCGCAAATCAGGCGCTGGGCAATTTCCTTGCCCGACATCTCCAGCGAAAAGAAGCCGACGGTATAGCCCGCAGCGGCGGCATTCAGCGCCAGGTTCAGAGCGAACGACGTCTTACCCACGGCAGGGCGGGCGCCGATAATGATGAGCTGGCCCTCGCGGAAACCCATAAGCATGCGGTCGAGTGACGGGAATCCGGTGGGCACGCCCGCGGCCTGTCCGCCGGCCTTGCACACTTCCTCGGCCTCGTTATAGGCCTCGACCATAAACTCGGTCAGTGTCTTATAGCTCGACTTGACCTCGCGCGCCGTGACCTTGAGCAGTTTACTCTCGGCCAGTTCCACGACCTCTTTGGTGTCGGTAGGGGCGTTATAGGCCAGCGCATTGATCTCGTTGGTGGCACCGATCAGCTCGCGCAGCATCGAGTCGCGACGGACGATGGCGGCATGGTGCTGCCAGTTCACGAGCGACAGGGTCTGACCCATCAGCTCCAAAATGTAGGCCTCGCCGCCCACGGCATCAAGCTTGTTGATGCTGCGCAGGTAATCGATCAGCGATATGGAGTCGATGGGAATGCGGCTGTTGTACATATCGACCATCGCGGTGTAGATGGTCTTATGAATGGGCCGGTAGAAGTCATCGGGCTGCAGCTCGACCTGGGCCTCTTCGACCACCTCGGGTGACAGCAGCATGGCGGCCAGTACATTGGCCTCTGCGTCTTGGTTTTGAGGGAGACCCAACTTGGAGCCACGGTCCTCGACCGTCAGCCCCGTCTCCCTTTCGTCATATGCCATGAGCATCCTCATTCATATCGCTTGCGAGCATCCATAGTATCAGCCACAGTCCCAAAACGGGCCGCGCCCCGGCAATCATCACCGAACGAAACGGATAAACGGTCCCGCATTTGGAACCTCACCGCAGCGCCTGCCATAGCGCTCGCCAAGCGTAGAAAATAAAAAGGCGCCCTGGTCTCCCAGAGCACCCTTCTTAGAACAAGATTGTTGCGTTGCAGCAAATGCTACTCGGCAGCAGCCTCAGTCTCGACCTCGGCGGTCTCGGCCTCGGCGACCTCAGCGGCCTCCTCGACCTCAGCCTCGGCAGCGAGCTCCTCGGCGGTAACGCCGACGAGAACGACAACCTCGGCCTTGATCTCGCGGTACAGCGAGATGGCAACGGTGTGGGCACCGGCAACCTTGATGGGCTTACCGAGCTCGACGCGCTTGCGGTCGATGTCCATACCGAGCTGAGCCTTGATGGCATCAGCGATCATAGCGGCGGTAACGGAGCCAAAGAGGATGCCCTCGTCGCCGACCTTGACGTCAACGGTGACCGTCTTGCCCTCGAAGGCAGCCTTGGTCTCGTTGGCGGTAGCCAGACGGACGGCCTCGCGCTTGGCGATGTTGTTGCGACGCTCGTCAAGCTGCTTGAGGTTGCCCTTGGTGGCGGCAACAGCGAGCTTCTTGGGGAACAGGAAGTTCTCAGCGTAACCCTGAGCGACCTCTACGACGTCACCCTCGCCGCCCTTGCCCTTAATCTCATCGAGAAGAATAACCTTCATGATGCGTCTCCCTTCTTAGCCGCGGTCGCGGTTGCCACGAGAGGAAACCACGGGGACGGTGTACGGCAGGAGAGCCATCTCGCGGGCGCGCTTGATGGCGTTGGCGATGTCATGCTGATGCTGCGTGCAAGCGCCAGTGACGCGACGGGGCTTGATCTTGCCACGGTCGGTCATGTACTTACGGAGAAGCTGAGTGTCCTTATAGTCGATGAACTCAGTGTTCTCCTTGCAGAACTGGCAGTACTTACGACGCGGCTGACGTGCAGAAAAATCATTAGCCATGTCAAAATACCTTTCGTTTGGCAACTTCGGCGAACCGAAGCCGCCTCTCACTCAAAAATAGGTGAACAACCCTTAGAACGGGATGTCCTCATCGTAGACGTCGACCGCGGGCGGCGTAGCCACCGGTGCGGCAGGACGTGCTGCGGGCGCGGGAGCTGCGGGGACGTAACCGCCCTGATCGTAGCCACCCTGGCCACCACGGGAGCTCATAAACTCGATCTCATCGACGATGACCTCAAGCTTGCTCCGGCGCTGGCCGTCGCGCTCCCAAGAGCTGTAGCGCAGCTTGCCCTCGATCGCGACCTTGTTTCCCTTTGCCAGGAAACGGCTCACGGCCTCGGCGCGGGTGCCGAACATGGTGCAGTCGACAAAGTTGGGATAGTCCTCCCACTCGCCAGTCTGCGCGTTGCGGCGACGATCGTTCACGGCGACGCCAAAGGACAGAACCTGGGTTCCGCCGGCGGTGGCGCGCAGCTCGGGATCGCGGGTGAGGTTACCGGTGATGTTCACTCGATTGATGCTCATAACTCACTACTTCCTCTTGGGGCACAAGCCCAGTCCAAAACGACAGTCTTACTCCTGGTCGTCGCGACGGACGATCATGTGGCGGACCACAGCGTCGGTGATGCGCAGGACGCGATCAAGCTCGGCGATCTGGGTAGGATCTGCGTGGAAGTTGATGAGGGTGTAGTCACCATCGGTGAGGTCGTTGATCTCGTAGGCGAGCTTGCGCTTGCCCCACTCGTCAACGGAGTCGACCTTGCCAGCGCCCTCAGCGATCGTGGTATCGATACGCTTCATAACAGCGAGACGAGTCTCGGGGTCGAGCGACGGGTCAACAAAGAACAGCAGTTCATAAGCCTTCATATTGTCACCTCCTCTGGGCAAATGTGGCTTCAGGTCGTGAAGGTGCGCCTGAAGCAGGAAAAGACTTGGTAATAATATCTTTCAACCTCCCAGGCCGCAAGAATATGCAGCTACAACCTCATGACCTCCACATATGTCCATACTCGCACGACGTTTCATGCGCATTCCAACCAAATGCCGACCAAGAGCTTGACGGATTTGTGGACAAGATACGATGCCGCGGGGACAAGCTGAGCCAAGCCGCAGGTCAACGGACACAAGGCTGTGGTCGCAAAATGCATACCAGTGGTCCACAGTACCACCCATAGATTTTTAAATTCATTGCCAAGTCGCTTATGAATACCCCTTTTGAACAATTGAGTTGATCAACCACGCTGGTCGGAAGCCGTTTTTTGGCACCTCAAACCCCACTGCAACGCCAGGCGCGGCCAAGCGTTTTAAAAAATGCCAACTTTTCTGTTTGCACTTTGCGATTCCTCGTGTATACTGACTTTCGCATTTAACGGAGAGTTGTCCGAGTGGCCGAAGGAGCACGATTGGAAATCGTGTAGGCGTCAAAAGCGTCTCCAGGGTTCAAATCCCTGACTCTCCGCCAGTTAATTCCAAAGCAGGCCTTCGAGCCTGCTTTGTTTTTACCCCACGCGGAGGGGTGGCAGAGTGGTTGAATGCGGCGGTCTCGAAAACCGTTTGGCCTGTATAAGGTCACGAGGGTTCGAATCCCTCCTCCTCCGCCATTTTGGTTGAGAAAGCTCCCGAGAATGGGAGCTTTTTTGTTTTGAGTCCCCAACAAGCAAACACGGCGGAGGAGGAGGGATTCGAACCCGCCAGGGCCCGGAGCGTAAAGAAAACGCGCCCGTGGCGCGTTTTTAGCGCAGCGCGGTCGGCGCAAGCCGACCGGATAAATTTTGAGCGGAGCTCAAAATTTGGACATCCCTCCTATTCGACCACGCCCCCATCGCGTTCAGCATCAACCCGGATCCCCAAACATGGAACCTATGACCGTACCCAGTCCCGACCGTTTGCCGAGCAATAGGGTCGCAATCGGCACCGAACATGTACTATGTACGGGCATTGTCAAAATCCGTAACCCAAAGGACCCCATCTTGCCCGTCGTCGCCGCTATGACCATTACCTCACATGCATCGGATGCCATGGTCGCTATTCCGTTTTGGCTCGAGATGTTCGCTGTTGTCGCTGCATCGATCTCGGGTGTACTGGTTGCGCGCGAGCACAAGCTCGACCTGGTGGGCGCGGTCGCGCTCGCGGTGGTCTGCGGTCTGGGCGGCGGTCTTTTGCGCGATATGACGCTGCAGGTGGGCAACGTCTACATCCTCAACCAGCCGATGGCACTGCCGCTTTCCATCGCCACGGCAGCCATCATCTACATTTTCCCGGCAATCGTCGACAAACCCGAAAAACTCATTCCCCTGCTCGACATCATCTCGGTCGGCATCTATGCCGCCACCGGAGCGGACAAGGCGCTGGTCTACGGCTTTGCACCGGCGGTGTGCATCATGATGGGCTTTTTTACCGCGGTGGGCGGCGGCATGTTGCGCGACGGCTTTATGGGCGTGGTTCCGGGCATTTTCCAACGTACTAACTTTTATGCCATCGCCGCCATCGCCGGATCGACAAGCTATGTGTGTCTCGTTATGAGCGGCATCATGAGCAATGTCGCCGCGCTGGTCGTATGCGTTGTCGTGACCATGGGTCTGCGCTGGCTCTCGCTGCGCTTTGACATCAAAAGCCCCACCGAGGAAGACATCGCACACTTTTTGCACCACAAAAAGTAGATTGCGCGGGCTCATCCTTCGAAATGCAACCGAGAGGTTCTTTTAGAGCGCCCACGCGTTGGGTACCCTGTTAGGTGCATATCGAGCATCTGACGAAGGATTCACTATGCCCCACAATCAATTCCCGTCGACCCAACGCCGTAAAGCGTGGGGCCGCATCACCATCCTATTCGCGCTCATCGCTCTGGCGCTCACCGCACTTCCCGCTACGGCTCTTGCCGGCACGGACACCGCAGGCAACGTACTTGCGACCGACAATGACGCCACTCCGTCCGGCGTCGAAGGTGACCTGTACTGGGCAGGCCAGAGCCTCAACCTGGACGACACCTCCATCGACCGCGATATCATCGCTGCGGGCGATACCCTCTCGATCCGCGACTGCACGGTGGGCGGCGCCGTTCGTCTTGCGGCGCGCACCATCGACATTGCCAAGACTACGGTTGATGGCAGCGTCACGGTCGTCGGTCAGCATGTCGTGCTCAATTCCGATAGCACCGCCAGCTGCTTCTACGCAGCGGGCGAGACGGTTGCCCTGCGCGGCTCCGTCAAGTCGGCAGCGCTCGCAGGCGACACGGTGACCATCGATGGCACGGTCGATGGCGATGTTGAGGTTTGGGCCGACAAGCTCATCCTGGGCAAGAACGCCCGTATCTCCGGCACCGTGAACGCGCATGTTTCCGAGGATCCCGAGCGCGCCTCGGGAGCCGAGGTCGGCGCACTCAAGATCGACCGCACCGAGAACGAGGACACCTCCACCGTCAACGATGTCATCGGCGGCATCGTCGCCGGGGCGCTTTCCACCTGCTTTGTCGCTTTGCTGCTCGAGCTCGTCTTTCCGCGTGCAACCGCCAGCGCCGCCGGAATGCTCCACCAGCGCCCCACGCCGCTGTGGGTGAGTGGTCTTCTGGGCACGGTAGCCATCGTCCCCGCCGTCCTGCTGTTGATTATCTCTATTGCCGGCCTGTCGCTTGCCGGAGCCCTCATGTGCGGCGTTATCGGTATCGCGCTCGTCTCTGCGGCCTTCGCGGGTTGTGCCATCGCGCGTATGGTCGGACACAGCCAGAACCGCTACGTCATGGCAGCCGTCGGCGGCATAATCGCGGGCGTGCTCACGGCAATCCCTCTCGTAGGCAACTTCATCAGCGGCGTAGCCTTCGTCTTCACGCTCGGCTACATCATCCAGATCATCTGGCGCAACGCCCACCTCAAACCGCAGCAGCCGGCCAACACGCCAGGACTCCCCACCGCTTAAGCTGGCCAAACCACCACAATGGGGACAGGCACCTTTGTGGTGGTGCAAACTAACCTGACCCCCTTGCACCAAAAAGGGCGCCGACCATTACGGTCGACGCCCTTTCTTGTTAGACGCTATAAAGCTCAGCGCTTATTTGTTGACCTGACCGGCGCGGACGGCGGCCTTCTTGCGGTCGGTGGCATTGAGCAGACGCTTGCGCAGGCGAATATTCTTGGGAGTGATCTCCACCAGCTCGTCATCGGCGATGTACTCCAGCGCCTCCTCCAGCGAGAAGGTGCGAGGCGGCACCAGCTGGACGGAGATATCGGAGGTCGAGGAACGCTGGTTGCCCAGGTTCTTGGTGCGGGCGATGTTAACGACCATGTCGCCGGCCTTGCTGCGCTCGCCCACGATCATGCCCTCATAGCACTCGGTGCCCGGCTCAACAAACAGCTGGCCGCGCTCCTGCAGCGTACCCAGAGCATAGGCAACGGCCTTCTCGGTGGTCATGGAAATCATGGCGCCGTTCTGGCGGTTGCCGATCTCGCCGGCGTAAGGACCATACTCCAGGAAGGTGTGGTAGAACACGCCCTCGCCGTGGGTAACGTTCATGATGCGGTTCTTAAGACCCATGATGCCACGCGTCGGGATCTTAAACTCGAGGTGCGTCACGATGCCCGAGGTGTCCATGCTCGTCATGATGCCGCCGGAGGTACCGAAGACCTCGACGACCTTGCCCGAGTACTCGTCCGGGCACTCGACGACGGCCTGCTCGACGGGCTCCATCTTGTTGCCGTTCTCGTCCTTCTTAAACAGAACGCGGGGACGGCCGACCTGGAACTCAAAGCCCTCGCGGCGCATAGACTCCATCAGAACGGACAGGTGCAGAATGCCGCGGCCCGAGACCTCGACGCCGCTCTTGTCCTCGAGCTCCTCGATCTTCATGGTCACGTTGTTCTCGGCCTCGTTGAACAGGCGCTCCTTGAGCTGACGGGCGCCCACGATGTCGCCGTCGCGACCGACGAGCGGGGAGGTCGAAGCCTCAAAGACGATGGACAGGGTCGGCGGGTCAATCTCGATGGGCTCGAGCTCGACGGGGTTCTCGATATCGGTGTAGACATCGCCGATATCGGTGCGGTCGATACCCACGACGGCGGCGATGTCGCCGGCGCCGACTTCCTGGCACTCGGTGCGGCCCAGGTAGTCGAAGGTAAAGAGCTGCTTGACGGTAGCGGTGGCGCTGGAGCCGTCGTTCTTCACAACCAGGATCTGGTCGCCCTGGTGGATGGTACCGGAGTACACGCGACCGATGCCGATACGGCCAACGAAGTTGGAGTGGTCGATGGTCACGCACTGCATGGCCAGCGGGGCGTTCTCGTCAACCTCGGGCGCGGGCATGTCGTCGATGATCATATCGAGCAGCGGATACATGTCCATGTTGCCGTCGTTGGGGTCAAGGCGGGCAAAGCCATTCATGGCGCTGGCGTAGACTACGTGCTCCATGGCGAACTCAAGCTGGTCGTCGGTAGCGCCCAGGTCGGCCATAAGGTCCAGACAGTCGTTGTAGGCCTTCTCGGGGTTGGCGCCCGGACGATCGATCTTGTTGATAACGATCATGATCTTGAGGCCGGTGTCGATAGCGTGACGCAGCACGAAGCGGGTCTGGGGCATGGGGCCCTCAAAAGCGTCAACCAGCAGCAGGGCGCCGTCGGCCATACGCAGCACGCGCTCGACCTCGCCGCCAAAGTCGGCGTGGCCCGGGGTGTCGATGACGTTGATCTTGACGTCCTTGTACTCGATAGAGATGTTCTTGGCGAGAATCGTAATGCCGCGCTCGCGCTCCTGGTCGTTAGAGTCCAGGACGCGGTCCTCGACCTGCTGGTTGGCACGGAAGGCGTCCGTGGCACGCAGGAGCTTGTCGACCATCGTCGTCTTGCCGTGGTCGACGTGGGCGATGATGGCAATGTTCCTCAGATTGTCTACGCGCATGTAGTTCCCCTATCTTCTATCCATATACAAACGGCACGCGTATGCGGCCCGCCCAGCGATATAACGCTCAGCGGGAATATTGAGCCTTTTACCGAAAACTCGTTTATTTTAGCGATTTTAGATAAGAGGGGTTTCCTCACCTGCAGGTTCAGGGTCGCTCCACATAAAACCATCGCCGGCACCCATGCCCTCATACAGCACGTATGCCGAAAAACCGCTCTCGAGCGTGGTTTCGAAGAAGCTCACGAGCAGGGCGTCGTGATAGCCGCCGTCAATTTCGACACAACCGGTGTAGCCGATGGCATAGCGGGCGATGCGGCCCAGGCCCTCGTCCTTAAGACCCATCTTGTGCTCGGAGATAAAGTTGGTGGCCGCCTCGAGGCACGCCTCTTCGCCATCCTCATCGAGCGCCGCCAGATAACGGTTGGAAGCAGCGTCCTCGATCGCCACAACTACGCCCGGATTCTCGCCGGCGGCAAGGTCGTCCAAGAATGCACCAATCAGGTCACACACCATGGCGTCGAGCTCGGCGGAGACGTTACCGGCGTCCTGCATATCCTGTGCCATCTTTAGACCTTCCCATCGAGTCTGGCGTAGTTACAGTTCTTGTGCCTCGGCAGCGATCTTGGCGGCAGCGTCGCGGGCGCGCATCATATCCATCGCGCGCTTGTCGAGTACCTTGATCTGGTTGGTCAGCATTACTGCATCGACCACACCCCAGATTACCAAGCCTGTTGAAATCGAAAACCCAAGCGCACCAACTGTACCACGAAGGCGCGAGCAGATTGCCGCGACGAGAGCGGAGATGACAACCATCTTGATAAACGAGCCGCGGCGCTCGCGAAGCGTGCGGGCCTGCATCACATAGGCGATGCGTGCCGCCTCGGATGCCTCCGAGCGCATCTGGGCCTCGCGCGCAATGGCCGCCGCCTCAGCCGACATACCGCTGGCCATCAGCGAACACTCCGCAACCCTGCCGCCCCGCATTTAGAAGTCATCGGGGGAGAGCGTATGGACGAACTCGTCGAACTTCTCGAACTCCTGCTCGTCGTCGACTTCCTCGGCGTGGGTGGAAACAGTGCCCAGGCGATTCATGATGTCGTCCTCCACAAACATGGGGGCATTGCTGCGCACGGCAAGGGCAATGGCGTCACTGGGGCGGGCGTCGACCTTGCGCTCCTCGCCATCGGCCAGCACGACGATCGTCGCGTAAAACACCGGCGGCTCGGCGCGAACGATCTCGATGCGCTCGAGCTTGGCGCCCAGGGCGTCAACGGTATCGAGCAACAGGTCATGGGTGATCGGGCGCTCGGCGCGGCCGCTATCGATGCCGCGGCTGATGGCAGCAGCTTCAAACGAACCAGTCTGAATGGAAAGGGAACGCAGCGGCGCGGGCGAGTCCGATTTGCTGCTGCGCTCACGAAGTACGATAAGCGATGGCACGGGACCGGCGGCCATGACGATGGTCTCTATGTCGACGCGAACCATGGAACACCTCCGGTACGTAGCGGTTAATACGCGGCAGCCCGCCGCATTGAATAGCTATACTACCCAATCTTTCGCCCAGCACACAAAATCAAAGTAGTTAATTTGGGACGGGGCTTTTTTGACTACTTTCAGTAGGTAAGAAAAAAGCCCCGAGGCAACGCCCCAGGGCTCTTCACGGTTTTGATGGTGGACCTGACAAGATTCGAACTTGTGACCTCCCGGTTATCAGCCGGACGCTCTAACCAACTGAGCTACAGGTCCATCATGGTGGAGGTTAGGGGGATCGAACCCCTGACCTCAGGCTTGCAAAGCCCGCGCTCTCCCAGCTGAGCTAAACCCCCACGGAGACAGTAATAAACACCCCAGCGGCGACTCGGCTCTCGCTGGGGTGTTTATTGCGAAAGAAAGTGGTGGACCTGACAAGATTCGAACTTGTGACCTCCCGGTTATCAGCCGGACGCTCTAACCAACTGAGCTACAGGTCCATCGCGCAAGGGATATATTAGACGAGTCGTTACGCGCGCGTCAACAACTTTTTTGAAAATCTTTGAGGGGGTGTTCGCCCCGGCCGCACGGCGGCATGTGAAGTCGCCTGCTCGGACAGTCCTGGCTCGCACGGAGAGCACATTAAGTGCTCTCCGGCTCGTGCGGAACTCGCGATCGACTTCATATGCCGCCGTGCGGCCGGGGCGAACGCGGGTCCCGAAGGTTTTCAAAAAAGCGGTCGGCGCGCAGTGCGCCGACCGCCGATATATGGGGTCTGATAATTTCTACCAGCTAGGGCCTCTTACTCGTCGAGGAGATCTTCTGGCATGTCGTTGCCGTCGCCCAGATCGACAGGGGTTTCTTCGGGGGCAGAGCCGTCTTCTGTAGCTTCGCCTTCGGGCTTCTCCTTGGCGGCCGTCATGCGGGCCACGGCGCATACGCGGTCGTTGTCGTCGACGGTCATCATCTTGACGCCCTGGGTGGCGCGGCCGGTTTGGCTGATCTCGTCGGTCTTGACACGAATAACCGTCGCGCCTTCCGTCACGATGAACAGCTCGTGCTGCGGGCCCACCGTCTTCATGGCCGCGAGGTTGCCCTTACGCTCGGTCATTTGGATGGTGTAGACGCCCTGGCCGCCGCGATTCTGCTCCGGGTAGTCCGCGACCGGCGTGCGCTTGCCGTAGCCGCGCTCGGTGATGACGAACAGATCGCCGTTGCCGTTAGTGACTTCCATGCCCAGAACGCTCACGCCGTCCTTCATACCGATACCGCGAACGCCGCTGGTATCGCGGCCGGTGGCGCGCACCTGCTCCTCGGAGAACATGATTGCCTTGCCCGCGGTGGTGGCCAGGATAATCTTGTCGCCCTCGCGCACGCGGCGGACGTTCAGCAGCGCGTCGTCGTCACGCAGGTTGATAGCGATCAGGCCGTCGCGACGGCTGCGGTCATACGCGCTCATCACGGTCTTCTTGACCATGCCGCTCTTGGTGGCAAACATCAGATACTCGTCGGCGGGGAACTCGCGGCAGCTGATGACGCTCGCGATCTTCTCGCCCTCCTCGAAGGGCAGCAGGTTGACGATCGCGGTACCGCGCGCCTGGCGCGTACCCACCGGCAGCTCGTGCACCTTCAGTCGATAAACCTTGCCCTTGCTCGAGAAGAACAGCACGTACTCGTGCGTGGAAGCGATGAACATCTCGTCGATGACGTCGTCCTCTTTGAGGTTGACGCCCGTCACGCCCTTGCCGCCGCGCTTCTGGGCGCGATAGGCCGCCACCGGGATACGCTTTACATAGCCGGTGTGGGTGATGGTCACGACCATGTCCTCGTCGGCGATAAGGTCCTCCACATCCAAGTCCTTCTCGACCTGGCTGATCTCGGTGCGGCGCTTGTCGCCGAACTTCTTGGAGATCTCGCGCATCTCTTCCTTGATGACGCCCAGGATCTTTTCCTCGTGCGCCAGCAGGTCCTCGTAGTAGGCGATGGCGCGACGCAGGCCGTCCAGCTCTTCCTGAATCTTGTCGCGCTCCAGGCCGGTCAGGCGGCGCAGCTTCATCTCGAGGATGGCCGTGGTCTGCTCAGGCGTAAAACCAAAGCGCTCGATGAGGCGGCTGCTGGCCTCGGAATCGGTCTGCGAGGAGCGGATGATGCTGATGACCTCGTCGATATGGTCAAGGGCCATCAGATAGCCCTCGAGGATATGCGCGCGGGCCTGGGCCTTCTTAAGGTCGTAGCGGGTGCGGCGGGTGACTACGTCGACCTGGTGGTCGATGTAGTGCTGCAGCATCTCGCGCAGGCTCAGGCATTTGGGCACGCCGTTGACGAGCGCCAGGTTGTTGGCGCCAAAGGTCGTCTGCAGCGAGGTGTACTTGTACAGGTTGTTGAGCACGACCTGCGGAATAACGCCCTTCTTGAGCTCAATGACCAGACGGATGCCCTTCTGGTTGGACTCGTCGCGCATGTCCGAGATACCCTCGATGCGCTTGTCGTTGACGAGCTGGGCGATCTTCTCCTGCAGGGTGCCCTTGTTGACCATGTAGGGAATCTCGGTAAAGACCAGGCGGCTGCGGCCGGTCTTGGTGGACTCCACATGGGCCTTGGCACGCACGGTGATGGAGCCGCGGCCGGTCTCATAGCTCTGCTTAATACCGGCGCTGCCCATGATGATGGCACCGGTGGGGAAGTCCGGACCGGGCATGATCTGCATGAGTTCGTCGACGGTGGCGTCGGGATTGTCGATCAGATAGCACGTGGCCTCGATTGCCTCGGTGAGGTTGTGCGGGGCGATGTTGGTGGCCATGCCGACGGCGATGCCCTGGCTGCCATTGACCAGCAGGTTGGGGAAGCGCGCCGGCAGCGCCTGGGGCTCGGCGAGCGACTCGTCGTAGTTGGGCTGCCAGTCGACGGTGTCCTTCTGCAGGTCGCGCAGGAGCTCCATGGCGGGCTTTGCCAGGCGGCTCTCGGTGTAACGCATGGCCGCCGCGCCGTCGCCGTCGATGTTGCCGAAGTTGCCGTGACCGTCGATGAGCGGCGTGCGCATGGAGAACCACTGCGCCAGGCGGACCATGGCCTCGTAGACCGCGGAGTCACCGTGCGGATGGTATTTACCGATAACTTCGCCGACCGTCCAGGCCGACTTCTTGTGCGGGCGGTTGGGGTAGATGCCGCTCTCGTTCATGGCGTACAGGATGCGACGGTGCACCGGCTTTAAGCCATCGCGCACGTCCGGCAGGGCGCGGGCGGTGATGACCGACATCGAGTACTCGATGAACGACTGCTTCATCTCGCGGCCGAACTCCGAAATCTGGAGCTGGCCGCCATTGATATCCTCGCCCGCCGAGGCGCCGCGATCGACTTCGCCAAAGCTCTCCTCGAGCTCGCCGTCGTCGTCCTCTTCCTCATCATCATCGGCATCGGGGTTATAGGCGTCAGGATCGCCGTCCTCGCCCTGCTCAGCGCGGGCAAGCAGGCGCTTCAGATCGTCGGGCATGCCGGCATCGCCGGCCTCGCCCATACCCTCGTTATTGTTGATATCGTCTGCCACGTTACCTCCTCTTAAGCGTCAAGGAATCGTGCATCATGTGCGTGCTTCTCGATGTACTCGCGGCGATAGCCGACCTCGGAGCCCATCAGCTCGCGCACGGCGCGGTCCGCCACCACGGCGTCCTCGATCGACACGCGCTGTAGGATGCGGGTCTTGGGATCCATCGTCGTCGAGGCAAGCTGCTTGGGGTCCATCTCGCCCAGGCCCTTGTAGCGCTGGACGGTATAGCCCTTGCGCTTCTTGGTGATCTTGCCGTCCTTGGCCTTGCCGTCCTCGTCGTTATCGTCGGGGTTCAGGCCCAGGCTCTGGATGGTGTCGCGCAGGATCTCGTCTTCGGGCTGGCGGCCGTTGGGATACACGTAGTGGATCTTGTTGCGCACCTTAATGCCAAAGATGGGCGGGCAGGCAACATAGACGTACCCGGCATCGATCAGCGGACGCATGTACTTGTAGAAGAACGTCAGCAGCAGGATGCGGATATGCGCACCGTCGACGTCTGCATCGGTCATGATGATGATCTTGTGGTAGCGCGCCTTGGTGATATCGAAGTCGCCGCCGTCGCCGGCGCTCGTCGTGACGCCGCAGCCGATCGCGGTAATCAGCGACTGGATGGTGTCACTCGAGAACGCGCGATGGTCACCAACGCGTTCGACGTTCAGAATCTTGCCGCGCAGGGGCAGAATCGCCTGGATGTCTCGGCGACGGCCGTCCTTGGCCGAACCGCCTGCCGAGTCGCCCTCTACGATGAAGAGCTCGGTCAGCTCGGCATCGCGCACCGAGCAGTCAGCGAGCTTACCGGGCAGGGACGCCGTCTCGAGCAGGCTATTGCGGCGGGTCGCCTCGCGCGCCTTGCGGGCGGCATTGCGCGCCTTGCAGGCCTGTTGCGCCTTCTTGACGATCTCGCGGGCGGGCTTGGGATGCTCCTCGAGGTAATCGGCGAGGCCGTCGGTCACGATCTTGAGCGTCAGCGCGCGCATATAGGAGCTGCCGAGCTTGGCCTTGGTCTGGCCCTCAAATTGCGGGTCGGGCAGCTTGACCGAGATAACGGCCGAAAGGCCCTCGCGCACATCGTCGCCGGTCAGGTTGGCGTCTTTTTCCTTGAGCAGGTTCTGTTTGCGCGCGTAGTCGTTGATCACACGGGTGAGCGCGGTGCGGAAGCCCTCAAGGTGCATGCCGCCCTCGGGGGTGTAGATGTCGTTGGCAAACGACATGACGTTCTCGCCGTAACCGCTATTCCACTGCAGGGAAACCTCAACCTCGCCCATCTTGGCCACAGGCGCGTCCGGGTCCGATTTGCCCTCGATGTAGATGGGCTCCTTAAAGGCCTCGGGGACGTCCTTGCCCTCGTTGAGGAACTTGACGAAGTCGATGATGCCGCCCTCGTAGCAAAACTCCTCCACGTGGGGAGTCGCTTCGCGCTCGTCGGTCAGCACGATTTTGAGGTTCTTATTGAGGAACGCCGTCTCCTGCAGACGGTTGTGCAGCGTATCGAAATCGTAAATGCAGGTCTCGAAGATCTCGTCGTCGGGCCAGAAGGTGACGGTGGTGCCCGTCGAATCCGAGGTGCCCACGACCTCCATCTTCTTGACGGTCTTGCCGCGCGAGAACTCCATCTCGTAGGTGTTGCCGTCGCGACGAACCTGAACGACCACGCGCTTGGACAGTGCGTTGACGACGGAGATGCCAACGCCGTGCAGGCCGCCCGAGACCTTATAGGCCGAGTTATCGAACTTACCGCCGGCGTGCAAAATCGTCATGACGACCTCGAGCGTCGGGATCTTTTTAACAGGGTGCTCGTCGACGGGGATGCCGCGCCCGTTGTCGACGACCGTGATGGAGTTGTCGGCGTGGACCGTCACCTGGATCTCGGTGCAGAAACCGGCCATGGCCTCGTCGACGGAGTTGTCAACGATCTCCCACACCAGGTGATGCAGACCGCTGGCGCTCGTCGAGCCGATATACATGCCCGGGCGCTTACGAACGGCCTCGAGACCTTCGAGAATCTTAATCTCGCCGCCATCGTAATCGTTTTCGTTTGTCACACGTCCTCCTTCAGCTAAGAAAATGTGTACAGCCTTACTAGTTTATCGTAAAAATATACCCTCGGGAACGAGGGTATTTGGCTCTACAAGGCCACCAGATGCGATTTAAGGCTCTTTTTTGCTCTGCACGCCCTTGGCCCACTCGGCACTGGCTCTCATGGCATTCTCGAGGGCCTCGCGCAGTTTTTGGTCTTCGATGGGTGCCACTTGGCGCTCGATCTCGGCGCGCTCGGACTCGCTGAGGTCGGCGTGCGGAGCTGGCGGGCGTTCGTTCTCGGCCGGCCGCAGGCGCTCCTTGGCGGCGGGCGGCGTGTGGCCGGGGGCGGTCGTTTTAAACACCAGGCCGTCAACATGTGCGCCGGCGCGCTCCATGCGCGCTCGGATGATCTCGCGCAGCAGCGTCATTTCCTGCGTCCACGAGGGCGAGTCGAGATACACCAACAGCTCGTTGGACTCGGGCAGATAGCGCAGGCCCGTCACATGGCGCCCTTCGCGCGTTCCCGCGCACACCGTGTTCCAGGCGCGATAGATTGCACACGATTGCTCGGCGGCCTCCATTTGGGCACGACGCTCCGGTGTCGCCGCGGCCATAATGCGCTGGCGTTCGGCCTCTAAAAAGCCGCCGAAAGCAACCGTGCCGTTCTCACGCTCATAATTAGCACGCCTCACCCATGCTCACCACCTTGGCTCGATCAAGTAGGTCATCGGTAAAGTACCCCAGATTGGTGGTGGTTATGACCGTCTGGATATCATCGCCGATCAACTGCAGAAAAGCGTCTCGGCGCCCGGCATCGAGCTCACTCATCACGTCATCCAGCAGCAGCAGCGGGGCAGTGCCCAAAATGACGCGGGCAACGGCCACCTCCGCCACCTTCCAGGCCAGCACCAGCGTACGCTGCTGCCCCTGGCTGGCAAATGAACGGGCAGACCGCCCTGCAACGGAAAACTCAATCTCGTCGCGATGCGGCCCCACGAGCGTCACGCCGCGGCGCATCTCCTCGTCGGCGCGCTCGTCGAGCGCCGCCAACATGCGCTCGTACGCCCAGTCCTTCAGCTCTTCTCGGTCCTCGGTCTGGGGCAAATCCCCCAGCGTGGACACGTAGGACACGTCCGCGGGCTCGCCGGACGCCACTTGTCCGTAAGCATCGCGCACATGGCCCGCCAGTCGGTCGACCAGGGCCAAACGATGCACGAGCAGGGCCGAGCCCGCACGGGCAAGCGATTCATTCCAGGCGCCAAGCATCTCGCGGCAGCACCAGCTCTCCTTGAGCAGGGCATTGCGCTGCGTCACGCAGCGGCCATAGGTGCTCGAAAGGTCGGCGTAGCGTGCACTCAGCTGCACGCCAAAGTCGTCGAGGGCGGCGCGGCGGACGCTGGCGCCACGCTTGACCATATCCAGGTGGTCCGGGCAAAACAGCACGCTCGGCAGAACCCCGCGCACACCGGCGGCAGAGCATCTCTTGCCGTTGCGGCTAAACGAGCGTTTACCGTCCTCCGCGCTCAATCCCATATCAAGTACGCGGCCGTCGCCCTCGAGCCTCAGCTCGATCTTGCACGAGCCCACGCCATCATGGACGAGCTCAGCTGCGGTCGGATGCCTAAACGAGGCGCCGCTCGTCAGCAGCTGCAGCGCCTCTATGAGATTGGTCTTTCCCGCCGCGTTGGGTCCCGCAAGTATCGTCACGCCCTCGTCCAGGGCAAGACGATAGCTCTCGAAACTGCGGTAGTGCGCGACGGAAAGATCGCGGGCGAACATGGTCATGGCGCAGCGCTAGATGCGAACCGGCATGACCAGGTACAGGTAGTTGATCTTGTCGTAGGACTTGAAGATGCCCGCCTGCGAGTAGCTCTTGAGCTCCAGCGTGATCTCCTTCTCCTTGGACAGGGCATTGAGGCAGCCGAAGATGTAGTGGTAGTTGAAGGCGATGGTGCCCGACTCGCCCTCGGCCTCGACATCGATCGTCTCCTGCGCAAGGTCCTGGTCATTGGAAATGGAGGACAGGCCCATCTGCCCGTTCTCGACATCGATCTCGAACTTGACGGCGGGGTTGGCGCTCGCGATAACGGCCACGCGCTTGAGGGCGGCGTTAAAGGCGGCGACGTCGATCTTGACGCTCGTCACGCACGAATCGGGGATGAGCTGCTTGTAGTTGGGGTACACGCCCTCGATACGACGCGACACGTAGGTGGTGTTGCCGGCCTCAAAGACGACCTGGGTGTCGGTAGCCCCGATCATGATGGTCGCCTGGCTGGCCATGATGTTCAGTGCGTCGTTAAAGGCGTCAGCCGGAACGTTGAGCTCAAAGGAGCCTTCGAGGGTCGAGGTCTCGACCTGCGTATCGCACACGGCCAAACGGAAGGAATCGGTCGCCACCAGGCGCACGGTGTTGTTCTCGACCTTCATGTGCACGCCACCCAGGATGGGGCGGGCCTTGTCGGTCGAGGTGACGCGCCACACGCGGCCGACCATCTCGGACAAGATATCGGTCGGCAGTTCCACGGCGCTCTCGATGGCATAGGCCGGAAACTCGGGGAAGTCATTAGCATCGAGCGTGTTCAGGCGGAAAGAGCTCTTCTCGCAACCAATCAGCACCTGGCGCTCGGACAGCTCAAAGGTGACCGGGGCATCGGGGAGGGTCTTGGTGATATTGGAGAGCATCTTACAGGGGATAACCATCTCGCCCTCTTCTTCGACATGCGCCGCGATGCGATGACGGATCGAGATGGTGTAGTTAGAGGTCTGGAATTCCAAGATGCCGTCTTGCGCCTTGACGAGCACGCCCGACAGGATGGGAAGGGTGGATGCCGAAGCGACACCCTTCATAACGACGCCGATGGCTTGTGTAAGCGAGCTCTGGCTGACGGTGAACTTCATCTTTTAATACCTTTCTATAGATATAAATATCTTAATAATAGTAATAGCACTGACGAAACTGTTGATTACTCCCAAAGACGCAGGTCAGACCCAAAAAGAGAATCGACAGCAGCCTGTGTGCAACAGGGGTGGTTTTCCACGTTCAAAACCTGCGCAAAACTTTTCATCACCGCGGGTTGGGTTTTAGACACCTTATGCCCGTGGTTTCGACAAGTTTTCAACAGGTGTCTCTATTTCCCTACGAGCGCAGTGTAATTTTATCGCGCAGCGACTTGAGGTCTTCGGTGACGGTGCGATCTTCCTGGATCATCTTCTGGACCTTTTTGTAGCTCGTGCTGACGGTCGAGTGGTTGCGGTTGCCAAATTCGGCGCCCACTGCCGTGGTCGTCATCTCGCACATCTCGATGGCCAGGTAGATAGCGATATGGCGTGCTTTGGCGATATTGGCGTTGCGACGCGGGCCGATGAGCTCCTCGTGCGTCACGCCGTACTGCTCTTCGATGACGGACTGAACCGTTTGCACGTTGATCTTTTTGGCCGATGTGTCGAAGTACTGGCTGGCGATGGCGTCGATATCGTCAAAGGTGAGCTCCCCGCCCTCGCGCTCGCGGTCGCCCGCCTCGCCGGCGCAGCGCTCGCAAAAGCTCTCGAGTTCGCGGATGTTGGTGCCCGAGACCTCGGCCATGTGTTTAAAGTGCTCGTCGGTCAGGTGTCCGCCGTCGCCCCCATAGGCCGCCAGCAGCGAGTCGTCGCTTGCCTCGGGAGCGGCGACGATGGTGTTCTCGTAATAGCGCTGCAAGATCTTGTATTTCATCTCGTAGCTGGGCTCTGCGACCAGGCAGAGCATGCCGGCGTTGAAGCGGCTGGTCAGGCGCTCGTCCATGCTCAGGTCCTTGGGGGCGCGGTCTGCCGCGATGACGACCTTCTTGTTGTTGCGGATGAACTCGTCCATGAGCTGGAAAAAGTAGTCCACGCTCGCGCGCTTGCCGATGATGTTTTGGATGTCATCGATGATGAGCACGTCCACGCCGTGGTACGCCTGCATGATGGGGGCGTTGCTCTTCTTTTGGCGGTCGAACTCGGTCATCAGGTCGTCCAGATATGCCTGGGAGTTGGCGTACTTGACCTTGATCTCGGGCGACTTCTCGGCGAGCTCGTTTTTGATGGCAAGCAGCAGGTGCGTCTTGCCCAGGCCCGATTTGCCGTAGATGAACAGTGATGTGCACGTGCCGCGCTCGTCCGCGAGGGCGGCAAACTTGAGTGCCGAGCGATAGGCATGGCTGTTCTCGGGGCCGTAGACAAAGTTCTCAAAGGTAAATTTTGAGTTCGCGGCGAGTGGGGCTCCATCCGTATTCTGCTCGGCCGGCACGGTCGGTGCTGGCATGGGTGAGGTGGGGGTCGCGGCTTGCGTGGATTTAGTCGGCGCCCCGCCCTTCATCTGGTTCATCATGCGACGAAAATCGTCGGCCGAGAGCGTGTTTTTGATTGCAATGCCCGAATCCGCGCCCGCCGCTGCGTCGTGAGCGATGGGCATGTGCGTGACGGGCGCGTTCGTTGGCGTCGCCGCCGCGGTCGGCAACGGTGCCATGGTTTCACGGGAAACATCGCTGTGCTGGTGCTCGATTGTCGGCACGTCGCCTGCGGAGGCCGGTGCCGCCGGGGAAGCGGCGGGAGCCGTGGCGGGCGCCGTCGCGGCAGCGGATTCCGCTACGGCGCCTTGCGGTGCCACGATGTCGAGCGCGATCGGTGCAAAGGCGATTTCTTCCAGATAGGCCTCAATAGTCGGCTGATGCTTTTTGAGCTGCGCGATGGCAAAGCGCGAGGGGGCCTCGATCGTGAGCGTATCTTCGGTCAGGCTTATGGCGCGCGATTGCCCCAGCATGTTGATGAGGCGTGCATCTTGGCCGTCGCGCTGGCAAAAGGCGATGGCATCCCCCAGGATGATGCTTGCTTCCTCGTCCACTGTCTCTCCCGTTCTTTAGCTCTGAGCTCGCACGCGAGCGGCGCCGAGTTCGGTCAGATGGTATTTCTGGCCATGCTTGATGACCAAGCCAGCCTGCGCCAAGTCATTGAGCGTGCGTGACCAAGTGGGGGCCGAGTTTCCAAACGCCCTCGCCAGATCGGTTGCACCGCACGCTTGATTTTGCGCCAAATAGCCCAGTGCGGCGTTGCCGCGATCGCTTACGAACACGTCCGGTTGTGGCTGCGCATACTGATTTGCTGCATTAGGATACATCATTTGAGCTGCTGGTTGTTGAGAACTCTGCATCGGCGGCATTTGCTGTTGAAAACTTTGAGGCCACTGTTGGTAAGGCTGCGGAGGCATCTGCTGGGCCCAGGGGTTGTACTGCTGCTGCGGCATCTGCTGGTACGGCTGCTGATATCCCTGCTGGTACTGCTGCGGGAACTGCTGGCCGTACCCCAGCGGCGGCATCTGTTGATATGGATATCCCTGTTGGTACGGCTGATAGCCCATTTGCTGGCCACCCGGTGCGCCCGTCGCCTGCTGCATTGCTGCTGCATCCTGATCCGCCAGCGGCACGGCCTCTGGCATGTTTGGCGGCATCGACATCGATGTCGCCTGGGGCTCTTGTGTGGGAAGCATTCCGGGCTGCTGCATCTGCCTCACGGGGGGCTGCATCTGCTGCGTTGCCATGGGCTGCTGCGCAAAAGCTCCCGGCAGGGGATATGTGGGCTGCTCCGTCTCGGGCCGCACGGCAGCACCGCGTCCGCCGGCACGCTCGATTTCCTGCACTCGTTTAGGGTTCAGGCTTACCGTAACCACGGTGCCGTTGCCCATGTTGTCCTCGATGGATACGGCACCGCCGGCGTTTTCCAAATACTCCTGCACCATGGGAAACCCCGCTCCGGTTCCACGGATATAGCGCTTCATCTTGCTGTTTGCGCTGGTAACGCCAAAGTCGAAAGCGCGTTCCTTGTCGTCGATGCCTGGTCCTTGATCGGCAAAGCGGATGGTGTCTCCGCCGTCCAGAATCGAGATGATGGGCTCGGCAAAGTGCGCGTGGATAAAGTTTTCGACAATCTCGCGGATGACCATGAGCGAGATATGGCCGCCTTGTTCTTTCATGCACTGGTAGACGGTGTTGGTCGTCTCTTCCAAATACGTGCGGACATCTTGCGGATCAATGACGATCACCCGCGGTGTCGACAGCATGTCGTCATAGACGGCGATGCGCGCGGCGTACATGGCTTTTGGCGCCTGCGTGGTCGTCTGCTCGCCTTCCTCACGCTCTTCGCGCACGCCGGTGATGTGCTCGTTGTCGGGTGCCGGGTCTCCGGAATCGACCATGGTGTAAAAGTCGTCAGACATGCCGCTCGCAATCTTTCAAAAGGTTTCGAACAAATAGTAGCTCACCGTGCAACGTTTCTCATCTTTCGACAACTTTTCAAAACTTGTTGAAAACTTTGGAAAACGGGCGAAAAGTTCTCAACATTGCCAACATGACCTGTTGAAAACTCGATGAAATATCGTGAAAAGTTGCCATGCACCGCTAGATCGAGCTTGGCTTATGGGGGAACCGTGTGAACTGCGCAACCTTTTACCTTTGATTTCTTGACATTTGAACATTGATTTCCCTACAATCTTCAAGCTCACGTGTCTATATCTGCGTCCGCGTCCCCGCGGACACTCGAAATGCAGCAGGAGGAACTTAAGATGAAGCGTACGTATCAGCCTAATAAGCGTAAGCGTGCCAAGACCCATGGCTTCCGTGCCCGTATGGCCACTAAGGGTGGTCGTGCCGTGCTCGCCCGTCGTCGCGCCAAGGGCCGCAAGCGTCTCACTGTCTAGCAGCGATACACACATCTCGCATGAAGACTATTAAGTCTCGGCAAGATTTCGAGCATGTGTTCAGTCAGGGGCGTCGTTTCAATCACCCTCTGATTCGAATGACCATATGTGAATCGGTTGGCGAAGGCGACTCCGGAAGGGTCGCCTTCGTTGGTGCTAAGCGACTCGGTTGTGCCGTTGTGCGCAACCGATCTAAGCGTGTGATGCGCGAGGCCGCCCGCAGCTGCGGATTTCCCGTTGCGGGTTATGACATCATCTTGTTTGCAACTCCCAAGACGAGGGTTTCCTCGCCGCAGGAGATGGACAAGGCGTTGCGTTCGCTTATGAAGCGCGCCGGCGTTGCCGGGGAGGAGCGATGAGCAATCACGTTTTGCGACGTGTTGCCATCGCTCCTATTCGCATATATCAACAGGTTATTTCGCCCTTATTGCCTGACGCCTGCATTTATTACCCAACGTGCTCGCAATACGCCGTCCAGGCGATTGGGAAGTACGGTGTTTTGAGAGGCTGCTGGCTTGCCGTGAGGCGCATCGCTCGCTGCAATCCCCTGCACGTCGGCGGTTATGACCCTGTGCCCTAGCGGGCACTCGCTATCGGAGGAAAACTTACATGTGGGATTGGATCGTTAACATCCTTTTCGAGCTGCTCAAGCTCATCCAGACCTTTGCGGTCGACTGGGGCCTGTCCATCATCATCCTGGTGGTCATCATCCGTCTGCTGCTGACGCCTCTCATGCTTAAGTCGACCAAGTCGACGGCTCGCATGCAGGTGCTGCAGCCCAAGATGCTCGAGATCCAGGAGCGCTATGCCGACGATCCCCAGCGTCAGGCCGAGGAGATGCAGAAGTTCTACAGCGAGAACAAGTTCAACCCCATGGCTGGCTGTCTGCCGCTGCTGATTCAGATGCCTATCCTGTTCGCCCTGTTTACATTGCTGCGCAACCTGCCGCAGTACTTTAACGACGGCACGTTCTCGTTCTTCAACATCCTGCCCGACCTGACCACCACGCCGAGCGCTTCCTTTGCCGATGGCTTTATGGTTGCACTGCCTGCGCTGGTTTGCCTGATCCTGTTCGCCGTCCTGACCCTGATTCCGCAGCTCTATATGTCGCGCAACCAGACCGGCCAGCAGGCTCAGAGCATGCGTATGATGGCCGTTGTCATGACGGTCATGATGCTTTGGATGGGCTGGAGCCTTCCCGTTGGTGTTCTGCTGTACTACGACGTCTCGTCTGC
>CAKURW010000007.1 GCA_934675795.1 uncultured Collinsella sp.
GACCTTCCTGAGCTTGCCGATCTCGGAAGGCACGTGCAGACCTTTCGTCATGGCCTCCTACCTTTCTTTCGGGCCTTACTGGCCGAATGTATCAGCGCCCCTCCGTATGGGACGCTGCTTGCTGACAGCTCTAGTTATATCCAAAAACCACCCGCAATTCCACCTCGCCCCCGAACGGTCAGCAAAGTGCGATGAACGGTATATCGCATATGATTCCCCCATGATGCACTTCAGTTCTCTAAAGCAGGTTTTCAAAGGTAATCGTTCTTTTTTCTAAGGAATTGAGCAAGATTGCACGAATAATTTCATGTTTAGGAATTGCATAGCTAAAACTGTTTTCTGCATATATATGTCGTCTGTCCATGATTCGATTTGGATTCGATTATATTCAGCTCGCAATCATTCTTATTCATACATCCTCATCAGTTGAGTATGGATATAGATTGTTTTCAAAACGAGTCGGGCAGTTAGTCGCATGCCTTGACAGCGTAAGAAGTAGGTAAAGATACCGTTCGCACAATACGTCCGTGCCACAAGTCGACTAAATTGAGACAATAGTGAATAGGGTTAGGCTACCGTCCCCTGCGGGGACTGAACGGACAGATGCATATGCCGAGCAAAATCGAAAAAAAGCAAGCCGCCGCAAAGCTGCGCAAACCGCCGCGCGACTTCTCGTACACGCAGAACCGAGAGCTCAGCTGGCTACGCTTTGACAACCGTGTGCTCGACGAGGCTTTTGATGAGTCCGTGCCGCTGTTCGAGCGCCTTAAGTTCGTCTCGATCTTCGAGTCTAACCTCGACGAGTTTCTCATGGTGCGTGTGGGCGGCCTGTCCGATCTGGCAGAGCTCAAAAAACAGCCTGTCGACAACAAGAGCAATATGACCGCCTCCGAACAGGTCGATGCTGTCATGGCCGAAATGCCCGGGCTCCTTACCCGTTGGGAGTCCATCTTTAAGAGCATCGAGGGCAAGCTCGACACCCTGGGCGTTCACCGCGCCCGCATCGATTCGCTTACGCCCGAGGAGCGCACCTTTGTTACCCGCTACTTCCAGGCCTACGTGTCGCCGGTCATCTCACCGCTGGTGATCGACCCGCGCCACCCCTTCCCCAACCTGCGCAACGGCGCACTCTACCTGGCCTGCGGCCTGGACGGCGTCACCGACGAGGAAAGTCTGCTGGGCCTGATCGAGATTCCCGCCTCGATGAACCGCGTGGTCGAGATCCCCTCGCCCACCGGCACCTACTCCTACATTCTGCTCGAAGACGTCATTCTCGCCTGCCTGGACAGCTGCTTTGGCTCCTATAAGCCGCTCGACCGCGCGCTCATCCGCGTCACCCGCAACGCCGATATCGACCCGGACGGCGAGGGCGTCGAGGAGGAAGAGGATTACCGCCAGCACATGAAGCGCATCCTCAAGAAGCGCTTGCGCCTGCAGCCGGTAGTGCTCGCCGTCTCGGGCTCACTCGAAAAAGCAACGCTCAAGACCATCCGCAAAGCGCTCGAGCTCTCGCGTCGCTCGGTCTTTACCTGCGATATCCCGCTCAACTTGGGCTATGTCTTTGGCATTGAGGGCAAGATTCCCGAGCACCTGCGCAATGAGCTGCTCTTTACGCCGTTTAAGCCGCAGCCCAACCCCACCATCGATATGACCCGCTCCATCCGCGAGCAGGTACTTCGGCACGACAAGCTGCTCTTTTATCCCTATGAGGCCATGAACCCCTTCCTGGATCTGGTGCACGAGGCCGCCTACGACCCCGAGTGCATCTCGCTGCGAATCACGCTCTACCGCGTGGCCAAGCAGAGCCGCCTGTGCGAGTCGCTGATCGATGCCGCCGAGAACGGCAAGGAGGTCACGGTGCTCATGGAACTTCGTGCCCGCTTTGACGAGCAGAACAACATCGAGTGGGCCGAGCGCCTGGAAGAGGCCGGCTGCACCGTCATCTATGGTTCCGAGGGCTTTAAATGCCACTCAAAGATCTGCCAGCTCACCTATCGCGAGGGCATGGCGCTTACACGCCTGACGCTGTTGGGCACCGGCAACTTTAACGAGAAGACGGCCAAACTCTACAGCGACTTTATGCTCATGACAGCCCATCCCGGCATCGGCGAGGACGCCAACCTGTTCTTCCGCAATCTGTCGCTGGGCAACCTGCGCGGCGACTACCGCTTCCTGGGTGTGGCGCCCGTCGGACTGAAACCGCTCATCATGCGCGGGCTTGACCGCGAGATCCAGCGCGCCCTCGCCGGCGAGCCCGCCCGCGTGTTCTTTAAGCTCAACTCGCTGACCGACCGCGAGGTTATCGACAAGATCGCCGAGGCATCGTGTGCCGGCGTGCGCGTAGACATGATCATCCGCGGCATCTCGTGCCTCAAGCCCGGTGTTCCGGGCAAGACCGAGAACGTGCATGTCCGCTCCATCGTCGGACGCTTTTTGGAGCACGCGCGCGTCTATGCTTTCGGCGTGGACTCGGACATGATTTACCTGAGCTCGGCAGACATGATGACGCGCAACACCGAGCACCGCGTGGAGATTGCCTTCCCCGTGCTCGACCCCACCTGCCGCGCCCTAGTGCACGAGTACATGGGCATGCAGCTGCGCGACAACGTGAAGGCCCGCAGCCTCACGAGCGACGGCACCTGGGTCCCCGTGGAGCGTGCAGAGGGTGAGAAACCCTTCAACTCGCAGGAAGCCCTGCTGGAGCGTGCCTATCGCAACGCCGAGGCCGCCGCGCAGCAGCGCGCACAGGAGAAGGAACGTGTGGCCGAGGAGGCCATTCAGGCCGAGGTTGAACACGGGGCAGCTGCCAAACCGGAAGCGGTTGCAGCTCCCCCGGTGAATGAGCCCGAGGCTGCCGCAGAGCCCGCCGTGGAGAAAGCGCCCGAGCCCGCTACTGCGACTCCGGAGCCCGCCGCCGAGGCAAAGCCCGCCCCTGCTCCTGAGCCGCAGCCGGCCACACCCAAGGTCCAAGAGGTCCAGGCGACCGTCATTGAGCCCGAGCCTGCACCTGCACCTCAGCCCGATCCGCAGGTCATCAAGCCCGCACCCGAGACGAGCGCCCGTCGCGATAAGCCCGCCGGCAAGACCAAGGCCATCGAGCGCCATCGCCCCGGCCGCGTGCGCATGGGCCTGGGTCTGATCGGCCTGGGTCTTAAGACGCTCATTACCGGCAAGACGAAATAGTCGTTTGTAGAAGCAGTTTGTAGAAGCGCCCCGCATTTGAGGAAAGCCTCGGATGCGGGGCGCTTTTCCCTGCTACCATGGTGCGAACAACAACGCGAATGACAGGCAGGAATATGAAGCTCACTATAGAATCGATGACCTACGGCGCCGACGGGCTGGCGCACGCCGACAACGGCAAGGCCGTCTTTGTGCAGGGCGCCGTGGCAGGCGACACCGTCGAGGCCGAGGTCGTACAGGACGGCAAGTCGTTCATGCGTGCCCGCACCACCGAGATTCTGGAGCCAAGCCCCGATCGCATTCAGTCTCCCTGCCCCTTCGTGGACATCTGCGGCGGCTGCTCGTGGGGCAATCTCTCACGCACGGCACAGCTCGCCGCCAAGGAGCAAAATCTGCGCTCCACGCTCGAGCGTATCGGCAAGTTCAGCCCCGATCAAGTCGATGAACTGGTGCAACCCATCCGCCACACCAAGGATGATTGGGGCTACCGCAATAAAATCGAACTCGAGCCGACCGTTGTAAACGGCCGCGTGCGTCTTGGCATGCACGGTGTCGATCCTCGCAAGATCGTGACCGTCGATTCGTGCCCGTTGTTCGACAAACGCTTCCCCAAGGCACTCAAATCGGTCGTCGGCGCGCTCAATTATCTGAGCGGCAGCCACGACCTGGGCCTTGAGCGCGTGGGCATTCGCGCCTCGCGTCGCACCAAGGCACTCGAGGTGGCGCTCTGGACGCCTACGGGCTCTTTCCCGCGCTCGCAAGTCTCGCGCGTGTTGGCAGACGCCGCGCACCCCACAAGTGTCGTACGCGTGATGAGCAAGGGCGAAAAGAAGGCCCGCCGTGTTTCCAAGGTCGAAATGCTCGCCGGAGAGGGCTCATGGACCGAGAATATCGCCGAGGGTCAGATGCGCTTGTCTGCCCCGTCTTTTTTCCAGGTCAACACCAAGGGTGCCGAGATTTTGATCGAGCTTGTCATGGAAGCGCTCGACCCGCAGGAAGACGAGCTTGCCGTAGACCTGTACTGCGGTGCCGGCACCTTTACCCTGCCGCTCGCCCGCCGCTGCGACTTTGTCGCCGCCGTCGAGGCCTACGGCCCCGCCGTGCGCGATCTACGCCGTAACCTGGAGATCAACAAGCTTGATAACGTCGACGTCATTGGCGGAGACGCGGTGCGCGAGTTCCCCGACCAGGATGCCGACGTCTTGGTGGTCGACCCGCCGCGCGCAGGTCTCGCCCCCGAGGCGATCGACCTTATCGCCAGCACGAGTGCTCGCGATGTCGCCTACGTGAGCTGCGACCCGGCCACCCTGGCGCGCGATCTCAAACGCTTTGTCGAAGAAGGCACCTTCTCCCCCGTAAAGATCACGCCAGTCGACCTGTTCCCGCAAACCTTCCACTGCGAGACCGTCGTCCACCTTAGGCGCAACTAGCCACTTAATCATTGCTCAGAAAAATCATTGGGAAATCGAGCGTGGCAAGCGGAGGTCTTCGGGGTATAAGACGGCTAATTGTATGCCGCCTATGAAAGGAACCCTCATGCCCAGCGTTGCCGTTCTCGCCGCCGATGGCTTTGAAACTATTGAATGCTTGACCATGGTCGATGTCATGCGTCGCGGCGGCGTGCGCGCCACGCTCGTCTCAATCATGCCCACGCGTGAGGTCGTAAGCTCGCTGCAGATCCCCGTGACCTGCGACGCGCTCTTTGATGAGATCGACTTTGACGAGTACGACTGCGTCGTGCTGCCCGGCGGCCTACCCGGTGCTACCAACCTGCGCGGCGATCAGCGCGTCTGCGACGTGGTCCGCGAGTTCGCCGCGACCAAGCACGTCGCCGCCATCTGCGCCGCCCCGTTTATCCTGGGCGAGCTCGACCTGCTCGAGGGGCGCCACGCCACGTGCTTCCCTGGCTTTGAGAAAAGCTTCCCCGAAGGCACCTATACCGGCGAGAAGGTTACGCAAGACGGCAACATCATCACTGCCAGCGGCATGGCCCAGTCTCTCCCCTTTGCGCTTGAGCTGCTGCGCACGCTCGCCGGCGACAAGGCCGTCGAGAAGGTCGCCGAGGGCATTCAACTATGATTTTGGCTTCGCAATCACCGCGACGCATCGAGTTGATGCGCGAGGCGGGCTATGACATTCGCATCATTCCTGCCGATATCGACGAATCGCCGTTTGATGGCGAGGCCCCGCTTAAGCTCGTTGAACGCTTAGCACGCGCAAAAGCCGCCGCCGTTGCCACCGAGCATGCCGAGCCCAATGAGCTGACGGTCGCGGCCGACACCATCGTCACCTTTGACGGCAAGATTCTGGGCAAGCCGGCAACCGAGGACGAGGCGCGCACCATGCTCCGTGAGCTTTCGGGCCGCACGCACCAGGTCGCAACCGGCGTCTGCATCGTTAAAGCCGGCGACGCTACAGCCCCGCATGCCGCCGAGAGCCTGTCCTTTGTCGATGTGACCGACGTGACGTTCTACGAGCTCACCGACGAGCAAATCGAGCGCTACGTCGCCTCGGGTGAGCCCATGGACAAGGCCGGCGCCTACGGCATTCAGGGCACAGGCGGACGCATGCTCGTGCACGATATTTCGGGCGACTTCTATAACGTGGTGGGCCTACCCATCGCCCGCGTCGCGCGCGCGATTCAAAAACTCTCGTAATTGCATCTGGCGCTGGGTATTCCCCAGCGCCTACAATTTTGGCGTACCGTACGGATCCCGACCGGGCACAAGGCGCGGCGGAAAACCGATAGGAGTTAAACATGGATACACTGCTCGAGGCCATTGACGTCTGCGATGTCGATGGCTTTTGCTATGGCAACTATACGGACGAGGAGGCCGGCACCGGTTGCACCGTAATCGTGGCACCCGAGGGCGCCACCGGCGGCGTTGACGTTCGCGGCGGTGCTCCAGCATCGCGCGAAACCGACCTGCTGCGACCCGAGAACACCGTCGACAAGGTCCACGCCGTCTGCCTTTCGGGTGGATCGGCCTTTGGCCTCGAGGCTGCAAGCGGCGTCGCTCGCGAGCTTGAGAGCCGCGGCATCGGCCTTCCCGTCGGCCCCACGCAGGTGCCTATCGTGTGCTCGAGCTGTATCTTCGACCTCGCCTTTGGCGACCCCACCGTGCGCCCCGACATTGAGGCCGGCATCGCCGCCGTGCGCGAAGCACTCGACCACACCCCCACCAAGCTCGAACAGGGCAACGTAGGCGCCGGCACGGGCGCTACCGTGGGTAAGCTCATGGGGCCTGCCACCTGCATGAAGGCCGGCCTTGGCGCTGCCGCCGTGGCGCTCGGTCCCGTTAAGGTAGGCGCCGTGGTCTCGGTCAACGCTTGCGGCAATGTCGTTGACCCCTTCACCGGCGAGTGGGTCGCCGGTATGCGCGCCGCAGCCGACAGCAACCAAATCGTCGACATGGAACTCGCAGCCTTTGCCGCCGCTGGATCCATGCAGATGCCGCTCGACCGCACCAACACCACCATCAGCTGCATCGTCACCAACGTGGAACTCACTAAGGCACAAGCCACCAAGGTCTCCCAGATGGCCGCAGACGCCTACGCACACGCCATCCGTCCCACACACACCACCAACGACGGCGACACCATCTACACCCTCGCCAGCGGCAAACTGAGTGCCCAGGCAAGCGCCGCCGTACCCCTAGACCTGCTGGGCATGCTCGCCGTAAGGGCCCTGGAAACCGCCATCGTAAACGGAGCCAAAACCGCCAAAACCTCCCACGGCATCCCCGGCGCCGCAAAGTAGTCCACTCGACCGTCGGTCGGAGACGGGCGGGCGTTACGTTTGCTGCTCTACAGTCCTATGCAAGACGAAGGCCACATTAAGCGGCCTTCTTTGCATGCGGAACTCGCGACAAACGTAACGCCCGCCCGTCCCCAACCGACTACCAACCAAATTCTTTTCAGCCCAGGCCCCTGTGTACCGCGCGTCTAAGATCTTCAAATTCAGGCAGTCTGACAACCGATTCTTATAGCAAAGGCCCCTTGGCCTTTAGTTTGATACAAGTTCCGCACGAGCCGGAAAGCACTTAATGTGCTTTCCGTGCGAGCAGGACTGTTCGCAGTAGCAAACTAAAGGCCAAGGGGCCCAGTCAACCTATCAGCAGCGATTACTCAACAGCTAGTTGAATTTGAAGATCTTTGAGGCAAGATGGTATAGGCCGAGTGTGGTTTTGTCTCCGGCCCGTCCACGCAGGTTGGTAAAGAATCCGACCACGCCGTAGCGAGCGCGACGATACATGCGCTCGTCGTAGTCCTTCAGGTCCTTCCACAGCGTCTTCAAGCGCTCATCGGCACAATCTTCCTCGGAAAGTTTGGTGAGCACCGAGCAAATCGCCATCATCATGGTGAAGTAGCCCATCATGTACGAACGCAGACGCGAGGACTCAACGTCCTGGTACAGGTGGAACGATTCCATCATGATGCGCGTTACGCGGAACTGCTGACCCAGGCGCTTGACCATCGTGGCCTCATTGACGCTCTGGCCCTCGCGACCGATAAAGTAGCGATAGAGGTCGATGTCGGCGTAGTACATGGTCTTGCAGCGCGGCAGCGGCACGTAAGCGTAGATATTATCCACGTAGAACGTGTGTGCCGGCATAGGCAGATTGGACTCGCGCAGCACATCGGTGCGATAGCACAGACTGTGCATGAGCAGGTTCTGATCGGGACGGAAGTGTCCGATCTGGTCCCAAGAGAAAATCTTTTTGCGCGGCAGGGCAAACTTGTAGCCAATAGCGGTATGCGTGCCCTCGTAAACCTTCTCGTACACGTAGTTCGAGATAAACAGGTCGACGCGCTGGTCGCGCTCCTCAAAGCCACGCAGAATCGACAGCATGGTCGAAAGCGCCGCACCGTCGAGCCAGTCGTCCGAGTCAACGACCTTGTAGTAGGTGCCCTGCGCCTCGCGCAGACCCGAAAGGACGGCAATACCGTGGCCGCCGTTCTCCTGGTGTACCGCGCGGATGATACCGGGATAACGTGCCTCCCACTCGTCGGCCTTGGCGGCCGTCTCGTCCTTGGAGCCGTCGTCCACCACGATAATCTCGATATCGGTGGCGTAATTGCTCCCCTCCAAGATGGAGGTGATGCAATGGTCCATGTCCTTGGCGGCGTTATACGAGGGAATACCGAATGTTATGACTTTATGCATGGCAGGCGATAATCTCATCCGAAAGATCGAGGGCGGAATTGGTCACGGCGTCCATATCGTAGTAACGATACTCGGCCAGACGACCCACCGGGTGGAAGTTCGTCAGGTTCTGGACGCGCTCGAGATAGCGCTCGTAGAGCTCACGGTTCTCGGGCTCCAGGATAGCGTAGTACGGCGTCTCGCCCGAGCCGGGCGTATAGGCCTTGGAGTACTCCTTCATGATGGTGGTCTTGCCGGGCAGGACCTGGCCGGTCATGTTCTTGAACTCGGTGATACGCGTGTAGTCCTCGCTCGTAGTGTAGTTGACGGTGCCCACGGGCTGGAACTGGTCCATATCGAGCGTCTCGAACTTCATATCGAGCGTGCGGTACGGCAGCGCGCCCAGGTCGAGGTTGAACAGCTCGTCGAGCGGACCGGTGTAGACGATCTCGCCACCATAGACCTTGCCGTCGATCTTGACGGTGGTCTCGTCGATCTCGAAGAGGTCGCGGGCGTCCACGTCGCAGAACACATCAATCAGATCGTGATCGAGCATATGCTCGAACAGCGCGGTATAGCCGTCCTGCGGCATGCCCTGGAAGGGAGCCTGCGGGAAGTAGCGGTCATCATCGCCCACAAAGACGGGAACGCGGCCGGTAATCGAGGGGTCGATCTGATCGGGCGTCTGGCCCCACTGCTTCATGGTGTAATGCAAAAAGACGTTCTCGTAGACGTAATCGGCGACCTCGGCAAGATCCGGGTCGTTCTTCTTGCGCAGCTCCATGATGGGCACCTTGACGTCCTTGCCAAAGGTCTCCACGAGCTTCTGATACAGCTCCTCGCCGCGCTCATCGCCAAAGGCGAGCTTAAGGCTCGCATGGTTAAAGGGCACGGGCATAAGGGTGCCGTTGATGTTGGCGAGCACCTTGTGCTGGTAGTCCGTCCACTTGGTAAAGCGCGACAGGAAGTTATGCACGCGCTCGTTAAAGGTATGGTAGATGTGCGGGCCATACTCGTGGACAAGGATTCCGGCCTCGTCAGTGCAGTCATAGGCATTGCCCGCAATGTGGCTACGGCGCTCCAAAACGGCAACACGATAGCCGATGGTCTCGGCAAGACGGCGGGCGCAAACGGCACCGGCATAACCGGCACCGACAACGATCATGTCGTACGCACCGGCATTAAAGCCTTCAGGCAGGCCTGAGGTAATCTGCATCGATACTCCTTGTCAAAAGCCACACACTTTTTAACTGGGCTTTTTCTCGAACATACGTCGAGACATATTTATCAGAGCGATTATAGCGCTAATGCGTCCTATAATGAGCTTGCCACACAAGGAAAGCTCAAGCACCGCGGCGTACATTATTGAAAGGTAAACCCGCTAGCAGCGGGTTTATTCGTGTACAGCCGGGCGCCTGGAGCTTAGCGAAACGCTTGTAAGGAGTAACATGAGCGATTTCCTAAACCGTATGAAGTCTGCCGCCAAGGCCGACCTTAAGACCATCGTCCTGCCCGAGGGTGAGGATCCGCGTACCATCGTCGCGGCAAACAAAATCATCGAGGAGGGCCTGGCAAAGCTCGTCATCCTGGGCAACCCTGACGAGATCGACGTTCCCGGCGCCACCGTCATCGACCCGCGCAACGCCGAGAAGCACGAGGAGTATGCGCAGAAGTTTGCCGAGCTCCGCGCCAAGAAGGGTGTCACCATCGAGCAGGCTCGCGCCCAGGTGATGGACGCCACCTACTTTGGCACCATGATGGTCAAGATGGGCGATGCCGACGGCCTGGTCTCCGGCGCCTGCCACTCCACCGCCGACACCCTGCGCCCCGCGTTGCAGATCCTCAAGACCGCCCCGGGCACCAAGCTGGTCTCGGCCTTCTTCGTGATGTGCACCGACACTCCGCAGTTCGGTACTGACGGCACGCTGATTTTTGCCGACTGCGGCCTCAACATCAACCCGTCCTCCGACGAGCTCTCCGAGATCGCCATCGCCTCGGCCCACTCCTGGTCCACCTTCATGGGCAACGTTGAGCCGCACGTGGCCATGCTCTCCTACTCCACCATGGGCTCCGCCGGTGGCGAGGTCGCCAAGAAGGTCCAGGAGGCCGTGAAATTCTGCAAGGAGAAGGCTCCCGAGCTCGCCATCGACGGCGACCTGCAGCTCGATGCCGCTATCGTCCCCACCGTCGCCCAGCTCAAGGCTCCCGGCTCCTCCGTCGCCGGTAAGGCCAACGTGCTCGTGTTCCCCGACCTCGAGGCTGGCAACATCGGCTACAAGCTGGTCCAGCGCTTCGCTGGCGCTGACGCCTACGGCCCCATCCTGCAGGGCATCGCCAAGCCGGTCAACGACCTGTCGCGCGGCTGCTCTGCCGACGACATCGTGGGTGTCGTGGCCATCACCGCCGTCCAGGCTCAGATGGCTGAGTAGCAGACATACCCCCTCGGGGCCCTACAGGGTAAAGCTCTGAAAACGTCCTCGGACATGTCGGAAGCCCCCGCTGCGCACAACGTGCGGCGGGGGCTTCCTCCGTCCTGCGGAATGTTTTCAGAGCTTTACCCTGTAGGGCCCCTGCCGCCACGTAGCAATCAGGGCATCTGGAGTGGACGGCGGCTTGGCTACGAGCTAGAGCTGAGGATCTGAATGGATGGGTGTCGCTGCTGAGAGTGCAGGCGTTACTGGTGATGATCACTTTGGGACTGAAATTTCCGCCTGCCAGCAAAAAGGCCTCCCGAGCTGTTGCTCGGGAGGCCTTTCGTTTACATGCAAACGGGTGAACTAGTTATTCGCGGTCAGACGCTCGACGTCGTGGGCGATCATGTATTCCTCGTCGGTGGGGATGACCATGACCGTGACGGCGGAACCGGCGGCACTGATAACCTGCGGGCCGTTGCCCACAGCCTCGCGGTTCTTGTTGTTGTCGATGCGTACGCCCAGCCACTCAAAGCAGTCGCAGAAGGCCTTGCGGATCGACCAGTCGTTCTCGCCGATGCCGGCGGTAAAGGTGATGGTGTCCACGCCCGCCATGGAGGCGATCATGGAACCGGCCTGCTGCATGGCCTTGTAGGCGAACATGTCGAAGGCGAGCAGGCAGCGCTCGTCACCCTCGGAGGCGCGCGTGCGGATGTCGCGGGCGTCGTTGGAGATACCCGAGATGGCAAGCAGACCGGACTGCTTGTTCATCATGTCGTCGACTTCCTGGTAGCTGTAACCGCCCTCGCGCTGCAGGTAGCATACGGTAGCCGGGTCAATGGAACCGCAGCGGGTGCCCATCATCAGACCGTCAAGCGGCGTGAGGCCCATCGTGGTGTCGCGGCACACGCCGTCCTCGATAGCAGCAAGCGAAGCACCATTACCCAAATGGCACGAAAGCAGACGGTGGCAGCGCGAACCCAGGATCTCCTTGGCCATCATCCACTCATAGCGGTGGCTCGTGCCGTGAGCGCCGTACTTGCGCACGTGGTACTTGTCGCACACGTCCTTGGGCAGCGCGTAGGTATAGGCGACCTCGGGCATGGTCATGTGGAACGAGGTGTCGAAGACCGCCACGTTGGGCAGCTCCGGATACTTCTCACGGCAATACTCAATCGCCGCGGCCTCGCCGTAGTTGTGCAGCGGGGCGAGCGGGGCCACCTCGAGAATCTTGGCCATAACCTCGTCGTCGACAACTGCGGAATCATCGAAGTGCCAGCCGCCCTGAACGATACGATGACCAATGCCATCAATCGTAAAGTCGGTCTTCTCAAGCTCCTCGAGCACGCGAGCGATAGCAGAGCGAGGATCGGGGAAAGGGACCTCCTCGGTCTGCTTGGCGCCACCGTTCTCGGAGTGGCCAAAGATGCCCATGTCCGAACCGATACGTTCGCAGTTGCCCTTGGCGAAAACCTCGCGGGTATCGGTATTCAAAAGCTGATATTTAAGGCTTGAGCTGCCGGCGTTGACAACAAGTACGTTCATGAGACTCCTTTGCAGTGCAATACGGTCGACGCAGACCCCTTAAGGCGGCCGCATTTTAATAAGAAGTTATCACAACTTGATAAATAGCTATCAAGCATATCGCCCAACGAGCGCAAAAGAGGGGCCGAACGGCGCTCGGTCGTCCAGCCCCTCCCCTCTTGCAATTACTTGCCGTTGACGATGCGCTCGACGTCGGAGGCGATCATGAACTCCTCGTCCGTGGGGATGACGAAAATCTTGACCTTGGAATCCTTGGCGGACAGGCACCAAGCGCCGTCGCCACGCAGGGCGTTGCGGGCATGATCCATCTTGACGCCCATAAAGGCCAGACGGTCGGCAACGCCGGCACGAACGGCCGGAGCGTGCTCACCGATGCCAGCGGTGAAGACGAGCGTGTCCATGCCGCACATGGAAGTAGCCATCTCGGCAGCCTTGGCGGCAATCTTGTAGACAAACATGTCGAAGGCGAGCTGAGCATCGGGGTCACCAGCGGCGGCGAGCTCCTCGACGTTGCGGCAGTCGTTGGTCTTGCCGCCGGTCACAGCCAAAAGGCCGGACTTCTTGTTCATCATCTCGTCGACCTCGTCGAAGGTGTAGCCGCCCTCGCGCTGCAGGTAGCACACGGTAGCCGGGTCGATGGAGCCGCAGCGGGTGCCCATCATGACACCGTCGAGCGGCGTCAAGCCCATGGTGGTGTCCATGCACTTGCCGTCCTCGATGGCGCACAGGGAAGCGCCGGAGCCAATGTGGCACACGACGACCTTGCGGGCCTCGCCGTTGGTCATCTCGGCGACCTTCTTGGAGATGTAGCGATAGCTGGTGCCGTGGGCGCCGTACTTACGGATGTGCAGCTTGTCGCAAACATCCTTGGGAAGGGCGTAGGTCTTGGCGACCTCGGGCATGTTGAAGTGGAAAGCGGTGTCGTAGACCGTGACGTTGGGCAGATCGGGATACTGCTCGAGGCAGTACTCGATAACGTTGGCCTCGGGGTTGTTGTGCAGCGGCGCGAGCGGGGCGACCTCGCGAATCTTGGCGAGAACGTCCTCGTCGACGAGGGAGGAGTCGCCAAAGTACCAACCGCCCTGAACGATGCGATGGCCGATGCCCTCAATCTTGACGCCGTTGGCCTCGAGGTCCTTCAGAACGACCTCAATGGCGACCTTATGGTCGGGGAACTCGATGTTCTCGGTCACCTTCTTGGAACCGTTGGCAGCATGGGTGAAGGTACCGCCGGTAAAGCAGACGCGCTCGCAGGAGCCCTTTGCGGACACCTTGTGGGACTTGGTATCGATGACCTGATACTTAAGGGTCGAAGATCCTGCGTTGACGACCAGAACGTTCATGTGTCTCCCTACTAACAGGCGGTGTGGCGCCGCCAGGTTACATACGCTTCAATAATAAACCCAAACGCCCTCGCGCTCGGGTTTATTGCGTTGATATATAAGTTATCGGTGCCTAAATACGCATGGCCTTTGACTTGTAAGACGAAATAGCGCGGGGATATACACCAAAGAAGAAATCCCGAGCGCGACAAGCAATATGACTCGAATGTCCGCGATGCTGCCCAACGCAGCATTGAACAGATAGAAAAGGATGGCACCCACCGCCACCATCTGGCTTTGAACCGAAATCAGCGAACAGCGCATCGATGAATCGGCAGCATTTTGAAAAACTGAGTATTTGATCGGAGCAAACAACGCGTAAGCGACCGTCTGCAGCACATAGAACACAGGCAATAAATAGGCTGGAGTTAAGGGGTTCAAAAACAAAGCAGCCAAGAAAAGACGAACGATGCCGCAAATACGCGCAAAACGGCCCTTGTCGACATGAGCAACCACACTGGGCACAAAAAACCCTATGGAGGCGGAGACAAGGAGCTGGACCGCAATGGTCACGCCAGAAGCGACGGCATTCATTCCGCGACCTGCAAGCAGCAGTGAGAAAAAGTCTTCCAGAGCGACGAAAGCAAATGCTTGGGAACAATCCATGATGAACGCCGAGCAAAGAATGCTATTGCCCGCAATAGCGGCCTTGATCATCTTCGGGCTAATTCTACGCACGGGTATTGCAGCAGTGCCTCCGCTTCGCCCCTCAGGAATACAGACAACGACAACCAATGTCAGCACCATTGCGATGATATCGACCGAAAGCCCAATGAGATACGCGCCGGCGGACGAAATGAAACCGCCCACACAAGCGGAGAGGGCATAAGACGCGTAGAAGACAAATCGTTCAACGACATTAAGTCTCACGAGTTGGTCCTGAGAGACACTGTCAATGTAAATCGCTTCGATGGATCCGCTCACACATGCAACGGCAAGACCTTTGAGAGCAAACGCACCGATTAAGAGCAGAGGAGATCGGACGAGGAGCAGAGCGGTGTAATATCCGAGCATTCCCGCGACGCCAACGAGGCCGCTTACCTTTCGCCCAAACCTGTCAGCAATATAGCCAGTAGGAACCTCCAGAATGAACTTGCTCACTTGGTAGGCGATCATCATGCTGGATATCGCCACCATCGAGAAGCCGACAAACTCAAGGTAAACCGTCAGAAAATACAAGATGGTGCTGAAGTTCGACAGGAAAACGAACGTCATATAGAGCAAAACCATACGGTTTCTCATACCTCGCCCTCCAAGAGTCAATAATCCAAACCGAAATCTTGGAAAAGTATGAGAGCAAAGCCGTCAACCATGCGTTACGAAGCGTCACTATTCACTTGACGACGCGATGCCAAATAGTCTCACGAAGCGAGATGGCGCAATAGGTGAAGGAAAACCGTCTGGTGTCGATCAGTCCACGCATTTTGCCGATAGCAAAAGTAGATAGGCAAGGTTACGTCACGCGATCCTTCAATGGAGCACTCGCTCACTTCTGATCCATCCGATGCAAGAGAAGAGCCAGATAAACTCAATATCAATCCCCCAGCTTGAAGAAACTCAATCTGAGCCCTGCTTCCGTATTCGACATCACGGAAACGGAAATTAACAAGCTGGGCTTCGGGGCATTGGTTAATTGCATTGAGACAGGGTGACAAATTAATTGGAACAGCGAGCCTGCCGCCCAGTAGCTCACGAATAGTCATAGCTTCCACAGATTGATGACCCGCCGGGCACGAAAGAACCTTGAGCTCCTTTTCGCCCAAGTACTTCGAAGAAAGGGCGCTGTCCCGTGGTTCCTCAAATGAGATGGCTGCATCCGAAATTCCAAGCATGAGCGACTCAAAGCATGTAGCCGTTGGCTGATGCCACACATCGAGGTGAATCTGAGGATGCAAGCTTTCAAACGAGTCGTACCAGTTTTCGGAAAAAAGGAGCCCCCGTCCGTGAAGGCAGGGAGCGTAGAGACGAAAATGGCCGTCGGGCGAAACGCCGACGCCCATCGATTGAGCGTACTTTTTAAGATCATCGACTTGTGCCAAGACCATGCGTGCACGACGCGCAAACTCCCGGCCCGCAGGAGACAAAGCAGCCTCCCCCGTCGATCGATTGAGCAAAGCAATCTGATACTCAGATTCCAACTTCTTAATTGCTGACGAAACGGCCTGTGGACTCACATGGACGGCGCGAGCAGCCTTGCGCACGCCGCCATAGCTCGCTACTGCTTGAAGGTATTCGAGTTGAGAAAGCTGCATAGATTACTCCAAAGGCAGCCAAGGCGACGGACTGCGCGTCCTCAGATGAGGTTCTCGCCTAGGTTCTTGCCGCCGAGGACGTGCATGTGGAAGTGCATGACGGTCTGGCCGGCGTTGACGCCCTTGTTGGAGATGACGCGGAAACCGTCCTCCAGGCCCTTGGCCTTAGCGACCTCCTGGACGGCGTGAGCCATGGCGCCCATGGTCTCGGCGGGCACGTTGTCGACGATGTCGCTGTAGTGCTTCTTGGGAATCACGAGCGTGTGGACCGGCGCCTGGGGATTAAGGTCGTCGAACGCAATGACCTGGTCGTCCTCATAGACAACGGTCGAGGGGATCTCGTGGTTGGCGATTTTGCAGAAGATGCAATCACACATGGTTGGTTCCTTTCTAACAGACCAGAGTAATTATATTTGGTCGGGATGGTTAGAACGAGAGGTTGTCGTCGGTGTTGGCGGCTTCGCCGTCGGCGAGCACGTCGTTGCCGTCGACGTCCTTAAGGAGCACCGAGACCTTCTGCTCGGCATCAGTCAGGCGGGTACGCAGGCTCTTAAGAAGCTCGACGCCGCGGGTGTAGCTCTCGAGCGACTCCTCGAGCTCCATGTCGCCCGACTCCAAGCTGCGGATGATGAGCTCCAGCTCCTGCGAGGCCTGCTTGTACGTAAGCTGCTCGACCGGGGTCTTCTCTGCCATATCTGTTTCCTTTCCTAAAGGTCTGTCACTGTGAAACGCGGCCTACTCAACCGCATCGACGGTTGCCGCCACGTTGCCGTCCGCCATGCGCACGCGGATAGCGTCACCAGGCTTAAACGTCTTAGCACTCGTAGCCACGCCGTCATCGCTGTACGCGATGGAGTAACCACGGGCGAGCACCTTGAGCGGCGACAGGGCGTCGAGCGAGGCCGCTGCACGGCCTAAGTCAGACGCAGGCTTGCTCAACATCGTGCGCCCTTGATGCTCCAGACGGGAGCTCGCGAGCGTGAGCGCATGGTGCTTGCCATCGAGCCCCGAGGTGCTTGCGACCAAGTGCTCGGGCAGGCGCTCATAGTTCGAACGGAACACCCCGACCGAGCGCGCAATGGCGCCCGACAGACGATCGGCCGTCAGGGCAAGCTCCGACTCGCGACGCTCAACCATAAACGTTGGATCGTTGAGGCACGGGCGGCACGCGGCCGCATCGAGCGCATCGCCCAAGCGTGCCGTACAGGTATCCCAGGCACGCCGACCGCGCTGATCGAGCATCTCCAGATCGACCAGATTCGACCCGATCATCGATGACATCGCAGCGCCCAGACGCTGATGACGTGCCTCGAGCACGTCGGCCAGCTCTGTCATAGCCGGTGCCACCGATTCTGCAGCCGCCGTTGGCGTGGAGGCGCGACGGTCGCTCACCATGTCGCAGATCGAGGTATCGGGCTCATGGCCAATACCTGTCACTACAGGCACAGGACAGGCCGCCACCGCGCGGGCAAGTTCCTCGTCGTTGAAGGTCATGAGGTCCTCGAAGGAACCGCCGCCACGCACGAGCAAAATGCAATCCGGCGTAGGCGTAATCGCAGCGGCGCGATGCAAGCCTTCGATAAGCTCGGCAGGCGCTCCCTCGCCCTGCACCTTGGCGCCCACGCAAACGAGCTCGACAAGTGGGTTGCGACGGCGCAGCGTACGCTTGACGTCGTCAATCACGGCGCCGGAAAGCGAGGTGACGACCGCCACGCGCGAGCAAAACACCGGGATGCGGCGTTTGCGGGACTCGTCCATCAACCCCTCGCGGCGCAGCTTTTCGGCCAACTGTGCCACCTGTTGACGCAGCAGGCCCTCCCCCGCCAGCGAGAACGAGCGAGCGACAAAGCTCATACGGCCTGTGGGCTTATAGAGATTGAAGCTGCCCTTAAAGCTCACCTGCATGCCGTCGCGCAAATCAAAGGTGCGCTTGAGATAGGCGCCCTTCCAGATGATGCAGTCAACGGCGGCCGAGTCGTCCTTGATCTGGAAGTAGCAGTGGCCGCTTCGGGCATTGGGACCACGAAAGCCCGTGACCTCGCCCAAGACGCTCAGCTGCGGAATCGCATCGAGCGCACCAGCGGCGATCTCGACCGCCTGGCTCACGCTGAGCTCTTTGCGCTCCTGCTCGTCCGACCCGTCGAACTCGGCGGAAACGCTGTTGCCGGTTAGATTCCAGCCTGCCACGCAGCCTCCTTTCGTCATCGTGCACATGGGCTCCGGCCCTGTGCAAATTCAAGTCCCACACATAGTACAGCGCCGCGGGGACACAAATCCCCGCGGCGCCTGTCAGTCCCATTTGCTATCGGTTGGAGTTTCTGTTGTAGCGTGCCATAAGGTAGAGCAGCTGAATAATCGAGGTGAGCGCCGCTGCCACATAGGTAAGCGCAGCTGCCGTCAATACCTTCTTGGCACCGTTGACCTGCTTGGAGCTCATGCCCGACTGCTCAATGTAGGCCACGGCGCGGCGGCTGGCATCGATCTCGACCGGCAGCGTAACCAGCTGGAACAACACACTAAACGAGAAGAAGATCAGCGCGAGGGTCGTGAGCCCCGCGATGTTCATGAACAGGCCCATGAGTAGCACGATGGTCCAGGTGTTCTGGGTAAAGTTGACGACCGGCACGAGGGCGCTGCGCACCTTCATCATGGTGTAGCCGCTTTGACGCTGGGCGGCATGACCCGCCTCATGGCAGGCAACGGCAACGCTTGCGACCGACCCACCCGAACGGTTGGCGTCCGACAGATACAGGTTGTTGTCCTGCGGGTTGTAATGGTCGGTGAGCTCGCCGGCAACCCCCTTGATACCCACGGCGTTGCAACCGTTGGCGTCGAGCATGCGGCGAGCGACGGCAGCGCCCGTATCGCCGTCCGAGCGCACCTTGGACCACGTTTTGTACGTCGAGTTGATATAGCTCTGCGCGGCAAGGCCAAGCACCGTGCAGACAAGAACAACTAGCAGGTACAGCGGGTCGATACCAAAGCCGTATCCATAGTAATAAGGCATGCGAATTCCTCCGAATCGAGTTACACGTTGGAGGCATTCTACCCATTCGCCCAACCAAAGAGACAGCATCAATGTTTTGGCATTGCCGCTCTCGAACGTTTGCAGTGCCTGTCAAAACCGCGTAACTATAAAAGCTCTATCTTTCCGTCCTTCACGGTGAGTCCCATATTGCCCGAAAGCAGATCGTCCAGGCGCGAGCCCACGAGCTCAAAGCGCCAGCCTTCGCGCAGGGGGCTCTGCTCGGGATGCTCAATGTAGTCGGCCAGGTCGTCGCGCGAGGCAATGACCGAGGTCGCCACGCCCGAGCGCTCGGCAACCAGTCGAATAAGCGCATACATCAGATCCGTCACGCTCTCCAGCTCCGGCGAGATCTGGCGGTGTCCGCGCACCATGAGCGGCAGGCGATCGTGCGGGCAACTCGCGCCGCGCTTGATGGCCATGAGTGCGCCGTCCACATCGCGCTCCCCCAGCTGGTCGGTACCGCGGATACTGCGGAACTCCTCGACGCGCACGGGATTGCGCTTGACGAGCGCCAGCAGTGTATCGTCGGACATGACCCACTTGCGCGGGATGTTGCGGCGCTCGGCACGGTCCTCGCGCCAGGCGGCAAGCTCGCGCGCGATGCCCAGCTGATGGCGGCTGCACGAGTTGATGCGCTTGACCTTACGGAACGCCTCGTGACGGTCGGCGCGATAGTGCGACTCGTCGGCCAGCGGGCGCAGCTCGTCGAGCACCCAGTCCACACGGCCCAGTTCGCGCAGGCGGCTCATCATCTCGGTATAGGCGACGATCAGGTACTTGACGTCATCAATCGCGTACTCAATCTGCTTGTCGGTCAGCGGACGGCGCGACCAATCGGTCAGTGACTCGGTCTTGGGCAGCGAGACGCCGCAAAACGTCTGCACGAGCGCGCCGTACGAAATCTGCTGGCGCTCGCCCAAAAAGGCGGCAGCCACCTGCGTGTCAAAAATAGGACGCGGCAGCACGCCCACGGTATGGAGCATGACCTCCATATCCTGCGAGCAAGCGTGGAACACTTTGGTCACGCTCTCGTCGGCCATAAGCTCGGCGAGCGGCGACAGGTCGTCGATCACCAGGGGGTCGACTGCGACGCTCTCGGCGGGGGTGGCAATCTGGACCAGGCACAGACGCGGATGGAACGTGCGCTCGCGCAAAAACTCGGTATCGACGGCAATCGCGTCGAACTCGCGGGCGCGCTGGCAAAAGTCGAGTAGAGCCTGATGTGTGGAAATGTACATATCAACCCATCGAATAAGGTTAGGCCCGAAAAACACGGGTAGGATATCGGCATTGCCTTACAACTATACTCGGTTAGTCACAGAACGGGAACGTAAGTATGCGCTGCCTTATCATCCACAACCCGGCATCGGGCCCCAGCTCAGATGAAATCTACGCATTCACGCACGCCCTCGCGCAGGGCGGCGACGAGGTCGTGATGCGCTTTATCGGCGATGGCATGGAGCCCGAGGACGCCGTGGCGGACGTGCGCGAGTTTGATCGCGTGGTTGTCTCGGGCGGCGACGGTACCGTCTCCAACGTGCTCGACCAGATGCGCGGATGCGGCGTCCCCACACTCGTCTTCCCCTCTGGCACGGCCTGCCTGTTCTTCAACAACATCGGCAATGCCCCCGAGGCGGCGGCACTCGCCAAGGCCTGCCGCGCCGGCCGCACCGTCAAGGCGGACATGGGCGAGCTCTTTTGGCTCGACGAGAACGGCAACGAGAAGCGCCACGGCTTTATCATCATCGCCGGCTCGGGCTACGACGCCGAGATCATGATGAAGGCCGCTCCCACCAAAAACGACATCGGCGAGATCGCCTACTTCCTGTCCGCACTCGCCACGCCCAATCCCACGGTCGCGCACTTTACAATTGAGCATGACGGCATTGTCGAGGAGCTCGACGGTATCTGCTGCATGGCTGGCAACACCTCGGTCATCCAAAACGACATCAACCTGTTCCCCGATTGCCGCATGAACGACGGCATGGTCGACATCGCGGTCATCGAGCCCGTGCGCACCGTGCAGCTGCTGCCTACCGTGATTACCGCCGCGCTCGACCCCGCCGGCAAGGTGCTCGGCCGCCCGCAGTTCATAATCATCCAGACCAAGGAAGCCAAGATCACCTGCACGCCGTCGCTGGGCATGCAGTTCGATGGCGAGATTATCTCCAGCAACTCCGGCGTCTTTGGCGCCCGCGCGCTTCCGCAATGTCTCGACCTCATCGTCGACGAATTCTCACCGCTTGGTAAATAGGAGGACCCCATGAACGACAATCCACTGCTCGGCTTTATCGTCATTGTTCTGGCCATGCTCGTCGGCTATGCGATCAACGTGATCCACCGTCGGAAGAAGTAATTCCACATTGGTATGATATTCATCCAATTATCGTCTCCCCCGCTGTTTATGCATTTGCCAAACAGCGGGGGATTTTCTTTGCGCCCCGTGCAAGGCGCTTTATTCAGGTAATGTAATTGCAGGACGTCTTTATTAAAGTAAAGCTACAAACCGAGTATAATTAACCACTCATCGCATATTTCATTACGCTTATCGAGTAAGTTTCTTTTATAGATGAATATTGTTTCCAGTTCGTTACGCTAATGGGGTGTCTTTATTGGCTGAAGCTCTCTGGCAACGGAGAGCTTTCGCACGCTGGGAGGGAAAATGAGGAAAACTCACCCCGTCAACGCGCTCAAAAAGCTTGGCATAGGCCTCGCCTTTGGAGCTGCAACCATCATGTCCATGCCGACCTCTGCGCTCGCCTGCACGCAGATCTACATGGGTAAAAATCTTACGGCCGACGGCAACACGTACTACGGCCGCGCCGAGGACTTTGGAGCGCGTTACCTCAAGCACTATGGTATCGAGCCTGCCCACGAAGCTGGCTTTAAGTACAGCTCGATTGAATCTGCTTTTGAATACACTTCGAATAAGCCTACCTATCGCTACAGCTATGTACGCGACCACCCCTCCAACTGGTATGGTCGTACCGACGCCTACTCCGAGGCCGGAATCAACGAGAAGGGCGTGTCATGCTCTGCCACGCTGAGCACCTCCTATAACGAGGATGCCGAAGCAACAGACCCCATCGATGAGGGAGTGGGTCTGGGCGAATATAGCTACGCCAGCATTATCTTGGGCGAGAGTGCAAATGCTCGCGAGGGCGTCGAACTCATCGGCAGCCTGGTCGACGAAAAGGGCGTCTGCACCAACGACCAGATCATCATCGCCGACAACAACGAGACCTGGCTGTTCGCCACGCTTTCCGCCCATCAGTGGATCGCCATGAAGCTCGCTGACGACGTCGCATCGCTCAACCCCAATATCGGTAGCCTCAACTACGATGTCGACCTCAATGACACCGAGAATTGCCTCCACTCTGAGAAGATTCAATCCATGCCCGAAGAAAAGGGTTTCGCCAAATACTCCGCTGACGGTAAATTTGATGTCGCCCAAACGTATGGCGAAAGCCTCGCCGATTCTGGCGTTAACCAGTGGTCCCGCTATGTGCAAGGCCGCGAATATTTTGCTAGTCCGCTGACCGAAGGCACGGATTACGAAATTAAAACCATCACCGATAAGACTGGAAAACCCGTCCAAAAGGGAGCTATGGTCAGCGAAATTCAGCCCCTGTTCTTCAAGCCTGGCAAGTCTGGTTGGAGCACCTTTGAACTGATTCGCGCCTTCGGCAACCGCGGCGAAAACGTCCCCGGCCTTAACGCCAACATTGACGGCGTCTACGCCATCGGCAGCGAGCGTAACACCGAAATCAACCTTTTCCAGATTCGTCGCGGGTATGATCCCGAAGTCGCTACCATCCAGTGGGAGATGCTCTCCCGTGCCGCGTACTCTGTCGCCATCCCGCTGTACTCCGCTCTGATAACTGAGGTTAGCCCGTACTTCAGCGACCAGACCGTCTCCTACGATCACTGCTACGCGAAAGACGTCGTGTACAACGAGGAGCCCGAGAACTCCATCAACTACGTCCTCATGGACATCAGCTCGCTCTGCTTTGAGAACCCTGACACCCTTGGCATCGGTGTCCGCGCCTACCTCGACGCGCTCCAGAATGAGCTCATTGAGCAGAACAAGGAAGTTGACGCCGCCATGCTGGCCGAGACGACCACCGAGGGCCGCACTGCCCTGGCCAACAAGGCAGGCAATGCTGCCACCGAGAACACCTACAAGAAGTGCAAGGCGCTGCTCCAGGAGATGCGCGATTATCAGAAGGCCGAAAACTTCGAACAGCCCTTCACCCCGAGCGATTTGAACACCGAGACCAACGGCCTCAAGGTGTCCATCACCTACGCCCAGGACGCTCTTGCCACCGACCCGGTCACCCCGGATCAGCCCGGCACCCCCGAGCAGCCCGGCAAGCCCGAGCAGCCTGGTACCCCCGAGAAGCCTGAGCAGCCCGCTAAGCCCGAGCAGCCCACCACCAAGCCTGAGAAGCCCGGCAAGTCGGACAACACCACGACCACGGTAACCACCAACAAGACGAACACCAAGGGCGGCCTGCCCACCACTGGCGATCGTTTTGATGGCCGCATGGTGGCCGCATTCGCCATCGCTGGCGTTGCCGTCATCTCCGCAGGCGGTTATATCCTCTATCGCCGCAACAAGGAGTAATCCCTCGCTGGTGCGGGTGGGACGGCACGGGTCGCCCCGCCCGCTCAGCCCGCCTTTTTGACCGGTGGGAAACACCGTCGAAATCTTTTCAAAAAAGATTTCCCAGTACACACTTCGCTGTGCTATAGTGCAGCGCAACAGCAACTAGGTGCGACCGCGCCACGGCATCACGAAAGGAGCCACCAACATGAAGAACACGATGAAGTCTCTCAACAACTGGTGGTGGCGTGATGCGAATACGATCGGTCGACAGTGAGTCCCTCACGCCTGCACTTGCGCTCTAGGTGATTGGAAGGCCTCCGGTTTCGACCGGGGGCCTTTTTCTATCTCGAGCCCGATCGCATTCGCATCACGCGCCTCCGCTTACTTTCTCTTGCACTCCCCTTCCGAAAGGATTTTCACCATGTCTCAGAACACCACCGCCACCCAGCCCCGCACCGTCCAGACCGCCGACCGCGGCAAACTCGACGTCCGCGCTCTCGTCCTGCTCGCTATTCTGCTTGCCGCCGGCTTTATCCTCAACTTCACCGTCGGTAAGGCCATCTCGGGCATCTCGGGCGGCATGATCAGCCCCGAGTTCATCATCTCGGCCTTCTGCCTCACCATCCTGGTCGTTCGCCCCAACATCGGCCAGGCGCTCGTCATTGGCCTCATCTCGGCTGCCGTAATCCAGATCACCACCACTTCGCCGTTCGTCGATTTTGCCGCTGAGGGCATCGCCGCCATGCTCATGGCCGGCATCGTCAACGTCGCCGGCAAGAACGGTCAGGTCAAGCCCGCGATCGCCATTGTCGCAACCTTCCTGACCACCTTTGTCTCCGGCGTCATCTTCATGGTCATCAAGATGGCCATGCTCGGCGTGGTCGGCGAGCTCGCCGCCGCCATGTTGCCCGTCGTCGCCATGACCGCCGTCTTTAACGCCATTCTGGTCGGCGCCCTCTACCTGCCCATCCAGAAGGCCCTTAGGCTCAACTAACCCGTTCGGCTTTACGAGCCACCCCATCTTGGCGTTCATTCGTCGCTCGCGTACCCAAGTACGCTTCGCTCCTCTTTCGCGCCAACCTGGGGCCCCTCGTAAAGCCGTCTCCGTGCTTCATTATTCAAAATTAACCCCCTTTTCGATTTAACCCCTTTCGTGGGGGTCTAGGACACGCTTATCTCAAATCCCACCTTAGGGAGAACATCATGGCCACCAACACTCAGGCTCGTACTATTTCTGCCAACGCCGCCTCCAACAAAGGCATCCTCGATATCACCTCGCTCGTCTTGCTCGCCATCCTCCTTGCCGCCGGCTTTATCCTCAACATGACCATCGGCAACGCACTTGCCGTAACGGGCATCAAACCGCAGTTCATCATCGCCGCCTATGCCTTGGCTATCGCGCTTACGCAGGCGAGCTTTGCCCAGGCCGCCATTTTTGGCATTCTGTCGGCCGCCGTCATCCAGATCACCACGTCCATCCCCGGCCTCAACTTTGTAACCGAGCTTGCCGGCGCGCTGATCATGGCCGCCCTCGTCAAGTCCAACATCGGCGGCAGCAAGGTTAATCCCTTCATCGCCGGCCTGCTCACCACCTTGGTCTCGGGCGCTCTCTTCGCAGCTCTGGGCACGGTCATCATGGGCGCTGCGCTGCCCACGGCACTCGCCAAGGTACCCATCGTGCTCGGCACCGCCGTCTTTAACGCCGTCGTGGTCCAGGCCCTCTTCTTCCCCCTGCGCAAGGTGCTTGGCAAATAGCCTGATATGATTGACGGGCCGCACGATAGCGGCCCCGCCACCAAAGACTGTCCCAAACAACTAGCTTTTGGGGACGTTCTTAAACGACTGTTCATTTAAGAACGCCCAATGACTATGAAAGGTATCCATGGAAACGATCATCAGCGTCGACGATGTCTCGTTCTCCTATGGCACGTCGTCCGAGCAGGCGCTTAAGCACATCTCGCTCGACGTGAACAAGGGAGATTTCATCGGCATCATCGGACCCTCGGGCGCCGGCAAGTCCACGCTTGCCGCTTGCCTGTCGGGCGCCGTGCCCCACCACTACACCGGAACGTTCTTTGGCTCTGTCATAGTTGACGGCCACGACACCTGCGAGGTCTCGCTGACCGACGTGTCGCAAATCGTCGGCAGCGTACTGCAGGACATCGACACGCAGATGGTCGCCTCGGTCGTCAAGGACGAGATGCTCTTTGGTCTCGAGAACTTTGGCGTTCCCCACGATCAAATCGAGCAGCGCGTGAGCGAGACACTCGAGACCGTCGGCATCAGCGACCTGCGCGACCGCGAGATCGCCACCCTCTCGGGCGGCCAAAAACAAAAGGTAGCCATCGCCGCAATCCTCGCGATGCGCCCGCGCGTACTGGTGCTCGACGAGCCCACCGCAGCGCTCGACCCCGCCAGCTCTACGCTGGTCTTCGAGACCCTGCGCGAGGCAAACCGCGTACTCGGCATCACCATCGTCGTCGTTGAGCAAAAGGTCGCCCTGCTTTCGGAATACTGCAACCGTGTACTGGTGCTCAACCATGGCGAAATCGCACTACAGGGAGAGCCGCACGAGGTCTTTGCACACACCGACGAGCTTCGCACCATCGGCGTCGACTGCCCTCGCGTGACGCGCATCTTCAACAGCCTCGAGGCCGATGGCCTGGCAAGCGGCACCCCTTGCTTGGATGTCGACGAAGCCGAACGCCTGATTACGGGCATTGTCGACCCCGCCCACGTGACTAGTGACACCCAGGCACCCGCGGGCTCCCCTCATGCCCCGTCGCTGCGCCCGCACGCCAAAGACGCCGAGCCGGTGCTCACCTTCGAACACGTTGGGTTTGCCTATCCCAATGGCGGCGCCGCCGTCCACGACCTTAACCTGACGCTCTATCCTGGCGAGCTCGTGGGCATCGTCGGCCAAAACGGAGCCGGTAAGACCACGCTCACCAAATTGCTCACGGGCCTGCTTAAGCCCGCCTCGGGCAGCGTGCGCGTCACGGGGCTGGACACCGCCGCGGTCCCCACGAGCCGCATCGCCCGCGAGGCCGCAACGCTCTTCCAAAACCCCGACCGCCAGATCTGCAAGGATACCGTGCTCGACGAGGTCGCTTTTGGACTAGAGCTCGCCGGCATCGACCGCGCCGAGGCCCTGCGTCGCGCCCAGCTGGTCATCGACCGCTTTGGCCTGCCCGCCGACGAGGCGCCATTCTCGCTCTCGCGCGGCCAGCGACAAATGGTCGCACTCGCCTCTGTCGTGGCGGTAGAGCCCAAGATCGTAGTGCTCGACGAGCCCACGAGCGGCCTTGACTACCGCGAGTGCATGACCGTCATGGAAACGGTGCGCACCATGGCCGAGCGCGGCTGCGCCGTGATCATGGTCTGCCACGACATGGAAGTCGTCTCGGACTTTGCCGAGCGTATCGTAGTCATGGCCGACGGCCGCATCCTCGAGCGCGGCTGCACGCACCAACTGTTCTCGAATATCGAGCTTATGCACCGCGCCTACGTGGAGCCGCCCCAGGTCATTGAGCTCTCGCGCCGCTTGGCATCCTCCGTCTCCCCCGCTTTTGCGCAGGTGAGTGAGGTCACCGATATCGTTCGCATTACCGAGGAGATGGTCCGTCGTGGTTAACGTCATCGACTACATGCCGGGCGACACGCTGCTGCATCGCCTGAACCCCGTCGTCAAGCTGGGCCTCGCCGCCGCCATCATCATCGGCATCTTCTTGTCCGACACCTATGTGGCGCTGTTGGGCTTTTTGGCGCTCACGCTTGCGCTGGGCGCCTACGCCGGCGTCGTCGATCGCCTGCTCTCGTTGCTCAAGCTGCTGATTCCGCTCGCGCTTATCATGCTGGTGCTGCAGCTTGCCTTTATGCGCGATGGCAACGTGGTATGGGGCTTCATCACCGACACGGGCCTCGCTACCGGATCGAAGGCCTGCCTGCGCCTGCTGGGCGTGGCGCTACCGCTCATCCTGATGCTTATGGTGACCAAGCTCAACGACCTTGCCAACGCCTGCGTCGAGGTGCTGCACGTGCCCTATCGCTACGCCTTCACCTTTACCACGGCACTGCGCTTTGTGCCGGTGTTTGGTCAGGAGATGAACGCCATCATGGAGGCTCAGACCGCGCGCGGCGTCGAATACGACACCAAGAACCCCGTCAAGAAGCTCAAGCTCATGCTGCCGCTATGCGTGCCGCTGCTCATCTCGAGCGTGGGCAAGACCGATGCCACCGCGCTTGCCGCCGAACAGCGCGGCTTCTACCTGCGCACACGCGCCAGCTCGTATAAGCGCTACCCCATCAAGGGTCTGGATGTCGCCGTGCTCGCCATCAGCGCCGCCCTCATTGTCCTCGGTTTCCTGTTCTAGCTCATCGTCAGCACCAACCGCCTAATGCAAAAGGCCTCGGCTCGCACCAAACGAGCCGAGGCCTTTACTGTTTCCCCAGATAAAACCTACCAAAATAAACCTGTCCCTTTTTGGTAGGCATGGGGCTAGAGGCGGTAGGGAGCGCCGCTGCGAATGATGGATTCACGCACCAAGACGTCCATGGCGTCGAGGGTGATCTCGGGCATCTCTCGGTACTTCTGCAGCACCGAGAGCTCCGTGCAGGCCAGGATGACGCGGTCGCAGCCGCTGCGGGCGAACTCCCACATCACGCGGTCGAACTTGTCCATATCGGGCTCGCGTCCGGCCTTGACGTCGCCGTAGATGAGCGACATCACGTCGGCCTGACGCTTCTCGCTGGGGTAGACAACCTCGACGCCCACAGCCTCGCATTCGCGCCCATAGACGCCCGCACCCACGGTTCCGTCGGTGCCCATGATGCCGATCTTGCGCACCGGCTCTGCCGGCATGCTCAGGTTGGGATCGAACTCGCACTCCCCCATCACCGCACCGGCCAGAGCATAGCGTACCGACTCGCGCGGCATGTGGATAATCGGCACCGTCGTAAACGACTGGATCTGGTCGTAGAAGTAGTGTGACGTGTTGCAGGGAATGGCGATGTGCGCACAGCCCAGCGACTCGAGCGCTTGGGCGCACTCCTTCATGGTCGCCAGCAGCTCGGCATGCTCACCGGTCTTGATGGCCAGCGTGCGGTCGGGCATGGTCGACTTGGAAAGCACCACCATGTCGATATGTTCCTGGTCGCACGTAGCGGCCGTATGGCGCACCACCTGGTCGTAGTAATACGACGTGGCCTCGGCGCCCATGCCGCCGATAACTCCCAGCTTTTCCATCGCCGCCTCCTTGGTGACGCTTGCGCAATTGCGCGTATCATACCCGCGCCCGCCCGATGTAAACCGGACGGGCGCCGCACTCATCTACTTGTAATACGTCTTGAACAGCTTAAAGTGACGCAGCTTGGTGTGCCACATGCGCAGCCAGCGGTTAAAGACAAAGTCGCCCTTCATAAACGAAGGGTCGGCCCCCTTGCCCTCCCTATCCAAGCGATGCACCTTAGCGCGCAGCTCGGGATCCTTGACATACTTGTCGACGACGCCCATGGGGACGACCATCCACAGTGCCTCGTCCTGCGCCGTCACAAACTCTGGCTCAAACGGGCGGTTGAACACGTACTCGTCTACCACGTACTTGGCAACGTTAAAGCCGCTATTGGTGACATAGTAGTTGCTGCGGCCCTGGCGGGTGTTGAAGTCGAAGAACTTAAACGAGCCATCGCGCTCGTCATACTTCACGTCAAAGTTGGAATAGCCCACAAAGTGAAGGTCCTCGAGCAGTTTGCGCACGCCACCCATAAGCTCGTCATTGGGCTCGGTGATGATACAGGCATGGTTGCCAACGCCATGGGGCTGATGTTCCTCGAGCAGCACGTGGCCCAGGCACATCATGCGTACCTTACCGTTGCGATCGGAATAGCTGGTGAGCACGCGCATGTACTCGTCGTTGCCGGGCACGCGATCCTGCAAGATCAGGTCGTCGGTGTAGCCGCTGGCATAGGAGTCACGGATAACCTGCTCCAGCTCGGCGCGATCGGCAATCTCATAAGCCTTCTTCTGGCCCTCGAACTCATGCTGCCACCACATGATGCCGTCGGACGGCTTCAGGATCATCGGGAACGGGAAGTCGATCTGGTCGAGCACTTCGGCCGGTGCCTCGCCTTGCGCATTGAGCATCTGCGCAGTAAAGGTAAAGGTGTGCGGATACGGCACGCCATGCTTCTCGCACAGCTCGTAGAAGATCTCCTTCTTCTGGCACTGCTCGAGCATGCTGTAGGGTGCATAGGGCGCAACGATGTTATCCGCCAGCTCATCGGCATCCTTTGCCTGGGCCACCAGGGCAACATAGTTATCGCCGCAGCCCATCAGGACGATCGTCTTATCGGCATGTGCCCGAGCGATATCGTTGACGGTCTTGAGCATCACGGGCATGGTATCGATGTCGACATTGGGCGTGTAGTCGATAATCTGGCTGCGATACGCAGGGCCCGTCTGGTACTTGCCAAAGACCAGGCTCTTGACCTGGTACTCCTCGTAGAAGGCGCGCGCCACCGAATAGGCGTTGATGTCGCCACCGAGCAGCACGGGAATGAACTCACGCTCTGTAAATTGCAATGCCATGGAAACTTCCTATCATGAACTGCCCACACAACGGGCGGTCTTTGCGCAACTGATTTATTCTAGCGTGCCAAGCCGCCGGCACCCAAAGCTCCACCGTATCTATGGCAATCGACGTAATCGTCCAGCACGAAGACGGCGCTCACCGTTGTATGACAATGGGCAATGAACCTACCATTGTTGTAGGATTCAGCGTATTGACATCCTCGAACGAAAGGCGCGCACGTGCCCCAAGACCATCCGACCGATAATCCTATCCTCAATGCCACGAAGCGCGAGCTGGCGGAACGCGCACAAACGGCCGTTCCCCTACGCACGGCAAACGATGCCTACGACAGGCCCGCCCGCATCGTCTCGATCAACACGTCGGCGCACAAGGGCACACGCAAGTCGCCCGTCGCGGATGGACACGACACCGTTATAGAACAATTTGGCCTCGCCTCCGACGCACACGCCGGGCATTGGCACCGTCAGGTTTCCTTTTTGGCCGCAGAGTCCATCCAGACGGCGCAGGCCCGCGGACTCGATGTGCGCAAGGGTGACTTTGGGGAGAACTTCACCACGCAAGGCATCAATCTGCTCTCGCTCCCCATGGGCACGCAGCTCAAACTTGGCAGCGAGGTGCTTGTCGAAATCAGCCAAATCGGCAAGGTCTGCCACACACGCTGTGCCATTTACTATCTCGCCGGCGACTGCATCTTTCCCCACGAGGGCGTTTTTGGCGTGGTGTTAAAGGGCGGAGAGGTCCATATCGGCGACGACATCCAGGTGGTCAAGCTCGGCGACGGCACCTGCTCGTTCACCCCTGCCGAGGCCCTCGAAGAGATTGAGCGGGCTCGTCAGGAGGGCACGCTGTAGTTGTAAAACCCCACGTTGAGATAGCTTTTACAGCCCAAAACACCTCTCAAATAGGGCTCCGTAACGTTAAAGTTGAACTCTATGGTTTCTCAACAATTCATCATAACTGCAGGTCAAAGCCAAAGCCTCAAGTTCAACTTGACCCTTTGGAACCTTTAAGGTTCAAGTTGAGGTCGAAAGCAGTAGTAGAATACCGTTCGAACCATAACCTACGATTGATTGCAGAGGGACTGGATGCAGCATTCGAATCATCGCACCGCAGCGCTCATTGCGTCGAAGCCGGCTCGTATCATCACGAGCGCCGCGCTCGCCGTTGCGCTGACGGCCACGCCGATGCTCTCCCCCGTTGCGGCGTATGCCGCCTCGCAGGCAACGCAGGACCAGCTTTCCGCAGCCCAGCAGAAGATCGAAGCCGCCACGAGCGCCTACAACGACGCCCGCACCAAACTCGATGACCTGCAAAAGCAGATTGACTCCAATGAGGCAAGCATCGAGGAAATCGAGGCTAAGCTTCCCGAGCAGCAGGCCAAGGCAAGCTCCGCCATGCGCGATCTGTACAAGTATCAGAAGGGCACCAACCCCATCGTGAGCTTCCTGGTCAACGCGCAGAGCCTGGGTGAGTTCATCACGACCTGCAAATACACCAACCAGATCACGAGCTCGAGCGTCGACGAGATCGAACAGCTCAATAACATGCAAACCGAACTCGAGCAGAACAAGGCTGAGCTCCAGCAGGCCAAGTCTCAGCTTGAGGCAGAGCAGAAAAACGCCGAGGATGCGCTGGCACAGGCCCAGCAGCTCCGCAGCGAGGCACAGGCAAAAGCCGAGCAGGAAAATGCCGCCGAGCTTGCCAAGCTTGAGGCCGATAAGGCCGCTGCCGCCGAGAAGCTCTCGGGCGAGGGCGTAAGCGGCAGCAATTCCAGCAGCCAGGCCACCAACACCAACACCACCATCGACACCACGGTGAACAACGCCAATACCGGTAGCTCCGATTACGATTCGTTCATTAATGAGTGGACGGGCCGCATCGACAATTATCTCGCCGGCTCCCCCATGGCAGGCCAGGGCTACAACTTTGCCGTCGCCGCTTGGAATACCGGTGTCGACCCCCGTTGGTCCCCCGCCATCGCCTGCATCGAGAGCACCAAGGGCGCTTATTGCGCCAATTCTTACAACGCCTGGGGCTGGAGTGCCCGTGGCGGCGGTTGGCGCAGCTTTGGCAGCTGGAGCGAGGGCATCTCCGCTCACGTCGCCTATCTGGGCGCCAACTACGGCTCCACCCTTACCCCGGCAGCGGCCAAAAAGTACTGCCCGCCCACGTGGCAGGACTGGTACAACAAAGTCGCCGCTCAGATGAACCGCATCTAAGTGCAACTGCAAAGGGCCCCAATGGGGCCCTTTTCTTTTAGGTAGCGGAGGTATCGACGACGCCGGTCGCATTGACAACCGCGACTATGACGATCATGCATAGGAGCAGCACACCCAATGCCTTGAGCCAGAGTTTCGCGAGCTTCTTGCCGCGATAGCTGTCGAGCAGTGCGAATCGCCGACGAAGACGGCGCTTATCGAGCAGCGCAAAATGCATAAGCACCATAAGGCCATCGACAAAGAAAAAATACTCGATTATGAGAAGCCACGTCGGGTAGCTTTGGTTTGCTCCCGTGGGGTGAAAGACGGCAAAGTGACTTCCGGCAAAGAACACAAGCAGCGAGAAGCAGACGAGCGTATTCCAAATGCGCCCCAGAGACTCCGGAACGCGAGAGAGCAGACCGCATGTAGCGGAGGTGGCAGGCCTAGGAGGCCCTGCGGGGTTCTGGAGCCCTTGGGGGGTCAACACCGTCTCCGAGGCTGGAGTACGGACAGGCGCAGGCGCAGGAGGCCGCACGGGGCGACTCAGATCGTATGCCGCGCGCGTCGCCCGTCCCAACGCTTCCGCACTCGCAAAACGCTTGGCCGGGTCGAGCGCCATCGACATGCAGACGGCATCGGCAAGTGGAGTGGGAATGCCGCATGCCTCACATTGCTCGCGCATGTCGAGCCCTGGTTTAGGGTCGACTCCCGTCAAGCAAAAGAACAACAGGGCCCCAAGTGCGTAGACATCGCTGCGCACACTCGTCTGCCCAAACCCATACTGCTCGGGCGGCGCATAGGGTCGCGTGCCAAACTTGACGGTGTCAGCATCGGCGCCATCGCGCCATACGCGCGCGATCCCCAGGTCGATAATCACCAGCGATGAAAATGTCAGGCCGTCATCAGGCGTATAGTTGGCACCTGTCACGATGATATTCGACGGCTTGAGGTCGCGATGGATCACCGGCGCCGAAGCCTCCCCCACCATTGCAAAACCGGCATGGAGCTCGCCCACGGCGTCGCAAAGGACAGGATACAATTCACGCGCATAATCGGGAGTGGCTCCCAGACGGTCCACCAGCGCCCCGAGCGTCTCCCCTTCGATGTATTCCATAACCACGTTGAGCTCGTCGCCCACACGACGACAATCGACGATTCTGGGCAGGTGCTCAAAACGCCTGCCTGCCCGCTGAGCGGCAAACAGACGCTCGTATGCCCCGCCGATTTGAGCCGAAGCATCGATGCGTTTGCGGACAAAGGGGCCGAGCGAGCCACCGCCGGTTCCTTCAAAGTACACGAGCTCGGTTGCTTCAACGGACGAGCGCTTAAGTACACGCTCCACGCGATAGCTGTCGTCACGATCGAGCGACGCCAGGTGCTCGGCAAGCGCTGCGGTCAGCTCATCATCGGAATATGTTGGGGTCTGATTATCCATAGCCTCCATCATAGCGCAGGGCGCAGACACCCCATGGCATCCGCGCCCCGTTCGTTTGCATCGTTGTTCGGCAGCTCCGACAGCTCAGATATCAGCCGCTAACTCACCGTCTCCTCGCCAAAGCGATACAGCTCCTCGTTGACCTTTTGGAGGCTGCACCCGCGATCGATACAAAAGATGATAATCGCATCGCGGCGGTCCTTACAATTGAGGATGTTGGCACCCGCCGCCGTCAAGGCGCGGTTGGTCTCCTTGAGCGTTAGCGCCATGGCGAAGGCAATCTGCAGCACCTTATTGCGACTCGGATGACGCGCACCGGTAAAGATCTGATAGCCAAAGGTCTCATTGAGATCGGCCATACGAACCACGCGCGAGCGCTCCAAGCCCTTTTCCTGCAGCAGCTGCTTCAGGTAGTCCGAGAGCGACGGGGTGGCAAAGTCGTGCTCCTTGATATAGCCATCGATGTTTGGCGCGTCGAGAAGCTCATTGAGTAACTCGTCAGTCAGCTTTTTATCGGGCATTCGGCCTCACCTCCCCCAGTGCATGCAACATGCTAGAAACCGCTTACGTCCGAACGCTCCCAGCTAGCAACCTGGTCGGGAGACACCGTACCCAGCGCCTCGAACTTCCAGGAGCCGCCCGCCTTCAGATGATTGGTGTTTGCAAGAGCCGTTCCAACCTGGTTGCCATCGGCATCATACAGAACATATTCAATCTGAATGTAGCTCTTTTCCTTGTCCGTGTTATTGGTCAGGGTGCCCGTGATCTTATAGGTAAACTGATTGGAAGTGTCTTCAGCCTCGTCAGCAATGGTATACGGTTCTTGCGGTTCTTTTTGCTCCTCAGCCTGCCGTGTCGTCTCGGCAGGTTTTGCCGAATCGCTCGCAGACGAATCGGTTGAGTTGCCGCCCATAGAGCCCACGGCACCGACAATAACCAGCACCACAATGATGCCTAGGACAATCTTGCCGATTGGCTTCTTTCCCTCTTTTGCCATTATTCATCCTTCCTACGATCCGGCTACCGTGCCGGTACACAGCACATCGTAGGAAGGATTGAACTTGAATTCATTAGCTGAGAGCTAAGGCTGCGGTAAACGACCAATGCAGTTATCCAAACGCCGAGCAAACGCACTGCGCGCGACCGTCTGCTGGCAGTGCATCAACCCACCGTGACGGATTCCCCGGTAAAGGCGCTGATCATCAACAGGACAAAGAACACCAGGTAGCTGACACTCAGCAGGTACGCAATGATCAGGAATACAACCCAGCCGACATTGGTTTTACCGTCGGCACGACGTTGCTCGCGGCAACGATAGAGCCAAATCGTCACGCCGATGGCAGTGATAAACAGCACGAGCGCCGCCGCGGCAAGCCCAGCAAGCGCAAACATCACGCCAACGCTCACAGCAATAACCGGGAGCAGTAGCAAGCCACACCCACACCCACCAGGACTATACACGGCAGACTGTCGGCGTCGTTCCATCGTCACTCCATCACAAGCAGTCGTTTGTAGACATCGAGGCCTTTGAGCAGGATTTGCTCGTCAAAGAGCATGGTATCGGTATGCAGGGCGCTCGTGGCATAGGCGGGGCAGCCGTCCGAATCGTTCGGATTGCCTTGGCCGGCGGGCACGCCCGTACCCAGCAAGAAGAAAACGCCCGGCAGATGGCGCTGGTAGAAGGCGAAGTCCTCGGCAATCAACAGCGGCTCGTCCACAAGCTGCAGCTCGGGCAAGGCCGGAGCAATGTGGGCGAACAGCTCGGGGTCGTTATCGACCGGCGGATAACCCTCGGCAAAGTCGAGATCGTACGTGCAGCCCGTTGCGGTGCATGCCTCGTCAAGCACACGGCGCACGCCCTCGCGCGCGCGGTCGAACATATCGTCCGTAAACACGCGCAGGCTACCGGCGACATGGGCCTCCCCCGCCACCGCGTTGCAAACGGTGCCTGCCTGCAGCAGACCAAACTTGCCGATGCAGGGCTCGTCGGCACCCAGCTCGTCCATCAGCTCGCGCTCGGCAACCAAGAACTTGGCCGCCGCCAGTGCGGCATCGTGGGATTCCTCGACCGGAACGCCATAGGTCTTGGCGATATGGATACTCGCGCCATGGATATGAATGTGCGTCTCGCTCGAGCGCGCCAGCAGCGGACCGGAACAGCTCGCCAACGTGCCGGCGGGCAGATCGGGCCACACATGGAAGCCGAAGATGCGATCGGCCCCGGAACGCTCAAACACGCCGCTCTCGCATACCGTCTTAGCGCCACCGGTCGTCTCCTCGGCCGGCTGGAACACAAAGAGCACGTTACGCTTGATGGCGCCCGGCTGCTCACGAATCGTACGGTCGACAAATGTCGCCGCCGCAAGCGCCATGGCCATGTGGCCGTCGTGACCGCACGCATGCATCTTGCCGGGCTGCGTCGAGGAGAAGGCCACGCCCGTTGCTTCCACGATGGGCAGGGCGTCCATATCGGCGCGAATCGCCGTGGCGTGCGTAGCGCCCACACCGGCATCGAAGAAGGCACAGACGCAGCTCGGACACGGATGGGTCACCTCGCAGGCAAGCGGAGCGAGCGCGCCCTCGATATAGGCGATAGTCTGCGGAAGATCGAAATCGAGCTCCGGAATGCGATGCAGGTCGCGACGATAACGACGGAGTTCTTGGAGCTCGGTCATGGGGATTCCTTTCATGGGACAACTAGTTGTCCCCTATTGTGACGCAGGATTGTGGCGCCCTTGTTTCTAGCATCATGCTGCATTTTTTAAACGTTATATACGAATACTCTTGTTTGGTAAAGTGCAACGTGGTAGGGTCTTTACCACTTGATAGAGGCGCGGGCACGAAGATCCGCGGGCGAGTCGGCAGACTTTGACCCCGCGGGGAGGCGAAACCCGCCGAACTGGGTTTTTCGGGCACGAACAGCCTGGTGGGCCTGCGGGAAACACCCGCAGGACTGTCTGCAGCAATGCGGGAGCGCTATCCGGACATTGGGTCCACGCTATGCGGATTCGATGCGCCGATGGCGCCGTCTGGATAGCGAGGTTTACGGGACATGGCACTGACCCCCAACGAGGCATATGCGGCAAAGCGGCCGTTTGTGGACAAGGAGACGCTCGAGCACATCGTCGAGCAGTTCCCCACGCCGTTTCATCTATACGACGAGGCGGGCATCCGTCGCAACATGCAAGAGGTACGTGACGCCTTTGCGTGGAATCCGGGATTTAAGGAGTACTTTGCCGTCAAGGCCAATCCCAACCCGGCGCTTATCTCCATTCTCAACGAATACGGCTGCGGTTGCGACTGCTCGAGCTATACCGAGCTCATGATCGCCCGCTCGCTGGGCATCACCGGCCATGACATCATGTTCTCATCCAACGACACGCCGGCGGCGGACTTTGAGCTTGCCGATAAGCTGGGCGCCATCGTCAACTTCGACGACATCAGCCACATCGAGTTCTACGAGCGCGTCGCAGGCCCCATCCCCAAGACGGTCAGCTGCCGATTTAACCCGGGCGGCTTGTTCCAGCTTTCCAACGGCATCATGGACAACCCGGGCGACTCAAAATATGGCATGACCACCGAGCAGCTCTTTGAGGCCTTCCGCATGCTCAAGGCCAAGGGCGCCGAGAATTTTGGCATTCATGCCTTCCTTGCCAGCAACACCGTCACCAACGACTACTACCCCAAGCTCGCGCGCATCCTCTTTGAACTTGCCGTGCGTCTGGAGCGCGAGACGGGCGCACATGTCGCCTTCATTAACCTGTCCGGCGGTGTGGGTATCCCCTACCTGCCCGGGCAGCAGGCTAACGACATCCACGCCATCGGCGAGGGCGTACACGCGGCCTACGACGAGATCCTGGTTCCCGCCGGCATGGGCGATGTGGCGATCTGCACCGAGATGGGCCGCTTTATGATGGGCCCCTACGGATGCCTGGTCACCAAGGCCATCCACGAAAAGCAGATTTACAAGGACTATATCGGCGTGGACGCAAGCGCCGTCGACCTGATTCGCCCTGCCATGTATGGCGCCTACCATCACGTTACGGTGATGGGCCAGCCGGGTGGCCCCGACAAATCCACAGCCCCTGTCACGAACAAGTACGACATCACGGGCAACTTGTGCGAGAACAACGACAAGTTCGCCATCGACCGCGAGCTGCCGCAGATCGATATGGGCGACCTGCTCGTGATCCACGATACCGGCGCGCACGGCTACTCCATGGGCTACAACTATAACGGCCGCCTGCGCTCCGCAGAGGTGCTGCTGCGCCCCGATGGCTCGGCCGATCTCATTCGCCGCGCAGAGCGCCCGGGCGACTACTTTGCCACGCTCGACGTGCTGCCGTGCGGCCGCGAGTTGCTGGCCAAGTCGCGCGCCGAAAGCGCCCGCCGTCGCGCTCAGGACGAGCGCCTAGCCGTCGCCGCCCAATGGAACAAACGCATCCAGATCGCAGAAGCGAAGGAGAAGAATATGGATGTCCGCAACCTCGAGGGCTCGATCGTCGCCCTCGTCACCCCGTTTAAGAAGGACGGCAGCGTCGACTTTGATGCGCTTGAGCGCCTGGTCGATTTCCACCTGCAGAATGGCACCGACGCCATCCTCACCCTGGGCACCACCGGCGAGAGCGCCACGATGACCGATGACGAGGACAACTCCGTCGTTGCCGCCGTGGTCAAGCAGGTCGCAGGCCGCATCCCCGTCATCGCCGGGTCGGGCTCCAACTCCACGCAGACAATGCTCACCAAGTCGCTCACCTACCAGGGCCTGGGCGCCGACGGCCTGCTGCTCATCACCCCCTACTACAACAAGTCCAACGAAGAGGGCATCTACCAGCACTTTAAGACCGTGGCCGATGCGGTGGACATCCCCTGCATCTTGTACAACATCCCCGGTCGTTGCGGCTGCGGTATCAGCGAGCGCAATGTCGAGCGCCTGGCCGCACACCCCAACATCATGGGCATCAAGGAGGCCTCGGGCAACGTCGCCTATGCCGCCAAGATCGCGCACCTGCTGTCCAACGACTTCCGCATGTATTCGGGCGAGGACGCGCTCACCGTGCCGCTCATGAGCCTGGGCTCCTCGGGCACCATCAGCGTTTGGGCCGACGTGCAGCCGCAACTCGTGCACGACATGTGCCGTGCCTACCTGGACGGTGACGTGGAGCGCGCCCGCGAGATCCAGATTGCCGGCCAGCCGCTCATCAACGCCCTCTTTAGCGAAGTCAACCCCATCCCCGTTAAGGAAGCGCTCGCCCAGATGGGTATGATCGAGGCCAACTATCGCATGCCGCTGTGCCCCATGGCAGACGACACGCGCACCGCACTTACCGATGCTCTGAAGGGAGCTGGTCTGCTTGATTAAGACCGTCATTATGGGAACGGGCCGCATGGGCTCGCTCATCCGCACCACCGCCGAAAGCATCGTTGGTGCCGCCGGTCAACCCGTTTTCGACATCGTCGCCCAGATCGGCTTTGACCTGGCCGAGCTCGAGAGCGCTCCGGCTGCCGATGTGATCATCGACTTCTCGAACGTCGCGACCTTTGATGCCGTCGTTGCCTATGTCGAGCGTACGGGCGCCGCACTCGTTTCCGGCACCACGGGCTACACGCCTGAGCAGATGGACCGCCTGCGCGAGCTGGGCCAGAACGCCCGCGTCATGCACTCGGGCAACTACTCAATCGGCATCGCCGCTCTGCGCCATCTGGTGGCCCAGGCCACGCGCGAGCTGCCCGGCTTTGACTGCGAGATCGTCGAGACGCACCACAACCAAAAGGTCGATGCCCCCAGCGGCACCGCCAAGCTACTGCTCGACGCCGTGGTCGAGGCCGAGCCCGAGGCCGGCTATCACCCCGTCCACGGCCGCGAGGGCATGTGCGGCGCGCGCGACCCCAAGGAGATCGGCATGCACTCGCTGCGCGGCGGCACCGTCGCCGGCGTGCACGAGGTGAGTTTCTTTGGCCAGGACGAGGAGGTCACGCTCACCCACCGCGCCACAAGCCGTCAGATTTTTGTCAACGGCGCTCTGGCCGCCGCTCAGAAGCTCGTCGTCCGTGATCCCGGCGTCTACACCTTCGACCAGGTCATGTTCGCCTAGCCAATCATTAACCAAGCCCGCGTAAAGGAGAAACAAGATATGAGCAACGCAGCCGAGATGGATGCACAGGAGATTATCAACTACATCGCCACCGCGCCCAAGAAGACGCCCGTCAAGCTGTATGTGCGCGAGAAGCCCGGCATGAAAGTCCAGTGGGGCGATGCGCACGTCTACGGCGGCCGTCGCGGCAAGACCGTCTTTGGCGACTGGGATGAGCTCAAGGCCATCCTCGACGCCAACGCCGATTCCATCGACTACTACGACGTTGAAAACGATTGCCGCAACTCCGCCGTGCCCATGCTCGACCTTAAGGGCATCAACGCCCGCATCGAGCCGGGCGCGATCATCCGCGACCGCGTCGAGATTGGCGACCGTGCCGTCATCATGATGGGCGCCATCATCAACATCGGCTCCGTTATCGGCGAGGGTTCCATGATCGATATGGGCGCCGTGCTGGGAGGCCGCGCCACCGTGGGCAAGAACTGCCACATCGGCGCCGGCACCGTGTTGGCGGGCGTCGTGGAGCCCGCGAGCGCCACGCCTGTCATCATCGAGGATGATGTCATGATTGGCGCCAACGCCGTGGTCCTGGAGGGCGTGCGCGTGGGCAAGGGTGCCGTCGTTGCCGCCGGCGCCGTATGCGTCGAGGATGTCCCCGCCGGCGCCGTCGTGGCCGGCGTTCCTGCCCGCGTCATCAAGATGCGCGACGAGAAGACCGACAGCAAGACCGGCCTGGAAGAGGGTCTGCGTCAGCTTTAATAGTTACGGCGTTTTACCAAACGCCGTAACGACCCGACGCTGCAAACGCCCCTAGGCGGCAATCTGACGTTCAATCGTCGGGCATGACCAGAAGGCCAATGCCCTCCTCTTTCGCGTCACCTTGCTCGCCTAGGGGCGTTTTCGCTGACGTGTGCTCAACCTGCGGGGTAATGTCAGCAACCAAGCCGAAAACAAAAAAGGCCGAAGCACCATCGGAACTTCGGCCTTCCCTATCTCAGGGTTCCGTCGTATTCAACCATGGCGGGTTGCTTTGACAGGCGCCCTACGGCCGTCTTATAGACCTCGGAACGATCGCGCCGCCCTATTGCCACAATCTCGGCAATCTCAACCGTTCCGTCCTCTCGGATTCGGAAAACCATTCTGAGTCCCGCCTTTCGCCATTTAATCTTTTTGCAGCCGGCGAGCTCGCCGTGAAGCGGCGTTCCGATTTCATCAGCGCGCGTCTTTAATTTTGCGACGGCAATACGGACGAGCCTGCGCTGGGATCCATCTAGTTTTTGATATTCCTTCTCGACGTCTCGATTCAAAAAGCCGACAACAAAATGCCCGCTCATTCGAAAAGATCCTCGTCGGGAATCGCGTCCGAATCCATCGACTCAAGCTCCGCGAGCTCCTCGGCAGTTAAGGCGTCCTCAAACGGAACAAACTCATGCGGACCATGCTTGACTCGATCCGCAGCGATGCGATTTATCTCAAGTTCATGCAGATACTGCAGCGCGCCGTACATTTCCTCATAGGCAGCATAGTCGATAATCACGGTATCGATATCATTATGATCAGCAATGAACTGAGGCGCGCGTTTTGCGCGTTTACGAATGGCGGATAAGGACTTGCTTGCTTCGGTAGCAGAAACAACCTGGTCTTTTGTAAACACCGGTTTTTCCAGAACGAGTGGGGACATTTTGACCTCCAAAAAATAATCTGGATTATATTTCAAAGTATACTTCAAAAAATAATCCAGACTTTTATTCAAAAGTAAAAAGCCTTATCGATTCTCGATGCTGCCGATATTCTTGAGCTCGATGGAGATGAGGCCGTTGGGCTCGTTGACAAACTCGATGTATTCGGAGTTCGAACCCATCTCGGCCGGGAAGCTGATCTCGATACCCGTGTCGGTACGGATCTTATGATTGCGCACCGCCGCGCGTTCGACCTGTTTGCGCTCCACGGGCACACGCTCAGGCACCTTCTCCTCGGTCAGCGCCGCGCGCACGCTCTCCTTGATAACCGGTTCGTCCTCAAAGACCTCATCGACGATATCCCAAGGCGGCAGTTCCTCGTCATCCTCAACCTTCTCGGCAACGGCAGCCTTAACCTTAGCGAGCGCTACGGCCGTGTTGGCACCGTGCTCCTCGGCGACTTCCTCGACCACACGCGTCACGGTGTCGATGACCTCCTTGCCCGACACGCCCGTGTCGCACTGCAGCAGGCCATCAGGGATAAGCATACGGTCCTCGCCGGCAATCTTGCGCTTCTTATCCACATAGCCGATCTCCATGGTGCTTGCACGCACGATGGCATAGCTCGGCACCTTTTGCGAGGGGTTCGGCAGAATGGCGAAATGGCGCGCGATGTCGTTACGCACCTCCCCCTCCTCGCGGCCCACTTCGTGCATAAAAGCCTGCTTGGAGCCCAGCAGCATCACGGCAAACCAGCGGGCATCCTCATCGTCGTCAAAATCGGCCACGAGCACGTCGGTGGACTCGGCTTTCTCGGCTTTGGTGAGCTCGGAGGAGATAAACTCCGCAATCTGCTGCGACAGGTCCACGAACTCGCGCTCGCCAAAGAAATAGCCCTTGAGCTCGCCGCCAAACGCAGAGTTCTCGGCAAACGTGGCGCGTTTATTGTCGGCCGAGGTACGTGCGCGGCGCAGATGCGTGGTCACGAAGTTGCGTACGGTACGACTCTCGATATCGAGCTCGCGCTGGCTCATAACGTTGACGGCAGAGTCAAAGTCCAGGATATGCAGAATCGCGTGATTGATTTTCATATACGGCATTCCGTTCTAGATCGATTTCGGCACGAACCAGTATAGCGGTCGAGCCCTCCCCGAGCGCATCGAAGATTGGTGCATCGGGGACAGGTTGCTTTGCACCAATGGCTAGCGCAGAAGCTCGGACTGCCAAGCCTCGAGCTGTTCTGCCAGACTCTTACCGGCAGCGGACATGTCGATCTGGGGTCGTTTGGGCAGCAGCGCGCATTTAAGGATTGCCACGATGGTCTGCGAGACAAAGCGTCGCGTATCCTTGTCAAAGCCTTGCGCAGCCTGGAGCATCACGGGCAGGCTCTCGCGCAGATTTCCAACGATATCCGCAAACCGCTCAGCACCCGTAGCCTCAAACACGGAGAACAATGCATCTACAAAACGCTCGCGCTCGGCAGGCCCCACTGCAAGCAGCATCTCGCGAATGGAGCCATCAACGTATCGAGCACCGGCGGACAGGCGCTCACAGTACACGAAGTCGCGACCATCAACCACCCAGCTAAAGGGATTGTGCTGCAGCAGGCTGAACTCGGTGCTCTCAACGATGGCATAGTCCTCCTGTGTCTCGAGCATCATGCCAAAGATCGACGATCGAGGTAGCGTCTTGTCGATTCGACCGGAAAGATCGGCAAAGGCGTTGCCGTTCAGAAACTCCTCGACGAAGCCCGGACCATCATGGGAATACGCCCGTTCGATTCGCTCACGGGCGACATCGGAGCACATCGCCGCACCGTACACCGCAAGGTTTCCGCCCTTGGAATGACCTCCGCACAAAAGCGGCCCGTCAATCGCATCCGCCGCCTCGTCCACATAACGCGCCGCGGATTCCTGGGCCGGCACAGGACACCGGAACGCCATGTTAAAATCCTCTTTCCAGCCCACAATCGTGCTGTCGGTCCCCCGGAAGGAAAGATAGCTAAACCCCGCCGGAAACCGGAACGCCATGGCTGCAAACTGCTCCGTCGCCACCACATCGCTCACGGCACGATAGCCGCAAACGTGCACGCCGCGGTATCTGGGATTTGCTGCCACGGCCTCCAACAAGGCCCTGCTCCCCTCTGGATCCCACAAGTCGTCAATCATGTCCCGATAGCACTCGGCACGCAGCAGCTCGCGTACGTCTAGGCCCTGCCAGTTCGTCAGCTCCGCCATATCACCCGGCAAACGCAAATAGGACAACCACGCAAAGACCAGGCTATCCACAGCGCAGAACGGCCGTTCCTCAAACGGGTCAAACGCCGTCTGGGCATAGGTCAAAAAATTAGGCGAATCCGACATGGCGCTCCCGTCAACTATGGTGCATTGGGGTCAGGTTACTTTGCACCAAAAAGGCGCCCGGGCCGTGTGGGCTCGGACGCCTTCATTGTAGCTTTTCGCTTTAGCGAGCTTGATTTAGCAGGAGAAGTCGACGCTGTCGATGATGTCCTTGAGGGCCTTGGCGGAGGCGGTAAGCTCATGCTGCTCGTCATCATTCAGCGGCACGGGGACGCGGCAGACGACGCCGTCGCGGCCAACGACGGTCGGCATGGAGATGGCAAGATCGGACAGGCCGTACTCGCCCACCATGAGCGAGGAAACGGGCAGAACGGTCTGCTCGTCACGCATGACGGCAGTGCAGATGCGCTTGACGGCCATGGCGACGCCATAGTAGGTGGCGTGCTTCTTCTCGATGATGGTGTAGGCGGAGTTCTTGACGTCCTCGGCGATGCGCTTCTCGGCAGCCTCATGCTCCAGATGACCGTGAAGCTCGCAGAAGGTGTTCAGCGGAACGCCGGCAACCTGAGCGCTGGACCAAGCGACAAACTCGGAATCGCCGTGCTCACCCATGACATAGGCCTGGACATCGCGCGGGTCGACCTCGACATGGGCACCAAGCATCTGCTGCAGACGGCCGGTGTCGAGCACGGTACCGGAACCGATGACGTGGCCCTCGGGCAAGCCGGACATCTTGATGGCGGCATAGGTCAGAACATCGACCGGGTTGGAGACGATGAGCAGAATGCCGTCAAAGCCAGACTTCTTAATCTCGGGGATAATGGACTTAAAGATGCTGACGTTCTTGTTGACCAGGTCCAGGCGAGTCTCACCGGGCTTCTGGGCAGCGCCAGCGGTGACGACGATCATGGCGGCGTCGGCGACATCGGAATAATCGCCGGCGTAGATCTTCATCGGCTCGGCAAACGTCATGCCGTGCGCGATATCCAGAGCCTCACCCTCGGCGCGGTTCTTGTCCACGTCGATGAGGACCATCTCGGAGAACAGACCGCTCTGCATCAGAGCGAACGCCGAAGACGAACCGACGAAACCGCAACCGACAATAGCGACCTTCTTCTCGTTAACCATTAGAAACTCCCATCTCTCTCCACAAACAAGCCGCCCGGGAACGACCCGAGCGGCTTGCCGTAATCCCAATACATCCAATCGGGACTTTGATTATGCTCCTATTCGCAGCCAAAAATCGACCGTTTACCGAAATTGTTTGCAGAATTCGTAAAATAACTGCACGAAATCGGTTTCGAGCTATTGACGAGTCGAAATAGGTTTCTAATACAGGCCCGCCTCGCGAATGGCCTCGACAGCCAAAGCGATCTGATCGGGCGGCAGGACCAGTGCCATACGCACGTGCCCCTCGCCCGAAGGGCCAAAGCTCGCGCCCGGCGTCACCACAACGCCGGCCTTCTCCATAAGCTCCTCGCAAAACGCCATGGAATCGGTGCGACCACCGGGAAGCTTGGCCCACACAAACATAGAGCCATGCGCGTTGGGACGCTCCCAGCCCAGGCCCTCAAGACCGTCGCACAGGGCATCGCGGCGCTCCTGGTACTTCAGACGCTGCGCCTCGACCTCATCGCGCGGACCGTTCAGGCAGGCGATAGCAGCCTTCTGGATCGGGAAGAACATGCCAAAGTCGATCTGGCCGCGCAGCTTGGCAAAGGCAGAGACCACGTCCTCGCGGCCGACCAAAAAGCCGATACGCGCACCGGTGACGTTAAACGACTTGGAAAGCGAGAAGAACTCCACGCCCACCTCAAGCGCACCGGGATACTGCAAGAAGCTGCCGCCCGGCTCGCCGTCGAACACGATGTCGGAGTACGCGTTGTCATGGACGATGAGCAGGTCGTGCTCGCGGGCGAAAGCGATGATCTCCTCGTAGACCTCGGGCGTGCCCACCGAGCCGACCGGGTTTGCGGGCAGCGACACGATCATATACTTGGCACGATCGGCCACCTCGGGATCGATACCCGCCACATAGGGCAGGTAATTATGCTCGGCGACCAACGGATAGTACTCGAGCTTGGCATCGGCGATCTTGGCACCCGCCTCAAAGACCGGGTAGCACGGATCGGGAACCAGAATGGTGTCACCCGGATCGAGCAGGGCCAGGCCCAAATGGCCCACGCCCTCCTGCGTGCCGTTGCACGACTGCACCATGGACGGCGTAATGCCGGAGACACCAAAGCGACGCTCGTAGTAGTCGCACACGGCTTGCTTGAGTTCGGGCAGGTCACGCAGGGCATACTTCCACATCTCTGGGTCCTGCGCAGCCTGGGTCAGCGCCTCGACCACGTGGTCGTACGGCTTAAAGTCGGGCGTGCCCACGCTCATGTTGTAAATGGTCTTGCCCTGAGCCTTCAGCGCGAGAAGTTTGTTGTTGAGCGAGGCGAAGACCTCCGCGCCAAAGCGGTCGAGACGCTGCGATGCCTGCATGGTGCCACCTTTCGATATGAAAAACGCGGCGCTCCGACAAGAGCGCCGCGCGATACGGGCCATCAGATTGCAAAAGTGTAACGCTTGCACCCGCTGTTTTGGTTCAATTTGGCAACCTTAGTCAATTGCATTGAGCGCGTCGATCTGGGCGAGCCACAGGCGCGAGCTGGCGTCACTCGGCATGCGCCAATCGCCGCGCGGGCTGAGCGTGACCGAGCCCACCTTGGGGCCATCGGGCAGGCAGCTGCGCTTAAACTGCTGGGCAAAGAAGCGACGGTAGAACGTGCGTAGCCACGTGTGAATGGTCTTGACGTCGTAGACGCCCTCGAAGCTCTTGAGCGCCATGCGGTAGATCTTGCCCGGCTCAAAGCCAAAACGCAACATGTAGTAGAGGAAGTAATCGTGCAGCTCGTACGGGCCCACCAAATCCTCGGTCTTCTGCGCAATCTCGCCGTCGCCCGTGGGCGGCAGAAGCTCGGGGGACACCGGCGTATCGAGGATATCGAGCAAGACCTCGGCAATACGCCCGCCAAAGACATCAGCCGCATAGCGCACCAGATGGCGCACAAGCGTCTTGGGCACGCTCGCGTTGACGGCATACATGCTCATGTGGTCGCCGTTATAGGTAGCCCAGCCGAGCGCCAGCTCCGACAGGTCGCCCGTGCCGATGACAAAACCGCCAGCCTGGTTGGCCAGATCCATCAGAATCTGCGTGCGCTCGCGGGCCTGACTGTTCTCGTAAGTCACGTCCTGCACGGCCGGATCGTGCTCGATGTCCTTAAAATGCTGCTCCACGGCTGCATGGATCGAGACTTCGCGGAAGCTCACGCCTAGGTCGCGAGCGAGCGACTCGGCATTCGACTTAGTGCGATGCGTCGTGCCAAAACCTGGCATGGAGACCGCCGTGATACCCGTACGCGGCAGTCCCAGTGCATCGAAGGCACGCACGGTTACAAGCAGTGCCAGCGTGGAGTCCAGGCCGCCCGAAAGACCGATGACTGCAGCCTTGGTACCCGTATGGGCAAGGCGGGTCTTGAGGCCCGCAGTCTGCAGGTCGAGGATGGTCTCGCAACGCTCGGCCAGGTCGCCATGGTCGGCCGGCACAAAGGGCGCACGGGGGAAGACACGGTCAATGTCGAGTGCATCGCGCAGGACAGGCTCTTTGGCCAGCACGCCCTCAAACGAAAACTCAACGGTCGCGGCCTCCGGCGCATCGTCCGCGCGCGTCCACGTCGTCGAGCGACGGCGCTCGGCAACCAGACGGTCAAGATCGACGTCGGCCACCGCCATATCGCAGGTGAGGAGCTTCGTAGCGGCGAGCTTAGATCCGTTTTCATAGACGAGGTTCTCGCCCGCAAAGACCATATCGGTCGTGGACTCGCCCTCGCTCGCGTCCGCGTAGGCATAGGCGCAGTACAGGCGCGCGCTTTGGTTAGAGATAAGGCTGCGGCGGTAATCTGCCTTACCGATGATTTCGTCAGAGGCCGACGGGTTGAGAATCACCGTCGCACCGGCAAGCGCCATCTCGGTCGAAGGAGGTGCCGGCACCCACAGGTCCTCACAGACCTCAACGCCCAGCACCAGGTCCTCGGCGCCCTCATCACAGCAATGGTAGACAAGCCCCGAACCCAACGGGACCGGACCCTGACCGGCAAATTCAACCCACACGGGATCCGCAGGCGCCGGAGCAAACCAACGGCGCTCATAGAACTCGCCATAGTTGGGCAGATACTTCTTGGCCGTGAGGCCCAAAAGCTCACCCGCGCAGCACACGGCGGCGCAGTTGTAGATATTCTCAGCAACTGCAACGGGAAGACCGATGGTAAAGACAATCGGCAGCTCGCGAGTCTCATCGAGGATATGCACCAAAGCAGCCTCGCAGGCATGCAGTAATGTGCGGTTATGGAACAGATCGGCCGCGGTATAGCCGCACAAGTTGAGCTCGGGCAGCACCAGAGCACGAACGCCGCGCTCGACAGCCGCGCGAACAGCCGCTAACGCAACCTCGGCATTGCCCTCGACATCGGCGACGCGAATCTGCGGCGACGCCGCCGCCACACGCAAAAAGCCATCGTTCTTATTAGCCGAAACGCAGCATTGCCTTGTTGATCTGGACACTGGAGGCCCCTTCTACCCTGAGATTCAGTCTAACGGACGTTCACATATCTCTAACTAGCCAAAGCAACCTCCCAGTTTACTGAGAGGCCAACCTGTGCTAAGAGCATGTATTTCAAAAATATCTTTAATTAAAAAAGGAGAAATCGATAATCGACTTCTCCTTTAAGCGAGGCGAGTAAATTCCGAAACTAATGGCAGAATTTATCCATGTAGTCCTCAAAGTCGAACACTTCTACCACGACGCCCTCTTCCTGAAACTCTTTCAGTTGCTCCAAGAGATCTTTGTTAATAACGTCCATGCAGAAACCTCCTCTATCTAATCAATTGTAGTATATCTGCTTTCATGCAATTATCAACCAACTTGTTTAATTGCTCCTCGCTTGCCGATAGTCCCTCTTTTTTCAAAATGTCGCGCACCTCGTTCTTAGTAATCGGCTTTTCAAACAACGAAAGCAAAGCGAACGAAAAATCATTAACCGCACACATTCTATGGGTGGCACAACTCAGCAGTACTCTTAACCCCTCTTTTGAGCGTCCGACTTCTTTCACAAACGAACTTTTAACCAATTGAAAACCATTATCGTGCATTACATAATCGGCATCGATATTTGTATTCAGCAATCCATAATGCAACAGTTCTTCTATCGCCCTTGTCAGCTCGAGATCGCCCTGATCAAGGATAAGAGAAATGCTACAATCGGCCTCCAATAAACGGGCCAACTTAAGGTATACCAACTGGGAAACAGCATAGACATGATGGTATTCAGAATTATAGAAGTAGGCAAATGGCTCAACGAGCACGACAGAGGTCTTGGAATCCAGCCAGATTCGATCAGCTGGATTTAGACTAGTTAGCCGTCGCTTTACTTTGGTCAAATGTCCCTTATACCTGACAGCGTGAATAGAATCTAGGATCCAGGTCACCTCTGAAATATGAAGCCGCTGGGGCAAGTCAATTGTGTCGCTACCGTTTATGACCTCTTGCATATAAAAATCAATATGATGCTCATCAGATAAGGATTTTGCTTCATTTAAAGTTAAACCAGTGCCTGAAACATAATCCACTTCGAGGCGCAAATCCTCATATTGGGACTTCGGCATTACAGAGACACCATACTTATCGGGATGATTCCAAACATCCGACCCCATAACGAGACCAAAATTCGTAAATCCTCTCGTGGAATATGGAACACCACATACCTGTTTTGAATAATTCAAAACATTCTCTGTATAAGCTAAGGTGTTCAGAGCCTCTTCTTTAGTTTCGGTTGGAAAGCCAATCATAAAGAATAGATGAACAGGAATACCCGCATTGAGACAATCATGGATATTGCGATCAATCCAATCAACTCTCGTGTTCTTCTTCATTAGATCAAGAACTCTTTGGTTGTATGACTCGAGGCCAAACTGAATCTGCCTACATCCACTTTGGTATATCTTGTTGAAAACGTCCGTACTTAGGGTTGGAGAGAACCTCGTTTCTCCATGCCAAAAAAACGTTTTTCCCGATGCGTTTATTTCATCCGCGAGTTGCTCCATTCTTTTGCCTTCGAATGTTTCATCCACAAAAGAGAAAACTCTCGTGCCGTATTTTTCATTTAACCGACACATTATTTCAAATACTCTCGATATAGGCATCTTTCGGTAACAACCACCGGTAGCACCGGGAATGGTGCAGAAGGCGCAATGATTAAAACACTGCCTAGAGGAATAAACCGGCAATATTAACTCAGGCATGAAGTATTTAGAAAGGGCGAAGCCATCGAAATCGGGAACTGTATCGTTGATAAATGTTTGCTCAATCCGATGGTTTTTATATATCTTTCCACCTTTAGCATGGCAAAGGTTTGGAACACAGTCGAGATTGTCATCACCAGAGTCAAGAGCCTCAAGAAGACGTGCAAGCGGCTCTTCGCCGTCATACATCATTATCGAATCAATGTATTCAAAAAAGGGATGCCATTCTTTCATGCAGTCATCTGCTAAACGAGTAATGTAATTGCCGCCCAATGAGACGTGTTTAACAGATGGACATTCTTCTTTAATCAGTTTCGCTAACGTAACTGCAGAAATCAATTGGAAACAGCCGCTCACCGAAATCCCAATAAACTCGATTTTTTCCCTCTGAATACGCTTAAGAAAGGCAGTTTCATAGAAGGAAATAAACGGATTATGCAAGGTATCCGCAAGCGATTTCATTATTTCTGGTGTCGAATAATAATCATAGGGCAGATCTATGGAGTTGAACGTGTATTTAACTCCATATGAGACGTGATTTATGATATAGAGTGCATTTCTAAAAATGTTTTCAGCATATGGTCGCGCGCGCAGACGTGGTGTAAGAGTGTCCTGAGGTCCGTCGCTGCAAGTCCCGATGTTACTCCTTCTTGAG
>CAKURW010000008.1 GCA_934675795.1 uncultured Collinsella sp.
GGAAGTTCGCGCTTGACAACCTCGACGATGTCGTCGACAACGCGCTGGGTCAGCTCGTGCGTCTCGGCCTCGGCCATAACGCGGACCAGCGGCTCGGTACCGCTCGGACGCACCAGAATGCGACCGCGGCCGTCAAGTTCCTTCTCGGCAGCAGCGACGGCATCCCAGATGGGCTGGCAATCGTCCAGACCAGCCTTGTTGTCGGAATGCACGTTGACGAGTACCTGCGGGTACTTCTTCATGATGCCGGCAAGATCGGTGAGGGTACGACCGGTGCGCTTGAGCACGGCCAGCAGCTGCAGAGCCGTCACCAGACCGTCACCGGTGGTGTTGTGCTCCAGGAAGATGATGTGGCCGGACTGCTCGCCGCCGATGACGGCGCCATCCGCGAGCATACGCTCCAGAACGTAGCGATCGCCCACGGCGGTCTGAACCATCTCGAAGCCCTGCTCCTTCATAGCGATGGAGAAGCCCAGGTTGCACATGACGGTCGAGACGATCTCGGAGTTGGCGAGCTTGCCGCGGGCGGCGAGATCGGAGCCGCAGATGGCCAGGATGTAATCGCCGTCGATCTCGTTGCCCTCGCTATCCACAAAGAGCACGCGGTCGGCGTCGCCGTCGTGGGCCAGGCCGATGTCGGCATGGGTGCGCAGGACGAGCTCGCGCAGGGGCTCGAGGTGCGTGGAGCCGCACTCGACATTGATGTCGGTGCCGCAGTAGTCGGTGTTGATGGCATGGACCGTGGCGCCCAGGCGCTGCAACGCGGCGGGCGTGGTCTGGCACGAAGCGCCGTGACCGCAGTCGACGGCAACAACCAGGCCGTCGAGCCTCAGGCCGTCGAGTGTATCGATAGCGTGGTCGACGTATGCCTTGCGAGCATCCTTCATCTTGATGATGTGGCCCACACCGGCGCCAGTCGGCAGCGTGTCGGCAGCCATGGCCTCCTCGGACATGACCCAGGCGCTGATCTCTTCCTCGACGGCGTCGGGAAGCTTCATGCCCTTGCGGCTAAAGAACTTGATGCCGTTGAACTCCGGCGGATTGTGCGAAGCGGAAATGACGATGCCGCCATCGAGCTCATTCTGAACGGTGAGCAGCGCCACAGCCGGCGTAGGGATAACGCCGCAGCAGTGCGGACGGCCGCCCTCGGCCATGACACCGGCGGTCAGAGCGCTCTCGAGCATGGTGCCCGAAAGACGCGTGTCGCGACCGATGCAGATATCCGGACCAAGGAACTTGGTCGCCGCGCGGCCCAGGCGAAACGCGAGATCGCACGAGAGGTCGGCATTGGCGACGCCACGAACGCCGTCGGTACCGAAGATGTTCTGGGGCATAGGATTGCTCCTTCCCTAGCGGGCGATATGCAACCGCCCACCCTAGTCGAAAAAGAAAAGCGGGACCCGCCGAGGAATCGGCAGGCCCCGCTTGTACATTGTATCTCGTAAGGAGATAAAACCTTAGCGCTTGGAGAACTGGGGAGCGCGGCGGGCCTTCTTGAGGCCGTACTTCTTGCGCTCGACCACGCGAGCATCGCGCGTAAGGAAACCGGCCTTCTTGAGGTCAGCACGGTAGTCGCCAGCGTTCAGAAGAGCGCGAGCGATGCCCAGGCGCAGAGCGCCGGACTGACCGGAGATGCCGCCGCCATCGCACAGAGCGATAACGTCGAACTGACCGGCGGTGTCGGTCACCTTGAAGGGAGCAAGGGCGTTCTCAACGAGCTGATGACGGCCGAAATACTGCTCGGCGTCACGCTTGTTGATAGTCACCTTGCCGGTGCCGGGGACGAGACGGACGCGGGCGACGGCGTTCTTACGACGGCCGGTACCCTGGTAGACAACGGTGTTCTCAGCCATCTTTAAGCCTCCAGCTCAATCTTCGTGGGGTTCTGGGCAGCATGCGGATGCTCGGCACCAGCGTAGACCTTAAGCTTGGTCATCTGGGCACGGCCGAGGGTGGTCTTGGGCAGCATACCGCGAACGGCGCGCTCGATGACCTTCTCCGGGTGCTTCTCCATAGCCTGGCGGAAGCTCTCAGCCTTGAGGCCGCCGTTGTAGCCGCTGTGGCGATAATAGGTCTTCGTGTCGGCCTTGTTACCGGTAAGCTGGACCTTATCGGCGTTGATGACGACAACGAAGTCGCCGCAGTCGCTGTTGGGCGTGAACTGGGGCTTGTTCTTACCGCGCAGGATCATTGCGATCTGGGTGGCAAGACGGCCCAGGACAGCACCATCGGCGTCGACGAGAACCCAGTTGCGCTGGACCTCGCCCTGCTTGGCGTAGTGAGTCGATTTCGAAATCACTTAGACTCCTCCATGTACAGTACGTGTTGTTACAGAGATTCACGGGGCTCTGCAAGTAACCCGTCCATATTACCCCGCTCGCCGCCCGAGTCAACAGGTATTTTGGCTCCGACCAGAGTTTCTGCACATGTCGTCCACGGGCCGTAGTGTTGCGGCGCTAGCACTCGACGAATGCCTCGATGTCGGCCAGCAAGCGCTTTGCCTCCTGGCGGCCCTGAATATACAGGTCGAGCAGCTTTGCCGGATCGTGCTCAACATGGCCGACCTCGACCGGCTTTTGTGGAGCGACGACCAGCGCGCGGCCCTCGCGCTCATACTTCCACAGATGCATGCGCTGGATGTTGTAGCGATCATGGCGTGTCTCGATGGCCTCGAGCAGGTAGGGGTAGTCGGCATAACGCGCACGCGCGGCCGGCATAAACTCGTAGGGCTTCTTTTCGTACGAACGGTCCTGGGTGACGATGACGACCGCGCGGTCGAAGCCCGCCTCCTCGAGCACATGCTCGATGGGAACCGAATCGGCCACGCCGCCGTCGACGTATTTGTGCCCGTCGATCTCGACCGGTGGCGTCACCAGCGGCAACGAGGTCGAAGCGCGCACGGCATCAAGGTCGAGCACGGCGCTTTTGACCGGCAGGTAGGCAGCAGTTCCAAAGAGCATGTCCGTCGCGACGGCATACATCTCGATGGGGCTGGCGTCGAACGTTTCGTTGTCAAAGGGATCCAGGCGGTCTTGGACGTCGTTGAAGATAAAGTCGTAGCCCACGATGGAGCCCGTGGACGCAAACGACGCGGCGCCCATGTAGCGGTTGTCGTTGCAGAAGGTCAAATTGACTCGGTTGGTGCGGCCGATCTGGTACGACTTGTAGTTGACGCCGTTGAGGGCGCCGGCCGACACGCCGTACACCGCCGGGATCTCGACGCCGGCCTCCATGAGGACGTCGAGCACGCCTGCGGTAAATTGCCCGCGAAAACTACCGCCCTCCAGAACAAGCGCGACCTTGCCAGCGTTTTTCGCCTTATCTTCTGCAGTCATGTTGACCTCCTGCGATTGCGTTTTGGCTCTCTTCTACCCAGTTTTGTGATGGAGGGCGCACAGGTTTTGGAGTTGAGGAGGCGGAGCGGAAGGCGTGTCCCGTTTTGAGCGCGGATTCTGGGATGCGGTTTCCGCTTGGGTGGCCATCGGGAAACCGGGGACCAGTCTCAGAGCAAATTCCGGGACGCAGTTTCCGCTTGAGGCGTCATCCGGAAACTACGTCCCAGTCTGAGCCGATATTCCGGGACGCGTTTTCCGCGAAGAGGTATCAAGGTGAGTAGTCAATTTGGGACGGGGCTATTTTAGCTACCCTGCCCGCCTGATGATTTTTCTGGGACGGGGATCAAAAAATCATCTCAGAGCGTTCCCTCAACATGGGGTAGCTAAAATAGCCCCGTCCCAAATTGACTACTCACCCGACTGTTGCAAACGCCCGCGCCCTGCACAGAGTTCGATTCTCCGCGGTTTGGGGCTTCCGTTGACGGGTTGAGACCGGGGCCAGACGCCCAATCGGCATCGCATCTATATCTAGCTGAGGCATTGCGCGGAGAATCCGCGTATTTGCTTCGCAAATACGCGCCGGCTTCGGACGCCTGCCGGCGCCCTCGCCCGCGGGCTAAAAACGCTTACGCGTTTTCTAAACGCCCGCGCCCTGCACAGAGTTCGATTCTCCGCGGTATCTATAAGTAATAAAAAAGCAGGTAGGTGCGTTTACCTACCTGCTTGTAACTATTGGTGGAGGCGCGGAGAATCGAACTCCGGTCCACGAAAGCCCCCTGATTGGCATCTCCAAGCTCAGTCGCTGGTTTAGTCTCGGACGCTTTGCGCGCAGCGACACGCTCGCGGCGTCCTAACCGGTTCGGTCTTAGCCTGCGCCATACCGATTACGTGCGCAGGAGCATTCCCCTAAAATGACGTCGCGCCGGTGCCGGGGAAATCACCGGGTTGACGCGCCGCTATAAACTAAGCAGCGAGAGCCATAGGCTCAAAAGAAGAGTTGTTGTCAATTCAATTTGACGGTACCCCTGTTTAACGAGGCGAGGAGACCTCGGCTTGCTTCCTCTCTCAGAGCTATCGTGTCGAAACCAGTCGCCCCCGAAGGTTGGGAAAGTCTGGATGGCATTGGGCACACGAGCGCCCAACAACCGTCGACTTTTCAAGGAACGCGCGAGGCGAGCCCCGCTTGTGGAGTGTTATCTTACCACGTTCTGAAAGCGGACAGCTGTTCTATGCACGAGCTGTGAAGACCCCAATGTGCGCTACACTTCGCACTTTTGCTACCGATCGCGTCACGTATATTTTCGCCAAGCAAAATTGATCCGTCGAAAGGACCGTTATGGATACCAAGCAGAAACTCGTCAATGCCCTCGCAGGCCTGGGCTCAACCATTACCGAAGCTATGGATGTCATCGAGGGCTTTGTCCCCTGCGGGCATCCCGCCCTCACGGTATCGAACGCACTCGTCGCGTTGGACGCTGACGATGATGCGGCTCTCGCCCAGCAGCTTGAGACCGTCGAGGGCTTTATCGACCACGTGAGCGAGAACCGCGGCGTCACCGCACATCACGATGTCTTTGTTGAGCTCGCGGGTCCCAAAGCCGATCTGCTCGCAGCGGTCCGCGAGGTAGGCATCCTTATGCAAACCGCAGGCGTCAAGAACACCCAAGTCAACGAGTGGGTCTACCGTAGCCTGGCAACACTGAACGATTCCGACGAAAAGGTCGCCGAAGCTCCCGTCATCAAGGCAGCGCTTTTGTAATAAAAGGATGCGCGCCCTTCGGAACATCGACGTTCCGAAGGGCGCGCAGACAGTCAGCCGCTAGTGGGATACCCGATCGCCACGTTCGGTCAAAGCCAGAATCGGCATCATTTGGCGTGGCGTTTTTGCTGCGATATCGGCATGTTCAAGCAGCCTGCGATCGTTGGTCACCAAGTAATCGACCTGTGCGCGCTTGCACGCGGCGAGCACCAAGTTGTCCTCGTAATCGCGATGGAGCGCTAAGTATTTGTCGGCTAGCCAAAGGTCCGACGCATCTGCACCCACGGCCGTGGCGTTTTCGGTCATATTCCGAACAAACGCCAGCGCCGCATCGCCAATTGCACGGGCAGATGCCTCGTCAAGCGCTCCCCCGTTGGCCAGAACGCTGCGCTTTAATTCGTGTTGGGCAACGTACAGCACGTCCTTGGCGATATGGACGGGAAAGAACAACAACGCTCCCGCCTCCGCGGCCTGCCCGATAAAAGTCCGCGCGGCAAGCGACTCAACATGGTCGGCGCAAAACGAATCGACCCATACGTTGGCATCCACCATGATCTTAAGAGGCGCCCCGCTCACAGGACCATCCCCTTTTGACGATAGCGTTCTTCCGTGGCCTCCGCATAGACCGTATCCCAATCGCGGTCCTCGGACACGGTCGACGCAGCGATACCCAAGTCCGCATAGAGCCGGTCCGCAGCCGCCCACGACGCGGCAAACGGGGACTCGGGTGCGATGGCGTGCTGCCGATCGTCAACGGCCGCGAGCACTTCCTCGCACTGACCACCGCCCTGCGCGACCTTAGCCACAACCTTTTTGATGAGCTCGGGCAGCGACCCGCCCGAGAGCCGCAACGCCTCCTCGGCACGAGCCTTGACCTGGCGATCAACGCGAACATTCACTTGCGCCATGCCGCTAATAGCACCCACGCCATTCACGCTCCTTCAATTTGCTAGCTCTGCTAGCACCACTATATAGAGAAGCTAGCAGATGGTCAAACGCAAAAGGCCCGCGCCCGGATGGCGGCAATGCCATCCGGGCGCGGGCCAGATAACGTGGGTGAACACGCCCGTTAGCGTAGATACGCTTTCGCGTTGTTAAGACTGTAGACGATCGTTGAGCCATTGTGCAGCAGCGACGACGCCTGCGGGGTAATCGCGCCGGTAATGCCCAGCGCCAGGAGCGCCGAGTTGGTGAGCATCACCTTGGAATACGAACTCGTCAGACGGTCGATAAGCCCCTGACTCATGCGGCGCAGGCGCACGATCGCGGCGAGATCTGTATCGGTCAGGATGATATCGGCGACCTCCTTGGCGATGTCGCTTCCACCGCCCATTGCCAGCCCCACGTCGGCCAAACCGAGTGCCGGCGAATCGTTGACGCCGTCGCCCACCATGGCAACGTGGCGCCCCTCGCCCTTAATGCGCTCAACATACGCGTACTTGTCCTCGGGCAGCAGCTCGGCCTTAAACTCGTCGACACCCGCCTCGCGAGCAATGCGCTCGGCCGTGCGCTCCGAGTCGCCCGTGAGCATGACCACGTGCTTAACGCCCAACGCGTGCAAGTCGGCGATAGCCTCGCGAACCCCGGGCTTAAGCGGGTCCTCGATACCGAGCACGCCCACAACGGTGCCATCGACCGCCAGGTACAGCGGCGACAGCCCCTGCATCTGGGACTCGATTTGCTCCTTAATGTCGGACTCGAGCTGCGCGCTCTCATCCTCAAATACAAAGTGCGCGGAACCGATGATGGCGCGACGCCCTTCAATGGACGAAGCGATGCCGTGCGCCACGATGTACTCGACGGCGGCATGGCGCTCGCGGTGCTCGAGCCCGCGCTCGCGGGCGGCGTTGACCACGGCACGCGCCACCGGATGCGGAAAATGCTCCTCCAAGCAAGCGGAAAGGCGCAGGATCTCGTCCTCGCTCCAACCATCGGTGGTGAGTACGCAGGCAAGACGCGGCTGGGCCTCGGTGAGCGTGCCAGTCTTATCAAACACAATGGTGTCGGCCTTGGCAAACGACTCAAAGTACTTGGCGCCCTTGACCATGACGCCCATCTTGGCAGCATCGCTCATGGCAGTCATGACGGCGACGGAACCCGTGAGCTTGAGTGCGCACGAGTAGTCGACCATCAGTGCCGCCGAGGTCTTGATGAGGCTGCGGGTGGTAAGCGCAACCAGGCCCGCGAGCAGGAAGTTCCACGGGACGATCTTGTTGGCGAGGTCTTCCATGTGCGACTGGCCCTCGGACTTGAGCGAATCGGCCGTCTGCACGAGCGAAACGATCGAGCGGAGCTTGGTCTGCGCCGTGTTGGCGCGCACGCGCACCAAGATGCTGCCGTCTTCCACGACGGTACCGGCGAACACATCGTCGCCCACGCTGCGCTCGACGGCCAGCGGCTCGCCGGTCAGGGTCGCCTGGTTGACCATAGCGCTCCCCTGCTCGACAACACCGTCGATGCAAATGGACATGCCAGTGCGCACGGCGACCAAATCGCCGGGCTCGAGCTCGGTCGCGGCAACGCTTACCTCGGTGTCGCCGACAACCTTTTGCGCCTTGTCGGGCACATCGAGCAGCGAGTTGATGAGCTCGTTTTCGCTCATGGCGCGAGTGTAGTCCTCGAGCAGCTCGCCCACGTTGAGCAAGAACATTGTCTGGCCCGCGGTGTCGACATCACGCTTGACGAACGAAATGCCGATGGCCGAAGCGTCGAGCACAGGAACGGTCAGGCGCGGCTGTGCCAGCTCATGAAGGGCAGCGCGCAAAAATGCCATGTAACCGGCCACGACAAACACCGCACGCAGAGGCGTCGGCAAGAACCAACGGCGCGCGTAGTGGGCGCCGATAAGTGTGGCAAGATCCATGACGAGCTTGTGCTTGCGCGGCTCGAGTTGCATCACGTAGCCCGACTTGGCATCGGCGATAGCTTGAGCATCGAGCGCGCCCAAGGCATCGAGCACGCTCGCGCGGCGCGGCTCGTCGTACTCCAGCGCCATCTGGCCAATGCGGCCATACACGCGCACCTTGCGCACGCCATCGATGTCGCCGCCAAGCTTTAGAAGCGCATCGAGATCGCTCTCTGGCACAGGACCCGCCAACTGAAGGCGGGTCCTGCCAGGGATCTCGCTGATAATCGAGAATCTCATAGTTTGTGCCTGGGAGCGTTACTCGGCTGCGTTGCTCGCAGCGTCAGCCTCGCTCTGGGTGATGTAGGCAGCCTCGGCAACCATGTCGTCGACATTGGCCTTGGCCTGCTCGACCATGTCCTGGTAGCCGTTCTTGATGCGCATGCCGCACGCGATGCCCTGCACGCAGGCGTTCTTTACCGGAGCGCTGGTGAGCAGCTTGATGCCGGCCGTACCGAGCAGAAAACCGCCACCGACAAGCAGGGTGTTGAACGTGGACTTCTTCATGATGCCTCTCCCTTTTCCGCAACAACTGCGGCATGGTGCCTTAGCACCCGAGTTCATTAGTTTGCTCGAGCACGCTTTTGAAAATAGTTTAGTATAACTATTTGGTCAACAATGGCTAACTTTTTGGAAACTATGGGGATGAACTCAATGTGACAAAGGGATTGTCCCTTTGTCACATTCCTATAGCCGCCAGGCAGCCGCTTCCTTTTGCAGCGCAATCATGCGGGCAAATTCTCCGCCTGCCGCCTTGAGCTGCGCCGGGGTGCCCTGCTCGGCGACAACGCCATCCTTGAGCACGACGATCTTGTCGGCATTTTCCACCGTGCGCATGCGATGGGCGATCACAATGACCGTTTTGCCGGCGAGCAAACGGGAGAGCGCCTGCTGAACCACGGTCTCGTTCTCGACATCCAGGCTCGCCGTCGCCTCGTCCAGCAACACGATCGGCGCGTCTTTGAGCAACGCACGGGCTATAGAGATGCGCTGGCGCTCGCCGCCAGAAAGCTTGGAACCATTCTCGCCGATCATGGTGTCATACCCTTGAGGCATGCGATGCACGAATTCGTCGCAGTTGGCGGCATGTGCCGCTGCCAAGACTTCTTCGTCGGTTGCATCGCGACGGCCCAGACGGATGTTGCCCATCACCGTATCATCGAAGAGCAACACGTCCTGAAAGACAATGGCGTAGTCGCACAGCAGCACCTCGGGGTCCACGCTCGCAACATCCACGCCGCCCACGGTAACCTTTCCCGCAGTAGCATCCCAAAAGTGCGCAGCTAGGCGACTCACCGTAGACTTACCGGAGCCTGAAGGACCAACGAGTGCCGTAACCTCCCCTTCCCTAGCGGTAAAGCTCACATCGGTAAGGACCTTCTCGCCGGCGCGGCCGTCCTCGCCCGCACCATAGCCAAATGCCACGTGATCGAACACCACATCGTGGCCCACGGGCTCAAATTTCTCGCTGCCCCGCGCCACAGGCTCTTCCATGATAGAGCGCATACGCTTGGCAGACGACTCGGCGGCAAACAGCTCGGACACCAGCATCAACGCCTGGTCAAAGGGTGCATAGATACGGCTCACCATAAGCAAGAAGGCAAACATCACCAAAAAGTCGACCCGCCCCGAGGCAACCATCGCGGCACCCGTTACCAGCGTGGAAGCGACCCCCAGACGCAAAATGACAAACGCAGAGTTGACCAAAAGCCCGTTAACGAGTTCTCCCTTAGTGGTCTCGCGCTCCTCGGCATCGATCACGGCACCGAGTCCCTCAAGATAATAGGCCTCCTGGTTGGTAGCGCGGATCTCGCGCACACAATCGAGCGTCTCCTGGATCGCCTCGGTGACTTTGACCTTCTCGGCGCGAACACGGTCGAACACCGGGACCATGGGGCCGCGCGTCAAATACAGCACGGCAAAGGCCACGGGAACGCTCCAGAACGCCGCGATCGCCAACTGCCAGCAAAAGAACAGCGATGCTGCGAACACAATAGCGCTTGCGATAATGGCGCCCCAAAGCTCTCCCAACACGTGGCTGTAGGCGTGCTCCATGGCCTGGACGTCGCCCATGATGGTCTCGGTTAAATCGGCCAGATCACGACGACCAAAAAATGACAGCGGCAGTTTGCGCAAGCGCTCGGCAATCTCCATACGCTGCTTGCCGCACTCCTCGTAAAAGATACAGTAGGTGTAGTAATACTGCTGCCAGTTAGAGGCTAAGAGCAGCACGAAAAAGACCAGGAGGCCGACCGCGATCGGCAGGGCGTCCGGCAGGTCGGCGCCGGTGGCGAGATGTTCGACAAAACCGGCCATGACCAGGAATAAAAAGCCCATGCCGGCCATGGTAATGAGATTGGTGAGCGTGGTCCAGAAAATGCCGCGTTTTACTCCGGCGACGCCTTTATCGGATAGGAAATACTTCTTTTGGAATGAGGCGAACATTTAGGCCTCGCCTCCCTTCGTGACGGCGGCATCCGCGGTCGCTGCAGTGATTTTCCAGCTCGCGGCCTGTTCGTATTCGGCCCACATCTTGGCATACAAACCCTCTTGGGACAGCAACTCGGCATGAGTACCCGACTCCTGCACGCTGCCCTGGTTGAGCACCACGATTTGGTCTGCGCCCACTACAGTCGAGAGTCGGTGCGCAATCATAATGACCGTGCGGCCCGCCGCCAGCTTGCTAAAGGCGCGCTGGATGAGCGCCTCGTTCTCGGGATCGGCAAACGCCGTCGCCTCATCGAGCACCACGATAGGCGCGTCTTTAAGGATCGCGCGGGCGAGTGCCACGCGCTGGACCTCGCCGCCCGAAAGATATGCTCCGCCGGCACCGAGCATGGTATTAATGCCCTGTGGGAGCTTGGCCACAATGTCATCGCACTGAGCTGCGGAGAGGGCCGCACGCACTTCGTCGTCAGTGGCCGTAGGCTTGGAGGCGCGCACGTTATCGGCAAGTGTTTGCCGGAACAGCTGGTTGGTCTGGAACACGAAGGCAACCTGGTCCATAAGCTCGTGCGGATCCATATCGCGAACGTCCACACCGCCCACGAGTACGCGGCCCGAAGAGACATCCCAAAAACGAGGAATCAGGCTTGCGCAGGTTGACTTGCCGCCACCCGAAGGACCCACCAGAGCGAGGGTGCTACCAGCTGGAACGCTAAAACTTACATGGCTAACGGCAGGTGCTTCGGCACCCTCGTACGTAAAGTTCACGTCCTCAAATCGCACGTCGCCGCCGGCAGGGTGCTTGGGTTGGGCGGGCACGGAGAGCTGCTTGGAATCCATGACGCTTCGAATACGAGCCAGCGAATCGGCACTCATCTGAGAGGCCTCGCCCACAAACATGAGCTTGGTCATGGCCGTCGGCACCACGGCCGAAAATATCGCGTAAAACGTGAAGTTGGCCATAAAATGCGCGAAGTCCGTCTCGCCCGGCGCCAACAGCAACGCCACGGGTAACAGGAATGCCACAAGACCATTGAGCGCGGTAAGGTTGAGTACCTGCGGACCTCGACAGAACGTGCCCGCATAGTTTTGTGCCATGTCGGCGTATTCGGCGATCGCATCGTGGAAGGCCTTAAAGGAGTAGACCGTCTGCTGAAACACCTTGACCACGGGGATGCCGCGTACGTATTCGGTGCCCGTCTTGTTCATTTTGACTAGTTCATCCATGTAGGCCTTCATGAACTCAGCGCCTTTGCCGCCCATCATGGTGGCCATAGCGCCAAACGAGATGGCTACCGAGATGAGGCATGCCGCGCCCAAGCGCCAATCGAGGGCGAAAAGCAGCACGAGCAAGCCCACGACCATGGCAGCGGCGCCTGCGATATCGGGCAGCATGTGTGCGAGCAAAGTCTCGGTGGAGGCGGCGCATCCGTCTACAACACGACGCAGCTCACCGGTGGCGTGCGTGTCAAAGTAGCCAAGCGGCAGCTTAAGCAGGTGCTCGCTCGTAGTCTTGCGGATATTGGACGCGCAGCGAAACGCAGACAGGTGCGTGCACATGAGTCCCACGAAATAAGCTACGATGCTTGCCAGGGCAAAACCCACGGCCCACCAGCCATACATCGCGATATCGGTGGCTTCGCTCCAGTTAGGTGCCACGGCGATCAAATCGCGCGCGACAAGCCAAATGCACACGTACGGGCCAAAGCTCAGCAGCTGCGAGAGCGCCGAGAGCGCCATGCCCAAATACGTTAGGAATTTGCGGTCACCGGCATATGCAAGCAGCTCGCCGATACCGCCACCTTCCTTTTTTGATCCCTTTGCCATGAGATTCCTTTCTAACGGCTTGAGAGTTAACCGTAATGAACTTATCATTGACGTGTTAGCCATGGCTCACAATCAAGCAAGGCATGGACGTTTCTGCAAAGGAAAGGGACGCTTTTGCAAATACGGCGGGCAGCGACCGACATAACCGAGCTCTACGCACCGCAGTTTGAGCAGTTTGGCCTGGAGCTTACCGGCAAGGGCGCCGTCTTTACCGGCGAGGTGGCAAACGACCGGGCGCACGGCCGCGCATGGATCATGCCTCTCTCCCCTGCCTGCATCGTCATGGAGCATTTCATCACCCCGACGCACGATATGTACCTGGCCGAATACACACCCGAGCCATACGCCTGCGTGAGCCAAATCAGCAGCGCCACGCTCACCTGCATGCCCGAGATAGGCATAACACCCGCAAACCTCAAGCCGTTGCGCGGGTCGTGGCCGAGCAATGCAATTTGTAGTTTTATCCAGGATACCTGCGGAAACGAGCTCAGCCCGTTATACGCCGGACAGCTCTATCACTCGCGCTCGGTGTTATTCCTACCGAGATACTTCGACGATTTCGAACGCCGCTACCCCGGCGAATTCGCTGGGCTTTTTGACGCCTTTGCCGAGTCGTGGGGCGAAGAAGCGCTATCGGCGATCGACCGGACACTCTGCCGTCTCGATGAGACGCGCGCTCGTGTCACGGGCGGGCATCTTTACATGAAGGGTACCGTAGAGACCATGGTTGCCGAGCTGGCGTACGCGCGAACAGCCCACAAGCAGGCACGTCAGGCCGAAGGGACACAGGCCGCTCTGGACATTGTCGAAGAAGCGATCCTGGCTGTCGAGCGCGCCCTTGACGAGGGGCGTCGCATCGGCGTGGACGAGGTCGCCGAGCGGCTCTACACAAGCCGCTCCAAACTCTGCGCCACCTTTAAAGTCCAGACGGGCGAATCACTGGGCTCCTATATGCGGAGGCATCGTATGGAACGCGCGCAGGACCTTTTGGCCGACAGACCCCTTTCGATAGCTCAAGTAGCCGAGCGACTCGGCTATCCCCAACAGGCGGCCTTCGCCCAAGCGTTCAAACAATACACCGGCATGACACCCACGGCTTGGCGAAGCAAGCACCGCTAAGGTCCAAGCTCCTTGGCCGTTACGGAGCGATTTAATTAGCCGCCGCCCATCAGCTCGCCCAGGATCTAAACGTCAAGATGTGCACAATCAAGCGCCTTTTTGATAAGAGGGGCAGATCGATCAGCCAAATACAACGGAATGTTGAGTACCCCGTCGTCGAGCTTTAGGTTCTTAAGTGAGTAGCGGACCCTCAGTGGAGTCGTCTCCGCATGCTTGTCGGCATAGTACTTAAGGCTCTTGGAATGAACGACCTCTCCCGATTTGACCTCGACGGGAACGATTTCGTTTCCGACTTGAATCAAAAAATCGACTTCGTGCTTCGGCTTCTCGTTTGTCCAATAACGCGGAGCAGCATCTAACTGTGAAAGTAATGCCTGAAGCACATAGTTCTCGGCGAACGAACCTTTGAACTCCGAAAATAGCGCATCCGAGATGGCAAAAGCGGACGCATCCAGCCTTGCCATGCGGCGCAGCAAGCCGACATCAAGACAGTAGACTTTAAATGCCTTGAGGTCATCGTACGCAGAGAGCGGCACACCACCGGCAGCATTAAGGCGAACCGCCGTGATGAGCCCAGCATCGGCAAGCCATTCCAGAGCATCCTCGTATTCTCGAGCACGAGCCCCCTCGCGCACCGCACCCCAAACGAACTTTTTGTTCTCGCGCGCCAACTGAGCTGGAATCGAGTTCCATATTTGTGAAAGCTTGGCGAACTGTGCACGGCCACCATGCTTGGCAAAATCGCGCTCGTAGGAATCCAAGAGATCAGACAACACCTTATCGACCTGAACGATATCGCCCGTCTCCACCCACCGGCCAAGAGCCTCTGGCATGCCGCCGCATGCAAAATAACGACGAAGATGCTCGACGAGACGGACATGGAAGAAATCGGGCACTGTCTCGATCTGATCCAGGCCGCCAAGGTATTCGTCGTAGTTTGCAGCGCCCTCGGCTTTCAGAAACTCGGAAAAGCTCATAGGGTGCATCTCCATGAACTCGACCTTTCCCACCGGAAAAGCGCTGGTCTCACGGGACAAGCGAACGCCCAACAAAGACCCTGCGCATGCGACGTGATACTCGGGGGCCTCGTCACAGAAGTATTTAAGGGCGCCGACTGCAGAAGGACAATCCTGGATCTCATCAATAATAAGCAGCGTCTCGCCGGGATCGATAGGCTGTCCAAATGCCAGGGAAAGGTTTGAGATGATCCGCCGAGGATCGCGCGTACCTTCGAAAAACTGAGCGTACTCGCTCTGTACCCCAGGTGACGGTTCCTCGAGCGTCAGATACACAAAATTGCGGTACGAGGTTCGACCGAACTCCTTAAGCGCCCACGTCTTTCCAACCTGGCGCGCCCCCTTAAGGATAAGCGGCTTACGATATTCCGACGCTTTCCAAGCGTTAAGCTTGGCAATGATATCTCGCTGCATGACCGAACCTCCCGCAAAGAAACTTCCGTAAACGTGATATTTCCCACATTTTACCCTAGGTAAAACGTGACATTTATCACATTTACGGAAGTTTTAAGCTCGTTCGCCACACCTTCATCACATTCAAAAGATGGAGGCGCTATTTGCGTCTCCGTCACCATCTTTCTATCAGCCCGCCTGACCTGAACGGCCGAGTCGTCACGGAACCGAGGGGCCGGGCGCAGGGCCTTGGCTCTCAATGAGTTCCGCACGAACAGGAGGCGCCAGTGGCGCCTCCGTCGTGAGTCAGGACTGTCCGAAATTGAGAGGCAAGGCCCTGCGCCCGGCCCCTCGGTTCCCGCTTACGAGAGCGACGTTCTCAGCAACTCGTTGAAGAGCTTCGGGTTGCCCTTGCCGCGGCTCGCCTTCATGCACTGGCCCACCAAAAAGCCGATGACCTTCTGGTTGCCGTCGCGGTACTGCTGCGCCTGATCGGCACAGTTTGCCAACACCTCGTCCACAATCGGCTGCAGCGCGCCGGCATCGCTCACCTGACGCATACCGCGCTCGTCGACGATCTTGTTGGGGTCGTCGCCGGTCTGGGCCATGGCCTCAAAGACCTCGTGCGCCTGGTTGGAGCTGATGGCATCGGTCGCCAGCAGCTTGGCAAGGGCTGCCACCTGAGCCGGCGCGATGCCGGACTCGGTGAGCGACACACCCGCGCCCTTAAGGTAGGCGATCATCTCGTTCACCAGCAAGTTTGCGACCGTCTGGGCCTCCTTGCCAGCCATGCCAGCAGCGGCGGCCTCAAAGAACTCGGCAAACTCGGGGTCGCCCGCGATTTGCTCGGCATCGGCAGCCTTAATGCCAAAGTCGGCCTCAAAACGGGCGCGCTTGGCATCGGGCAGCTCGGGAATCTCGCCACGGCAGCGGTCGATGAACTCGTCGTCCAGATCGAACGGCGCCAGGTCGGGATCGGGGAACAGGCGATAGTCGTCGGCCGTCTCCTTCACGCGCATGACCACGGTGCGCTTGCGGCTGGGCTCCCAATGGCGGGTCTCCTGGTAGATGATGCCACCCTCCTCGAGCACCTCGGCCTGACGGCAAATCTCGTAGGCAAGGCCGTCGTGCAGGCTCTTGAACGAGTTGAGGTTCTTAAGCTCGGTCTTGGTGCCCAGCTTGGTCTCGCCGCGGCGGCGCAGCGACACGTTGCCGTCGCAGCGCATGGAGCCCTTCTCCATGGAGCAGTCCGAAATGCCCAGCGTCACAAAAATGCGACGGAGCTTCTCCATAAACAGGCGAGCCTCCTCAGGCGTGCGCAGGTCGGGCTCGGTGACGAGCTCAATCAGCGGCGTGCCGCAGCGGTTGTAGTCGACGAGCGACTCGGCCGCGGCTGTAATGCGGCCCTCGGCACCGCCCACGTGCACCATCTTGGCGGCGTCCTCCTCCATGTGGATGCGCAGGATGCGGATGGGCACCGTGTAGGAACCGTCCTCGCGACGCTCGGGCATCTGCAGGTTGGACGCGTCATAGCTGGCCAGGTGGCCGGCGCGCTGGTTGCCCTCACGCATGGTCGACGTCATGGACGTGGACAGGCCCTCGGCGTTGGCCGAGGCGCTCGCCAGGCTCTGGGCCTCGGCCTCGCCAAACGCGCAGTCGGGGCGCTCGGCGGCACCGCGACCGGTCACGTCCAGGTCCAGGTGGCCGTACATGGCAAAGGCGACCGGGCCCTGCGTGGTCTGGAAGTTCTTGGCCATGTCAGGATAGAAGTAGTGCTTGCGGTAGAACATCGAGTGGCGCTGGATCTCGCAGTTGGTGGCGAGACCGGCCTTGACGATGCTCTCGATGGCGCGCTTGTTGGGCACCGGCAGGGCGCCGGGCAGGCCCAGGCACACCGGGCACACGTTGGCGTTGGGCTCGTCATCGTGGCTGAGCTTGCAGTTGCAGAACATCTTGGTATCGAGTGCGGTGAGCTCGGTATGGATCTCCAGACCGATCACGGCCTCCCAATCCTGCAGGACCTCGGAAAGCTCCTTCATTACAGCTCGCCTCCCTTCCCGGCAAAATCGGGTGCGACGGAAAGCGCGGGCGCACCCGTGGCGGTATCGGCAAAGCCGCGCTCAAGGGCGCGGGCAAACGTGAGCAGCTGACGGTCCTTAAAGGCCGGACCCACCAGCTGGGCAGAAACGGGCAGCTGAGTATCCTCGCCCAGGCCCAGCGGCACCGAGATACCACCGTTGCCGCAGATGTTGAGCGAGATGGTGTATAGGTCGGAGAGGTACATCTGCGTGGGGTCGCTGATCTCGCCAAACTTAAAGGCCGTGCGCGGCGAGGCGGGCATGAGGATAGTGTCCACCTTGGCATACGCGGCGTCGTAGTCCTGCGTGATGAGCGTGCGGGCCTTTTGCGCGGCGTAGTAGTACTTGTCGTACACGCCCGAGCTCAGCAGGTAAGCGCCGAGCATCTGACGGCGCTTGGCCTCGGCGCCAAAGCCGTGGGCGCGCGACAGCGAGCTCTGGTCGGACAGGTTGGCGCAGCCCTCCTCCTGATAGCCGTAGCGAATGCCGTCAAAACGGGCCAGGTTGGAGAACGCCTCGGCCGGGCCGATGACGTAGTAGGCGGCGATGGCGGCGTCCAGGTGCGGCAGGTCGACCTCGACCAGCTCGGCGCCCTGGTTCTGCAGCTCCTGGGCGGCACGCTGAACAGCGGCCTTGACCTCGGGCGTCAGGCCCTCGGCCTCCATAAACGCAGGAATGATGCCCACGCGCTTGCCCTCGATGCTGTCGTTGAGGCGCTCGGTAAAGTCGACGGCGCAATCCTGGCTGGTGCAGTCGTACGGATCGTGGCCCGCGCCGGTAAGCGCGTTCATGGCAAGCGCTACGTCCTCGACCGTGCGGCCAAAGGGGCCCACCTGGTCGAGCGACGAGCCAAAGGCAACCACGCCGTAACGGCTCACGGCGCCATACGTGGGCTTAAAGCCCACCACGCCGCACAGCGACGCCGGCTGGCGAATGGAGCCACCGGTGTCGGAGCCCAGCGAAAGCGCGACCTCGCCCGCGGCGACGGCGGCAGCGGAGCCGCCCGAGGAGCCGCCGGGCACGCGCTCGGTATCCCAAGGGTTGTTGGTGCGGTGGAAGGCCGAGCTTTCGGTGGAGCTACCGAAGGCGAACTCGTCCATGTTAGCCTTGCCCATGGGCAGGCAGCCGGCGTCGAGCATGCGCTGGACGCAGGTGGCGGTGTAGACGCTCTGGTAGTCCCCGAGCATGCGGGAAGCGCAGGTAGTACGCGTGCCCACGAGGTTCATGTTGTCCTTAATGGCCAGCGGCACGCCCGCGAGCGGGGGCAGCGGCTTGCCTGCGGCACGGTCGGCATCCACGCGCGCAGCGGCCTCGAGCGCAAGCTCGGGCGCCACCTGCAGGAATGCCTGGACCCCGCCCTCGCGCGCCTCGATGGCGGCAAGGGAGGCCTGGGCCACCTCGGTAGCGGTAAAGTCGCCGGCGGCAACGCCCGCGGCGATCTGGGCGGCGGTAAGGGAATCGAAGCTTAGCGCCATTACTCGCTCTCCCCCTCTCCCAAAATGGACGGCACGCGGAAGTAACGCTCGCGCGCGCTGCCGGCGTTTTCGAGCGCGACGTCGAGCGGCAGGTCGCGCTCGGGCTCGCGCAGGTCATCGCCCATCACGTTGGACAGGCTTCCGATAGGATGGAACGTGGGCTCCACGTCGGGCAAGTCATATTGCAAGACGGGCTCGAGCATCTGGACGGCGTCGTTCATGTAGGACGTCATCTGGGTGAGCTCGTCATCGGTCAGTGCGATCTTTGCGTACTCGGCGATGCCGCGCACGTCTTTCTCGCTGAGTGCCATAGGCGCTCCCTTCCGCATAACAGATAAACCGCTCTAGTATACAAGGCAACGCCGCTTGGAGCAGGTGCTTTAGCCAAATGCAGCGAAAACGTAACGAGGGCGGCGGTTGGCAGGCTGCGGGCTGACGGTTCTGTAGCGAAACCGCACCGCCCATAGCGAAAACCGTCTCGCCCGCAGCGAAAAGCATCCCGCCCGAAACGAAAACCGTCCCGCCCACAACGAAGACCATCACAACATTCGACGCTTATCGTCAAAATCGAGATTTTCATCGAATGTTGTGATGCTTTGGAAGCCCCGACCACCACAAAGGCGCCTGTCCCCTTTGTGGTGGTTCTGGAGAATGTCTTATGCCGAGGCCTTGGCCTTGCGGCGCTTGCGGACCGCGTGGACCACGATGTCCAGCAGCAACAGCACAATGGCTACGACCACGATGAGCACGGCAAACTCGCGCTTGCCCCAGTGGCGGCCGGCCAGCGACTTTTGCTTGTCGACGTCCTTCTTGCTGTACTTGGTGCGCACGCAATGCACCAGCAGGCGATGGTCGTTCACGCCGTAGGGCGTGCAGGTGACGAGCGTCACCTTGTCGGCGCCCGGCTCAATGGTCAGTGACTCCATCTCCTCGGGCAGCACCACCTCGGAGTCCACCATCTTGTAGGCGAGCGTCTTGTTCATGGTGTGCAGCAGCACCAGGTCGCCGGGCTCCAGCGAGTGGATGTCGTCGAACATGCTCAGGTTGCGCATGCCCGAGTGCGCGGTGAGCACGCAGTGCGTCGAGGTGCCGCCCACCGGCAGGCTCGTACCCTCCAGGTGGCCGACGCCCGCCATAAGGACTTCTTCGCTCGTGCCGTGGTAGATGGGCATGCTCACGTCGATGGAGGGGATCTCGACCCAGCTCATCATGGGGTCGCGGTCAAAGATGAGCTGCTGGGCGTAGGGTTCGATCTGGTTGGCGGGAAGCTCGGTGGCCTCGCCCGCCAGCTGCTCGTTAAAGGAGCGAGCCTGGAGCAGGATGCGCTCGCGCTCCTCGGCAGACAGCGCGTCCACGGTGCTGGACACAGTGCTGATCTGGTTGAACACGCCCGAGGCCTCGAGCCGGTCCAAGATCCAAGGCCAGGTCATAAGGCCCACGCCGATAAGGATGATGACGATGGTGATGAGCCGATCGGCCCAGCGAGGCAGCCGCTTGCGACGGCGCTTGCTTGCCTTTTCTAAATGCTTGGCGCTCTTCACCACCGTGCATCGCCTCCAATGATGTCTAAACAAATAATAGCCGATTAACAGGCCCCACGCCGGGCATGGGCCCGTATTTGAATTTTCAAAATATCTCGGATCAACAGAAAGATTCGGGATACAATGTCTATAGGAAACGACGCATCCCGCGTAAGTACTTAGGAGCGCGGGCGACCAGTTTCCGGTGTTGTTAAATGCCCGGGCCTCTAACCCCGGGCATTCTTATTTGCGCTTGTTGTGGCGCAAATGCCTTCTACCGTCCGCACCGCGCGTGCGCCTACGGACCTTAAACCGAACCTCATACGAGTCAAAAAACGCGATGACGAACGTGCCCACCGCCGCGAGGGCAGCGAGCGCGTTAAGGAATTTCAGCATTTGGGGACCTCCGATCGAGTCGTCGGCCGCCCGCGCACGGGATGCGTCGCAAGGGTATTTTACTGCGAGCGGATGCGCCCGCGCCTGGTGAACGCGATTTTGACAAACATTTGTTCGATAGTTACACACACGATCCCTCGAACGGCGGAACCTGGCCGCGTCGTCCGAGTTTGCCCGACGTGTTTGAGTTTTCAAAATGTCCCGAATCGGCGGGGCGATTCGGGATACAATAGCTACAGGAATCGACGCATCCCGCGTAAGCGATCGAAAGCGCGGGCGGCCTAGTTTTCAGCTTTTGTTAAATGCCCGGGCCTCTAACCCCGGGCATTCTTATTTGCGCTTGTTGCGGCGCAAATGCCTTCTACCGTCCGCACCGCGCGTGCGCCTACGGACCTTAAACCGAACCTCATACGAGTCAAGAAACGCGATGACGGATGAGTCCGCATCGGACGGTGGAGGCTGCCTGTGTTGTCCAAAAAACGGGGCAGACTCCAGCGTGGAGTCTGCCCCGAAAAGAGAGTGGCAAAGCAAGAACATGGATGGACGAGAAAAGTGTCCGCAAGTCTCATGGCCATCACATCCCACCTGCCAAAGGGATGGGTGAGCGAGCGTTACTCCTGCTCGGACTCCTCAGCCTGCTTGCGGCTGCGAATGAGGTGCGCCACGCCGATGCACAGCACCGCGCCACCAGCGATCCAAGTGAAGGTCACGCCGTTAAGGCCGGTGAGCGGGAGGTTGGAGCCCTTCTGGTCGACAATGATGAAGCTGAGCTTGCCGGTAGATGCGGTAGCCTTGTTGTCCTTGACCACGCCATCTGCTGCCTTGATTGCAGAATCAACGCTGGGGATAACCTCGTCGCCGGTCTGATTGAGCTCGCGCTTGATGGTGAAGGTCACACCGTTTGCTGCGGAGTTATTGTAGCCAGGCGCCGGGGTGACCTCTTTCAGGATGTAGGTGCCTTCATCGAGACCGACAACGTTAATCTTGCCTTTTGCGTCGGTCCTCAGCTTGGCCTGCTCACTATTGGTCGTCTTGGTGCCGTTTGCCTTGATAAACTTGTTCGTATCACCCTGCTCCTGAAGCGTGAACTCAACGCCTTCGAGCCCCTTAGTTTCATTATCGGAACCCACCTTGGTGACATCGATGCCATAGGTGTAGTCATAGGCAGGGTGAATTACCGTATTGCCCTCGCCTGTACCGTTCGGGTTGTTAGAATAGGTAAGCTTAACCGTATTCTCCTGAGCCTTGCCGATAAGATCCTTGAACTTTTCCTTAATGACATTATTGCTGTCGAAAATCTTGGAGGAGTCGAGCTTGGCTTGATACTCGACGGTCACCCTCGAGCTAGCGTTGACGGCAATGGGGTTATTGTCAACGTCAACACAATTCCTCAGGTTCTTGAAGTTAACGGTAAGTTCGTTATCATCCGAGAGATTTGTGGTGTAGCCCCGCACGGCATCATTCTTTACGGTCTGGTTACCGATCGTAACCGTGACATCCGGAACATTATTCTCGCTGCCATCGACGAACTTGGGCGTCATGGAATTGGGCAGTTTGTCCGTGAAGACGTATTTATAGTCGCTATAGGTGTCGATATTACTCGCAACCGTACCGACGAGTTTGTAATCGACCCAATCGTCCATAGCAGAGTCAGCGGCCTTATTGGGTTTGGTAAGAATGTCTCCGTTCTCCACTGTCACCCAATTTTTGTCCTTGCCATCCATAACAGCCTTGTTGACGGTAGGAATGCTGGTCTTCTCGGTAACCACCACATCGCCGGCGCCCACAACGGCATAAATCGGAGAAGTGGCAGTATTCTTGTTGTCAGCTTCCGACCCATCCGGAGCTAAAGTGTCCTTGTCAGTCAGAAACAGGTAATAACCAGATTTATCGAAAGAAACCTTGGTACCCGCCCCAAACGAAGCCTCTCCAACGCCCGTCGGGTTAGTCGGTTTGACATTCTTCGCAACCAGTCCAGCAAGCGTATTGAGCAAATCGGTGTCTTTGAGAACCGTCGTGTTTGTGGTCCCGGTAATGTTGGCAGTCAGCCAATTGGCAACATCCTGCGGGCTGGCATCGGTTGTCAGATCGTTTGCATCATCTTTATTATAGTCGTTGATGGCCTTAATAATGGCTTTTTGCGTCGTGTCATCAACGCCAGTTGCCCACTTAACATTCGAAACGACCTTGTCAGTCTTGTCGCTCTCATCCACGACATCGGCCTCGAAAATCTGGTAGGCCTTGTACTTCACGCTGCCATTATCGTTGTTCTTTTTGATCGTGATGCTATTAGTCGTAGTATTCGCTTCCTCAGCAAACGCCATGGTCACCGGAGCCATCACGCCGCCGAAGCTCAACGCGGCTGTAAGGCCTGCCGTTACTGCCAGGCGGGCGATGTTCTTGCTCATACTCATCTTCTTTTCCTCTGCTTTCTGCTCGAATTCCATTTGATCTAAATCTGTCTGTCTGTGTCTTAGCATCTACTTCGCTACGTCTCGCCCCGCTCTCTGTGGGGCTGCCAGCTACTCTTTATGGCTGCCACCTCCCCGCTTGACCAGGAGCGCGACCACGATGAGCGCGGCTCCGGCGACCGCTGCGGCGGCCGCGGCGTACATTGCCATATCGCCAGTCGAGGGCATAAAGCCTCCGGTGGTAATGCTAGGGGGTGTGCCGGTGGGCGTGTTGATGAGCGACGCCTCCAAGCTGCCCGTCGACCCGTCCGCGCTGTCGGCGCGCAGGGGCGACTCGGCCGTGATGGTGAGCTTGGGCTTGGCGGCGGCCACCTGGTCGACGTCCAGGCCCTCGGCCTTGACTGTCACTGAGCGCGTGCCCTCGAAGGCGGTGTAGCCCTTGGGTGCCTTGAGCTCGCGGACCTCCAGCTTGCCCGAGTCCACGCCCGAGACGGTCACGCGGCCGTCCTCGCCCGTGGTGACGGTGGCCTTGCCCTCCGCATCCCACGTGCCGTCGGCCGCTAGCGTGCGACCGCGGTCGTCGGCGATGCTCAGGACCGCCCCGGCAAGCGGCTTGTCGCCGTCGCTGCCGCGCTTGGTGAGCGCGAGATCCCAGGTGTAGGCGCACGCGTCGTCGCTCGGCGTGCGGGTGAAGCCGGCGTCGCCGGACTGGTCGGCAAAGGGAGAGCGCGGGTAGCGCAGGTAGACCTCGTTGGGGTTGCCCTTCGCGATGCCGTGGTTGCACGCGCTGTTGAGCGGCGCGTTGTACACGGCGACCACGCGGGCGCCCGCGGCGAAGGCGTCGGCCCCGCCGAGCTCGGCGATGAGGTCGCCGGTGCGCACGGTGAAGGTTCCGTCCGCCGCTACCTTGGTGGCGCACTGGGACGTGATGTCGGTCCAGCCCTTCGCGGGCTCGGTGCCGGCGCGGCCGTCCTTACCGGTCGAGACGGCGTCAAAGCCGCCGTCCGCGCCCGCCGCTACGTACACGCGCATGCTCGCGGCGACCTTGGAGGAGTCGAGCCCCGCGCCCATGGTGTCGACGAACTGCACCGTATAGGTGTCGTAGGCCGTGAGCCCCGCCGGGACCGTGGCAGAGAGGCGCCAGTACAGGTCGTCGGCGACCGTGGCGTCGGCGGCCTTCTGCCATGCGGCGGTGCTGTCCTCCAGCACGTGCTTGGCAACCTTGGGCGTCGCCGCCTTGGGCTTGACGGTGACGGCGCTGCCGCCCACCAGGGCCATGATCGGCGCGGTGCCGACCTCGCCTTGGGCGATGGCGTCGTCGTCGGCGACGATGAGCCAGTAGCCGCAGGGCAGCTCGGCCGTCGTGCCCGCGTTAAGGGCCACGGGCACGGCGCCAGAGCTCTGGAGGGAACGAGCGAGCTGTGCGCTCAGCGCGCTCGTAAGGTGGGAATCGGTGTTGAGCCACTCGGCAGCTTCCTGCGCGGTGGTCTGGGAATTGGGCATGCCGGCGCTGTGCAGCACAGGCAGTGCGGCGTCGCGCGCGGCGTCGCTTGCCCAGGTGAGGTCGGTGGCGATCTTGGCGTCGCTGTCGCCGTCGACGACGTTGGCGCTAAAGATCTGGTAGGCGTCGTAGCTGCTCGCCACGGTGCCGCTCACCCTGATGGAACCGGTCGAGGTCGGCGCGGCCTGCGCGGAAGCGGGGAACACAACCGCGCAGGTGCCGACCACGAGGGCAAGCAGCGCAAACAAGATCGGGAAGGAGCAAACTTTCTTATTCACGACGCTCACCTCCCTTCGCATTCGCCTTGCGACGAATGTGCATCCAGGCTGCAGCAGCGCAAAGCACCGCCGCGCCGGCAAGGTACGTCAGAGTGACGCCCGACATACCAGAAAGGGGCAAAGAGGTGGAGTAGGTGTTGGTGAAGGTGGGGGTGGAGTCGGTGAACGTATGCTCAGTGTCGTCGGTCACCGAATTACCATTACGATCTTGAATCTGCTTGTAGGTTGCAGAGATGTCTATCTTGCCTTTAGAGTTATCAGCCGCCTTGACCGTAATTTGATAGACCGACTGGTCATACTCGTAGTTCGTGAACGGCGTCGTCGGCCGCTGTTCACGAACGTAATAGGTGAAGGTCTTGCTTGCACCACGACCGGTAGGGTCAGATTCGAGCTTTTCGAGTTGATTGAGTTTGTACTCAATCTCGTCGAAGTCCAAGGTCTGGGACTTGGAGCCGTCAGCCTTGGTCGACTTATCGTTGACGATGCTCGTGAACTCCTTGTCGGTCGCGAGCTGAAGCGTAAACTTCTTCATCTCGCCACCCTTGACAACCTTCGTAGCCGCCGGAGTCCAGGAACCCTTGGAGTCGTACGGCGTGTATGTGTTGGTGAAAGTCTTTGAGCTTGTTAGCGCGACGTTTGCAACGTCACCTTCGGGTATTGGATAAACCGTAGCAACAGACGTAGTACCATTAGCGGCGATTGTGGTGATTGCCACACTACTGACCGTATAGTACGTGTACTCGATATCAAGCACCTTATGCGACTTTTTTTCATCCTTTACGACCTTAGGATCTATCTTGTAGATAGTCTCGTCGCAAGTCACGCCAGAAACGGGATTGTCACCGGGGTCTTCAACGAGGTAGTAGACGATCGAGTCATCGGAATAGACCTCGCCCAGATTAAAGGCAAAGTTGCCGCCGCCATCATTCGTGACCCCATTGCCAACTTTTGTGCAGCCATTGAGTCGCAGCTTGTGATCGGCAAACGAGGGGTCCTGCTTGTTTGTACCCTGTTTGAGCAGCTGGAACTTGAACTCTCCGTCTTTAAGCGCACGACCCATTAGCGCCTTAGTGCCATTGAGCTTCATCTTGGGGTACACGCTCACCTGCATGGTGGAACCAGCGACAACGTCACCATTGGTCATGATTCCGCCACCGTGGACGTTGGATTTGTTGCCCGTAATGAAGAGCGTGGCATTATCACGGGCAAGCCCTTGATCACCATCGGAAGGATCTGCATCGAGGCCAATCATGTACTTAGCCTGGGCGCCCTCGTACTTGCCGATGGTCGTAGGCGGCTGACCGTCGATCGTGCCCTTCCAGTTGGCAGCGCCGCCACCAAGCATCTGACCAGTTACGGCAGCGATGTAGTCGCTATTATCTGACTTGCGAATCAGGAATAGATCCTTATGGCCGTTTTGCTTGAAGGTATCAGTGATTTCGCCACCCTTAACGGTTGTGGGCTGATCTTCATTCTTACCATTAGTACCACCCGATAGGTGGGCGCCGTTTTCATCGCAGTTTCCGAAAATCGCAATACCATTGGTATCGGTAATAGCCGTTTTGCCGGTCGGGCAGGCAGCGAAGCCACCGCCATAGCCCTCGGCCGAATTGTTAGTAATCAGCGCGTTGTAAATCTTAAGAGTCGCTGAATTAACGTTTTCATCACTGTTGCCGCCCTGGACGAACACGCCGCCACCGCCCCAGTCATTAGTGGTATTGGTCGTATTGTTGGTGATATAAGCGTGTGAACCATTCGCAACTTCAAACACACCAACGGTAGGCGCAGCAATGCGGATACCGCCACCCTCTGAGTTTTGCGCCACATTGCTGGCGATGGTTCCACCAGAGAACGTAAACGTGGAAAGAGCCTGCTTCCAAGCGCCAGCATAAATACCGCCACCGGCCTCGGCAGAATAGTTACCGGTGATGTAGCCACCGTTAATCTTCAGGCTACCGCCATTAAAAGCAGCAATACCACCACCACCGTGGCAACCGCCGCCCTTGTGCACCCAATTAGTCGAATCGGTATCTTGGTAGAACTGATACTTGTTATTGGTGATGTAGCCGCTCGTAACGTTAACGGTTGATTCGAACGCACAGATACCTGCGCCGTAGCCAGACTGGCTACCAAACGTACCGTTGCCGGAGATAATGCTGCCATCCACGTTGACCATTGAGCCCTTAGCGTACACGCCGCCGCCATTGGGAGCGTAGTTACCTGCGATAACGCCACCGGTTAGATTAAGGGTCGAAGCAGCACCCTTTTCATTAGACACCATAATGCCAGCGCCGGTGCCCGAGGTTCCCGTAGAGGCACCGCAAACGTAGCCACCGCTCATATTGACGGTAGAACCGTTCTCGGCGTAGACCAAGTTGGCAACTTTACAGCCCTGTCCTTGCGTCAGCACGCCACTTTCAAGATTGAACGTACCGCCCTTACCATTAGTGCCATAAAGATTGATGAGCTTCAATTGGTCGTTACCACTGCACGCCACGATGGCGCCGCCGATGGTAGCTTCGTGTTTATAAAGAGCCTCGGTAGTGCTAATGCCATCTGGATTTACGGACGATCCGGTTACATAGTAGGTGAGATTTGTAGGAATATTAGAAGTCTCATCAGGGGCCACAGAGGCAAGGTTGCCATTTTTGCTAGATGTGTTGTCGGAGCATACATATTTGTCGCCCGTTGGATCATCCACTTCAGCTTGCTGACTATCCATGACGGTTAACGTCGCGCCCCCCGTAATGTTGAACAGGGGCTGGCTCGAGCTCTCGTGTTTAATTTTGTGACCGTTTAGATCCAGCGTGATCTTGCTGCCGTCCTTGCCAAGCTGGATTGTCCCGCCGGTATCGACATCATTCATAAGCTTGAAGCTAGCGACACCGCTTGCATTCTCCAACTTGTTTTTCAAATCGTCAGCGCTATTTATCTCGACGGGCGCCGCTTCGGTTTGCCCACCTTCCGCAGCTGCCATAACGGCGCCGTCATCCGACGACTCGCCGTCTTCGACCTGCAACTCGCCCTCAGGCTGATCCTCAGACTGACCCTGCTCAACACCATTTGAAGAGTCGGCCTCGCCGCCGTCGACCTCGTCGCTATTCTGGTTTTCGGTATCCCCGTTGGTAGTGTTGTCTACACCAGTAGACTCACTTGAGGAACCCCCCCCCATTACAGTTTCCTCGGTAGGAGCTGCCTGGGCATCATTGGCAATGGCCTGCGAGATCGGGGGCATGACGAGCGACAGTACCAAGCTCAAGACAGAAGCTCCGCACAAAACACCCGCTACCACACGATGCGCTGCTTTATTACCTTGCTTAGCTTTATTTGAATTTGCTGTCATCGATGCCTCCTCCCCAAGAGACCGCGATCCTGCTCTTTCACTATCAAACGTATCTGCGCAATCTGTAATTGCGCACGCTTAGTAATGCATATTGTAACGATTGTTTGAACATCTAAGCAAAAAAGCCGATAGTTTTGTAGCGAATTCTCAATTCTCTTGACATTTGCTCGGATTTACCTTCGTTTATCCGCTATGAAATATCTATTTCTACTGGTAATTAAGTCAGTTATCAGTTTTTTTAATAGCATTTTATTTATTTGCACAACATTTTGTTCAAGAGTGAACATCCTGTGAACGGTCGAAAATCGACCGTGAGCGGCAGGTCATTAACCAAGAGGAATATCCTACCAAACTGATGAGAATATCTTTAACCCATCGGTGGTTAGAAGCATGATGTTCAAACAACTAAATTTGAATTTTCGCGCAGATTTTAGGCATCAATTCGCCCAAATCGTCTGAGGCTACCGCAAAGGTGCCTGCTCCCTTTGTGGTGGTCCCCCCCTGCGCTACAGCAGATGTTCCTCGATAAAGATCGCGATACCGTCTTTGTCGTTACTCGCGGTCACAAAGTCGGCGGCGGCGCAGGTGGCGTCGCTGCCGTTTGCCATGGCCACGCCCACGCCGGCGTCGGCCACCATGCAGGTGTCGTTATCGGCATCGCCAAACACGCAGATGTCCTGGAGCTCCATGTCGTTGAGCTCCGCCACGCGCACAAGGCCGCGCGTCTTGGACACGCGCGGATCCATGAACTCGTAGAGCCGCTGCGTGGTTTGCAGAGCCGCCGCCTTAACGGTGTCGTCGGCAAACGTCGACGCCCGCTCAATCACCCGCGGCATTACCTCGGGCGCCATGGTAAACATCACCTTGGGCTGCGGCTCGCGCAAAAACTCGGCAAAATCGACCACCTTGTAGGGCACGCCGTCGACGCGCGACAGGTGCTCGACGCACGCGTTGCTCTCGGGCACGTAGAACACGCCGTCTCGGGGGCAGACGGGTGTTGCCGGAAGGTCCGCCATGTGCTTGCAGATGCGCGCGATGGTCTCGCCCGGCAGCGGATAGCTCAGCTCGTTGATGTCGTGCGCGCGGTCGATGACCTCGGCGCCACCGCAGCCCACCATCACGTCCACCAGGCCTTCGATGCCCCAGAGCTCGTACATGGCCTCGGTCGCGTGGGCGTCGCGCCCGGTGCACAGGCCAAACAGCACGCCGCGCTCGCGCAGGGCGCGGATCGCCGCCACGGTGCGCGGGGACACCGTGTGCTGGCTCGTGAGCAGCGTGCCGTCGATATCGCAGAACACGGCTTTAATGTGGCTGAAGGTGGTGTCCATGGGGGCCTTTCTGGGTTGTGCGGCGGTGTGGGGTGTGGTCGGAAGTGGTGTACATGGTATACCAAGGCGCGCACGGGGCGCCTTGGTGCAAAACCACCACAAAGGTGCCCGTTCCCCCTTGTGGTGACCGAACCCGAAGCGCAAACCATCACAACATTCGATGTTTTTCGGCAAAATCGCGATTTTCATCGAATGTTGTGATGGTTTTTACCGCCTCGCGGCACGATCAAAATGCCGGCGGCCAAACAGCAGCAACGCCGCGGGAACTGCCGTCACGACCATACCCGCCCCTACGAGCGTCTGCTGCACGCCAAATGTCGCCGCCAGCCACGGGGCAATCGCCAGCGGGGCTACGCCGGCAAACATGTTGCCAAAGCCCATGACCGAGTTCACGCGACCAAGCTGCTCGAGCGGGGCCGTCGTCTGCACGATAGTGTTGTGGAGCGGGTTGACGACGCCCCAGGCCACGCCCAGGGCAATCTGGCCGACGAGGGCTACGCCCACGTACGATGTTCCCACATAGAGCAAACTTCCCAGACCCACGGACATAAGCGCCGCGAGCAGCGTTTTAAGGTTGATCAGGTGCGGCGGCAAACGGAGCGCAATAACGGCGCCCAGCACCGCGCCCACACCGCTGGCCGACGAGAGCCAGCCCATCCACTCAACGCCGACGTGCAGGACATCGCGGTAGAAGAACGACTCCAGTGGATCGAAGGCGCCATAGCCAAAGTTCGAAAGAAAGATAATGAAGAACAGCAGGGCGAGGACGCTGTTGGTGAAGACTGTCTTGATGCTGGCTGCGAAGGTGGCGCGAGAAGATGTGTTGGGGTCGGGACTTTGGCTGGCCTTATCCGACGTGATGTCGCCGATTGCGGGTTTGCCTTCGTGTGTGGCGGCCTGACCTGCACTTTGCCTAAAGCCCCAACCGGCGGCGAGCGCCAGTACGGTAAAGATCATCATGAGCACAAACACCGCGCGCGACGACGCAGCCGCCGCGACAAAGCCGCCCAGCGTGGGGCCAACGATGATACTCACGTTTGAAAACATGGCGATGGCGGAGTTGATGTCTTTGAGCTCGACGGGATCATCGGTGAGGTAGGCCGGATAGGATGTGGCGATGGGCTGGGCGAACCCCATCACAAAACCCAGGAGCACCGCGCCGAGCAGGACGATGCCGGTCGCGCTGCCAAAGGCGATAATCGCCGCGCCGGTTGTCAGCGCGCCGACGATGCTCAGCAAAAAATGGCGGCGCGGGCCCAAAGCGTCGAGCGCCGCTCCACCCGCAAAGGACCCCAGGATCACGAAAACGTTCATAAACAGAACGGCCAGCGATGTCGCCACGACCGAGGCATCGTCTGCATAGGTGAGCGTTCCGATGACGCCGATAAAGTAGCTGGTCTGAAAACCGGTGTAGATGAGAAAGCGCATCGCCACCAGGCGCTTGGCCTGCACGGACAGCGATGATTGAGGCTTTGAGAAAAGAGAGGCGAGCATGGAGACTCCTTGTTTCATACGAATGCGGACGGTGGGCATTCGCCACCGTCTGTCAAATCAATCTATCCGCATGAAACATTAAGGACGCATCAAGCCCCTTCTCTCCGTTTTTCGCCCGTCATGAACTACTTGGTAGATTGTAAGACATGTCCCACACATCTACCAAAGCAAAAACCACCACAAAGGTGCCTGTCCCCTTTGTGGTGGAAATGACGTTTGCCCAGATAAAACCTGCCAAAATAAACCTGTCCCTTTTTGGCATGTTATGGCAACGCAGCGAGCCGGTTCCAAGTGCCCCAGGTCGCCCCGAAAGAGGAGCGACGCGTACTTTGGAACGCGAGCGACGGCTTGAGGGGCGAGATGGGGTGCTTGGGGCCGGCGCAGCGTCAAGCCTTAAAGGTGGTCTTGGATGAGGTCGCAGATGGCTCGGGCGTCGTTGATGTTGATGGCTCGGGTCGCAAAGCCGGCGTCGAAGGCCTGGCGTGCCAGGGCCTCGTTGCAGGCAAGGGCCAGCGTGTGACCGTCGACCAGGTCGAGCGAGCTCTTGCCGCGCAGACGGTCGACACCGGAGCGTGCGACCACGATGTTGTCGAAGCCCTCGGTCTTGTAGCCCTCGATGATCACCACGTCGACATCGTTGTAGCGCGACAGCAGCTCGCGCGCGGGCATTTCGTCCTCCTCGCGCGTGTCGGCGTACTCCGCCCAGCGCGTGGCGCAGATGAGGCCCACATGCTTGGATCCGGCCTGGTGATGGCGCCAAGTGTCCTTAGCGGGCACGTCGATATCAAGGCCGTGGTGCCCATGATGCTTGAGCGAACCCACGCGCAGGCCGCGGCGGGTGAGCTCGGCGATAACCTTCTCGACGAGCGTGGTCTTACCCGAGTTCTGGTAGCCGATAAACGCGATCGCGGGGACGGCCGGAGTGGGAGCTGCGGGAGCGACGGCGACGGGTGCGCTTGCGGGCGCGGCACCGTCAGCGGCCACGGCCTCAGTAGCAGCGGCCTGGCGCTCTGCGCGATCCCACACGCCCGAGCGGCCGCCCTCCTTGTGCAACAGGCGCACGTCGACAATCTCCATGCCGCGATCGACGGCTTTGCACATGTCGTAGATCGTTAGGCACGCGGCACTCGCGCCGGTCAACGCCTCCATCTCGATACCCGTCTTGCCCGTCACGCCGGCCGTAACCAGTACGTGAAAGCCAACCTGCCCGTCCGTGCGCGCCGGTGCCCAGCCCTCGGGCACGTCCTCGGCCGGCGTCCCCGCCGCAGCGATGGGCGCAATGTCGCACTTGCTCTTGGTAATGAGCAACGGATGGCACATGGGGATGATGTCGCTTGTGCGTTTGATGGCCATAATGCCCGCGACGCGCGCGCAGGCGAGCACGTCGCCCTTTTTGGCGCGGTCCTGCAGCACCATGGCCTGCGTCTCGGGATGCATGAGGATGGCGCCCTCGGCGATGGCAATGCGATGGGTCTCGGCCTTGTCGGACACGTCGACCATGCGTACCTCGCCCTTGGCGTCCACGTGCGTCAGCTCGTCGCGACGGGCGTCACGGGCGGGCTCGGTGGCAGCGCTGGCAGTCGGCTGCGCGGACGCGTCGACGTTGCCAGCATTCGCCGCGGCCGTGGCTTTGTGGGCAGACATCGCGGCCCTGCGAGCGGCCTTGGTGGCATCGGCGTACCTGCTCTTGGCCATATGATCATCCTCCGATTTGGGACATAAAGCGTTGCGTGCCCTCAATTATCGCGTGTTCCTGCGGTTTGTGGGCCACGGCATCGCGCCAAATCGAAAGTACCTGCATATCATCACCACGGCGCAGGGCGTCGCGCACCGAATACTCGGCATCGCTGAACAGGCACGGACGCACGTTGCCATCGGCCGTCAGGCGCAGACGGTTGCAATTCGCACAAAAATGGTTGGACATGGCGCTAATGAAACCGACCGTTCCCGTCGCGCCAGGAAAGTGCCAATAGCGCGCAGGGCCCGCGCCGGCAGGAGCGTCGTTGATGCCGAGCGGCTCGAGCTCGCCCAGCCCCGCCGCGGCTGCCCCGGCATTGATGCGCGCCCGCAGCTCGTCACTCGGCACGGTGTCGCTCGCGTCCCACAGCTCGGGATTGAGCGCGGGCGCGTGAGGGTCCACAGCGCAATGCGAGCTCGTGTGCTCGTCGCCGATGGGCATGTATTCGATAAATCGCAGGTGGATGGGGCGGTCGAGCGTGAGTCGCGCGAGGGCCGCCACATCCTGGTTGAGCCGGCGCACCACAACACAGTTGACCTTAACGGGCTCAAAGCCCCAAGCCAGCGCCGCGTCGATGCCAGCCATGGTCTGCTCGAGCCGACCCAGACGCGTGATCTTTCCAAAGAGCGTAGGGTCGAGCGTGTCGAGCGAGATATTGACGCGGTTAAGCCCCGCATCTTTGAGCTGCGGCGCCAGCTTGGGCAGCAGGGCACCGTTGGTGGTGAGCGAGATGTCCTCGATCTGCGGAATCGCGCGGATGTCACGAATGAGCGGAATGATACGGCGGCTGACCAGCGGCTCGCCGCCCGTCAGGCGCACGCGGCGAATGCCCTCCCCCGCCACCAAGCGCACAAAGCGGGCGATTTCCTCGGCACTGAGCAGCTCGTCGTGTGCACGGGGCGCCACGCCATCGGCCGGCATGCAATAGATGCAGCGGAAATTGCACTTGTCGGTAACGGCAATGCGCAGGTAGTTGATGTCGCGGCCAAAACCGTCATGTTGCACGTGCCCGTCCACGCGGCCCTCCCCTCACGCGGTGTTTTATTCTTCGGAAAACATAATACCCCACGAGAGAATTATGCCGACACCCGTACGACAGGACAGGTCGCTTCGAGCAAGACCGGCTTCCCAAGCCCATCCTCAGCATACAAACCATCACAACATTCGATGCTTTTCCCGTTTTTGGCGATAAACGTCGAATGTTGTGATGGCTTGCCTGCCCACGGCACCCCGTAGAAGGACCAAAGCGCCCCTAGAGGTCGCCGTCCCAGTGCCGAATCACGAATTCTCGCAGGTCGTTCTGCCGCTTTTGGAACGCTTCGCTTCGGTCGCACTTAAGGCCCATAGCGAGCGCGATGGCGTTCATCGCCCGGTGCAATTGCAGCTGGTGGGCAAACTGAGTCCCGGTGAGGACGATCATCCTAAAGCCCAGCGCGCTCAGCACGGTCATACGCTCCGCGTCCGACGCGCTGCGCTGTTTATCAAGATGGTCCGAGCCGTTGTATTCAATCCCTGTACCGCTTGCAGGCGCATATACGTCGATCTCGAAATACCCGGCCTTAGCGAGATACTTGAACTCGCTGGGAACATCGACCCGATGGTTGAGCTCGATCTTGGCGTATCCCAGCCCTCCCTGGGAACGTTTTGCTACGACCATGATTGCGGTGGCCGTCTCCATGGGCGACCGCGCGCCATCGTGCACGCGCTTGAGCACGCTGGCCGCGCGTATAGCCCCCTGACGAGATCGGTTCTCATTGCAATAGGCAATCAAGTCGGCAACGGTATACCTCTGCCCCATCTCGACATAATCGTCCGTCGACAGATGATTCAAATGGTATCGGGCACAGATTTCGTAGCCGTATTCCAGCTGTTCGGGCTCGCTCATCCACGAACCCGCCTGGACAAAGCACATGGCCTCATCAACCACCAGAAGGCCCTCTGCCACCTCGATAAGATGGCCTGGAGGTACCGGTGCCCCAAACACGTGGCACCTAAATCCAGCCGGCGTCGAGCGCTCAAAATCGAAGTTGACGAGCGTGTCGATATGATCGAGCTCTTCTCGTGGAATACCAAGCGAAACCAGATAGTCGGTAACGATCCCAACTGCCGTCGAAGCCCTCAGCCCCTTGGCATCTAGTCCCAATTTGGGCAGGCCTGCGGTCGGCTCCGCCTCGTTAGCAAGCGAGTCCTCATCGTATAGGCTGCTTGCTCGCGAGAGCGGCTCGGACGGGCGCGCCACGTTGTGGTACAGCCAGGCAGTCTTATGGGACAGGACGATCGGCAGGTCCATGAGCCCTCCAATGGGTCGGATAACCAACCTTATTCCCCTGCTCGCGGATTCGCACACCTTCGCATGCAAGTTAGCGATTCCACCCGACCGGGTGACAGAAAAACCATCACAACATTCGACGGTTTTCTCGATATTGGCAAAAAACGTCGAATGTTGTGATGGTTTGAGACGAGGTGAGGAACACGGAGGGGTCAAAGCATCGTGCTCGAACGGGTTAATCCAGCTCTTTTAAGCCATGCGCCAGCTGCCAGTACTCGCCGTGCTGGGCGAGCAGCTCTTCGTGCGTGCCGCGCTCGATGATGCGGCCGTGTTCGAGGACCATGATGGCGTCGGCGTCGCGGACAGTGGACAGGCGGTGCGCGATCATAAACGTGGTGCGACCGCGCATGATGCGGTCCATACCGCGCTCGATGAGCTTTTCGGTACGCGTGTCAATGGAGCTCGTGGCCTCGTCCAGGATGAGCACCGGCGGATCGGCGACGGCCACGCGCGCGATGGCGAGCAGCTGACGCTGACCCTGCGACAGGTTGGCGCCGTCGGCCGTGACCGGTGTGTCGTAGCCCCGCGGCAGACGGCGGATAAACGAGTCGGCGCAGGCGGCCTCGGCAGCGGCGCGTACCTCCTCGTCGGTCGCGTCGAGCTTGCCAAAGCGGATGTTCTGCGCAATGGTGCCGCTAAACAGGTGCGTGTCCTGCAGCACAATGCCGAGCGACCCGCGCAGGCTGGCCTTGGCAATGTGCTTGACGTCGATGCCGTCGTACGTGATCTCGCCGTCATCGACCTCGTAGAAGCGGTTGATGAGGTTGGTAATGGTCGTCTTGCCGGCGCCCGTCGAGCCCACAAACGCGATCTTTTGCCCCGGCTTGGCAAACAGGTTGAGATCCGTGAGCACACGGGTGCCCGGCACGTAGGAAAAATCCACGGCATGGAAGCGCACGTCGCCGGCAAGCGGGACCAAGCCGCACGTGAGCTCGGTACCGTCGGCGGCCACCGCGCGGCCCGACTCATCAACGGCTGCCACGTCATGCAGGTGCCCATAGACGCCCACGCCCTGGCCCTCGGGAATTTTCCACGCCCACGCGGCGTCGCCCGTCTGCACCAGCTCCACGCAGCCCTCGTCCACCTCGGGCTCAAGGTCCATGGCGGCAAACAGGCGCTCGGCACCGGCCAACGCGTTGAGCAAGAAGTTGCCGAGCTGCGTAAACTGGTTGATGGGCATGGCGGCCTGGCGCACAAAGACCAGGTAGCTCGCGAGCGCACCTACGTCGGCGAGCCCCTTGATGCAGAGCATGCCGCCCGCCACGGCGACGATGGCATAGTTGGCGTACCCGATCACCACGGTCATGGGCACCATCGAGTTAGCGTAGGCCTGCGCAGCGCCACCGGTACGACGCAGCTCCTGGTTGCGCACGTCAAAACCAGCCACGTTGGCCTGCTCGTGATTAAAGACCTTGATGACCTTTTGGCCCGAGACCATCTCCTCGACGTATCCGTCCAAATCGCCCAGCGACGCCTGTTGGGCGGCAAAAAAGCGCTTGGAACGCATGCCCGAGTAGCGCGCATACAGCACAATGGCCACATCGCACACGAGCGTGATAATCGTGAGCTGCCAGTTGAGGATGATGAGCATGGCCGTGGTGCCCACAACCTGAATGGCGGCCTGAATCACGTTGGCAAAGCTGTTGTTGAGCGCCTCGGAGACGGTGTCGACGTCGTTGGTGAAAAAGCTCATGATGTCGCCCGAGCGCGTGCTGTCAAAATAACTGAGCGGCAGCGTCTGGATGTGCGCGAACAGGTCGCGGCGAATATCGGACACCACGCGTTGGGCCGCGCGCACCATGATCTGCGAGTAGCCCAGGGCCGAGAGCACGCCCGCGGCGTAGATGATCGCCGTCAGGATGACCTGCCTGGCGAGCAATTCCTCACCGCCCGTTGCCAAACCGTTGACGATGGGGCGCACCATGTAGGTACCGGCAAGGCTTGCGATGGCGGCGACGGAAGCGAGCACGCCCACCGCGAGCAACGAGAACTTGGCATGCCCCATGTAGGAGAGCAAGCGGCGCATAGTGCGCTTGAGGTCGGCCGGGCGTGCTTGGGCTGCGGTCTTAGGCATGGCGCTCACCCCCTTCCAAGGGTGATTCGCTGGGGACGGAGAAAAACGGATCGTTCGCGCAGCCATCGTCGCAGCCGTCACCGGCGTCCGCGTTCCCCGTGAACTCCATCTGCGAGGCATAAATCTCCTGGTAGATGTTGTCGCCCGCCAGCAGTTCCTCGTGCGTGCCCACGCCGTGGACACGACCGTCATCCAACACCACAATGCGATCGGCATCCATGACGCTCGCAATGCGCTGTGCGATGACAATCACCGTCGTGTTGGGAATCTGAGCGATATGCTCGCGGATCTTGGCGTCGGTCGCCATATCGACCGCGCTGGTGGAGTCATCAAAAATGAGCACGCGCGGATGCTTGAGCAGCGTGCGCGCGATGCACAGACGTTGCTTCTGGCCACCCGAGACACCGGCGCCGCCTTGGCCCAACTCGCCGTCCAGCCCGCCGATGCGATCAAGGAACTCGTCCACGCACGCCGCGCGGCAAGCCGCGAGGAGCTCATCGTCCGACGCCTGCGGATTGCCCCACTGCAGATTCTCGCGCACGGTGCCCGTGAACAGCACGTTCTTTTGCAGCACGATACCCACGGCGTCGCGCAGGGCAACCAGGTCGTAATCGCGCACATCGCGCCCGCCCACGAGTACGGCGCCTTCGGTGGCGTCGTACAGGCGCGCGATTAGCTGCACAAGCGAACTCTTGCCCGAGCCCGTGCCGCCGAGCACGCCCACCGTGGAGCCCGCCTCAATGCAAAGGTCAATATGCTCGAGCACATCCTCGGCAGCATCCGCGCGGTACTTAAACGACACGTCGCGAAACTCGATGCTTCCGTCGGCCACCCCGTGCACGGCAGTGGCAACGTCGGGCGCCTGGATAAGCGAACGCTCGTCGAGCACCCGCGAGATGCGCTCCACGCTGGCAAGTGCGCGGGTGAGCAGCAAAAACACGTTGGAGATCATCATGAGCGAGTTCATGATCAGCAGCACATAGCTCATAAAGCCCGTGAGCGAGCCCACGCCGAGCTCGCCGGCAAGAATCATGCGACCGCCGATCCACAGAATGGAAAGCGTCGCCACGTACATCGACAGCTGAAACACCGGCAGGTTGAGCACGGCATTGCCAAAGGTCTTCGTCGCCGTATGCGCAAGCTCGGTATTGACGGCGTCGAACTTGGCCTCCTCGTGCTCGGCGCGCACGTACGCCTTGACGGCGCGCACGGCGGTGAGGTCCTCCTGCACCACGCCGTTGAGATGGTCCATCGAAGTCTGTAGCTGGCGATAGAGCGGGCTGACGCGGTAGGTGATAACGCCCAGCACGATCGCTAGCACCGGCAGAATAATCGCGAATACCGTAGCGAGCGGACGCGACAGCACCAGCGCATAGACCAAGCCGACGATGAGCGTCACGGGCCCGCGTACCATGGGGCGGAAGCCGTTACCTACGGCGTTTTGAATCACGGTGATGTCGGTGGTCATGCGAGTGACCAGCGAGCTGGCGTCGTAGTTGTCCAGATTGCCAAAGGCGAGCGTCTGGATCTTGCGGTACTCCGCCTCGCGCAAGTTAGCGCCCAGCCCCGAGGCGACGCGAGCAGACGTGCGTGCATAGCCCAAGCCAAGTACCAGCGAACATGCGGCGCATACCAACATATACGTGCCCTGCAACAGCATGTAGTTGATGTCGCCCGCGGGCACGCCCACATCGATGATATTTGCCATGATGACCGGAATAAACAGCTCGAGCGCCGTCTCGGCCGTCACAAAGAGCATGCCGAGTATGGCATCGCGGCGGTATGCCCCCAGATAGGAAAACAAAATCTTGAGATTGCGCACGCAGGTTCATCCCCCATCAAACGTTGTTCGCAAACCCACGTATTATGGCGCGCCGTGCGGCGGTGTCAAGTGTTCCGAAATCGATTTCTGCAAGGTTGGCGCAGGCACCAAGCTCGCAGGACGCGCCCCTGTATTCAATTGGAAATGAGCGCGAGCGTGACTTTTTCGCCCCGCTGTCAACATAAACCTTGACTCTACAATCGTTGTAGGGTTTTCACTACACTGGTACGCAAACGACCCAAGCCAGAAAGCGCCCGCCCATGGAACACGACCTCACACGCGGCAATGTCCTCAAGACCATCGCGGTCTTTGCCCTGCCCTATATGCTCTCGTACTTTTTGCAGATGCTCTACGGTATGGCCGACCTGTACATGATGGGGCAGTTTAGCGGCGCTGCCGGCATCACCGCCGTGGGCAATGGCGCGCAGACGCTCTATATCATTACCGTGACGCTCGTGGGCCTGGCCATGGGAACGACGGTCATCGTCGGCCACGCTGTGGGCTCGCGCCGGTTTGACCGCGCCGAGACCGCCATCGGCAACACCATCACGCTCTTTATGGGTGTCTCGGTGGTGCTGGCAGCCATCTTGCTCGCGCTGTGCCCGCAGATCGTGGCGCTCATCGGCACTCCCGCCGAAGCCGTCGAAGGCACCGCCGCCTACCTGCGTATCTGCTTTGTCGGCATTCCCTTTATCGCCGCGTACAACATTCTTTCGGCCATTTTTCGCGGTCTGGGCGATTCGCGCTCGCCCATGTACGTGATCGGCGTGGCATGCATCATCAACATCGCGCTCGACTTTCTGTTTATCGGCCACATGGGGCTCGGCCCCGTGGGTGCGGCGCTCGGCACGGTGACCGCGCAGACGGCCAGCGTTGCCCTCGCGCTCGTGTGGCTCAAGAGCCGCCGCACGCACATTCACCTCAAGCGCAGCGACCTGCGCCCCCAGCCCGAGGTGCTCGGCAGCATCCTTAAGATCGGCGTGCCCGTAGCCGTGCAGGACGGCTGCATCCAGGTGGCGTTTATGTTCATCACCGTCATCGCCAACCACCGCGGCCTGGTTGATGCCGCCGCCGTGGGCTTGGTCGAGAAGATGATCAGCTTTTTGTTTATCGTGCCGAGTTCCATGGGTGCCACCGTCAGCGCGCTCACGGCGCAAAACGCCGGCGCAGGCAAGGGCGACCGCGCGCGTCAGGTGCTCAAGGATGCCATGACCATCTCGGTGGTGTACGGCTGCCTGATCACGGTGCTGATGTGGCTGGTGGCGCCGGCGTTTATCGGCTTTTTTGCCAAGGACCCCGCAGTGGTCGCGGCCGGTACCGGCTATATGCACAGCTATATTTTCGATGCAATCTTTGCCGGCATCCACATTTGCTTTAGTGGCTTTTTCGCTGCGTATGGCAAGAGCTACATCGGCTTTGCGCACAACGTGCTGGCCGTGGCGCTCATTCGCGTGCCCGGTGCGTGGCTACTGTCGAACGCCTATTCCGACACGTTGTTTCCCATGGGCATCGCCTCGCCGTGCGGATCGATTTTGTCGGCGGTCATCTGCGTAATTGCATTTACCGTGCTCAACCGCCGCGGAACTTTTGACAAGCTGATGGCGTAGCGGGGCAACGCGAGCCTGGCGCCCCTCCCCGACCCTATTGAAAGGAGCGTTCCTATGGCCGACTCGCCAACTGAACATACCGAGGGCCTGCTTCGCATTGGCGAGGTGGCGCGCTTGCTCAATTTGAGCGTGGGCACACTGCGCCATTACGAACAGATGGGGCTATTGGAGCCGGCATATGTCGATCCGGCGAGTGGGTACCGCTACTACGGATCCCGGCAGCTCTCTACCCTCAACACCATCGGCAACCTGCGCGTTCTCGACCTGCCGCTGGCGCAAATTCGCGAGTTTGTCACTACGCGCGATATGGATTTGATGCAACGGCAACTGACCAAGCAACAGGAGTTAATTGAGCACAAGCGGCGTGAGCTGGAGCGCATGTCGCGCAAGATTGACCAGCGGCTTGCCTTGCTTCATGGCGCTTTGAATGCTGATCTCGACACCATTAGCGAAATCGAGGAACCCGAACTTCGCTGTGCCACGCTGCACGAGCGCGTCAATCCCACCGACGCCTATTCGCTGGGATGGCATATCCGCCAGCTTCAGCAGGGACAGCACGAAACCTTTGCCTATCTGGGCAATCTGGGTGTAGGTATCGCGCCCGAACGCCTGGCAGCCGGTGACTTTGATGGCTACGACGAGGTCTTTCTGCTGCTCGATGACACCGATGGGTACTTGGGCGACGTTGAGACGCGACCTGCCGCGCGCTGCCTGACCATAAGCTTCCGCGGCACGCACGGGCAAGCAGCCCCACGCTATGAGCAGCTGCTCAGCTATATGCGCGAACACAACCTGACGCCCGCCGGTCCATCGCGCGAGATCGCCCTGATCGACGACATCATCAGCGATGATCCGGCAACCTACGTGACGCAGATCACGGTGCCGGTCTCTCTAGGCTAGACCGAGCCTCGCCTCTAACTCGGTCAACGCCTCAAAGGCATCGCGAGATGCACCCGCCGCGCGCTCGCGCTCGGCAACGCAAATTCGCATCATTAAGCGCTCTTTTGCCTGCACTTGGGAATGCCTCGCGCGCCCTTCCACCTGCGAGCAATTGCGATTCTCGATATCCATTACGCCTCCGGCACCTCGCCGGTAGCTAAGATCTGCTCGAGCGCGTCCTCGTCCAGCACGGGCACGCCAAGCTGCTCGGCCTTGGTGAGCTTGGAGCCCGCCTTGGGGCCGGCAACCAGATAGCTCGTCTTCTTTGACACGCTGCCCGAGACCTTGGCACCGAGCACCTTGAGCGCCGCGCCCGCCTCGTCGCGCGTGCGGTTGACGAGTGTGCCGGTCAGCACAAACGTCAGACCCGCGAGTGGCTGTGCGTCGGCGAGCTCGCCCGCCACGCCGGCATCGGCTGCGGCTTGCGCGTGTGCGGCGCCCAGGTCGACCTCGAGCGAAAGGCCCGCTTGGCGCAGGCGCTCCAGCACGGCAAGGTTTTCGGGCACGGACAGGAACTGCTTGACGCTCGCCGCAATCTTGGGACCGATGCCCTCGCACTCGGCAATATCCTCTTCGCTCGCCAAGATAAGCTTGTCGATCGACAGGAATCGCTCGGCGATGACCTCGCCCACGCTCTTGCCCACGTGGCGGATGCCCAGGGCAAACAGCACGCGACCGAGCGGCTGGTTCTTGGACTTGTTGAGCTCGGCGATGATTTTCTCAGCCGTCTTGAGGCCCACCGGAATGGGGTCGCCCTTCTTGACGCCCTTTTTGCTGTTGGAGCTGGCGTACACGCGGCCCGTGTCCAGCCCGGCGATATCGTCGACCGTGAGCTGGTAGAAGTCCGCGACGTCGTGAATCAGCCCGGCGGCGATCATCTTGTCGACAATCTCGTCGCCCAGGCCGTCGACGTCCATGCAGCCGCGGCTCACCCAGTGGAGCAGGCGCTCCTTGAGCTGCGCGGGGCAGTCGATGGACACGCAGCGGTAAGCGACCTCGCCATCCTCGTGGACCACGGGGCTGCCGCACACGGGGCAGACCTCGGGCATGTGCCAGTCGACCGAATCGGCCGGGCGCTTGTCGAGCACCGGGCCCACGACCTCGGGAATTACGTCGCCTGCCTTGTGCACGATAATGGTGTCGCCCTCGCGCACGTTTTTGCGATGGATCTCATCGATGTTGTGCAGCGTGGCGCGCGCGATGGTGGAGCCGGCAACCGTCACCGGGTCGAACTCGGCGACCGGCGTGAGCACACCGGTGCGGCCCACCTGGATGCGGATCTCGCGCAGGACAGTCTGCTTTTCCTCGGGCGGGAACTTAAAGGCAATGGCCCAGCGCGGCGCGCGGGCGGTAAAGCCCAGGTCGAGCTGCTGCTGAAAGCTGTCGACCTTTACGACCACGCCGTCGATGTCGTAGTCCAGGTCGCCGCGGTGCTCGAGCGCCTGGGCGCAGAACTCGTGAACCTCGGTGGGCGTGGCGCAACGGGCAACGTTGGGGTTGACGCTAAAGCCGGCGCTACGCAGCCAGTCGAGGAACTCGCGCTGGCTGTGGACGTGCAGAGGATCGGTATCGGCGATGGCATAGATAAAGGTGGCAAGGTCGCGGCGCGCCGTGACCTTGGGGTCCTTTTGGCGCAGGCTGCCGGCGGCGGCGTTGCGCGGGTTGGCGAAGGGGTCGCGCCCCTCGGCATCGGCCTCGTCGTTCAGGCGCACAAAGCTGCCCTTGGGCATATAGACCTCGCCGCGCACCTCAATGGTGCGCTCGCGGTCGGCGGCCATGTGGGCGAGCGCCGGCTCGGACAGATGCATGGGCACATCCTTGATGGTGCGCACGTTGAGCGATACGTCCTCGCCCGTGGTGCCGTCGCCGCGCGTGGCGGCGCGCACAAAGGTGCCGTTTTGGTAGGTAAGCGCCACGCCCAGACCGTCGATCTTAAGCTCACAGGTATAGGTGACGCTACCGGCACCGAGCGCATCCTCGGTGCGCTGGAGCCAAGCGTCGAGCTCGTCCAGGTCCATGGCATCGTCCATAGAATACATGCGTGCCATGTGCATGACCGGCGTAAACTGCTCGCTCACATAGCCGCCCACGCGCTGGGTATAGCTGTCGGGCGTCACCAGGTCGGGGTAGGTCGCCTCGATCTCCTGCAGCTCAACGAGCATTTTGTCAAAGGCGGCATCCGTGATCTCGGGCGCATCGAGCATGTAGTAGCGATAGGCGTGGTAATCGAGCTCGTGGCGCAGCTCGGCCGCACGCGCTGCCGCCTGGGCACGGGCGTCGGCCGGTGCGGCGGCATCCGCGCTCGCGGGCGTTTCGGTATCGATGTCCACGCCGTCCCCAAACAGGCTCGATTGCTCCATAGCGGCACTCCTTCGCTCGATTTCAAACGGATACTAGAGTACCACCGGTCGCAAAGGGGCCGAATAGCGGTCTCAAACCGCACCGAATCGGCAGCCGTCGGATCGGGGTGGATCGCGCGATCAAACCATGCCCTTGCCGTTTCTACATGATCCGTTTTCCTCCGTCCCCAACGGATCAATGAGAAAAGAGGGGGGCTGTCCCGCGTTGGCGGAACAGCCCCCCTCTGGCATTGGTATGTGCGAAACGGCTCGCTAGAACCCCTGACCGTAGCCCTGACCCTGGCCCTGCTGGCCTAGCAGCTCCTCCAGATACTGGCGCAGCTGCTCGTCGGTAATACCGCCGTTGCCGGTGTCGGTCGCGCTGTCGTTCTGTTGCTGGTTCTGCAGCTCCTCGTCGGAGCCCAGCTCGACGGTGACCTTCTTCTCGTCCTTGCCGCGCATGAGCGTGATCTCGACCTTCTCGCCCACCTCATGGCTGCGCAGTGCGATGATCAGGCCATCGGCGCTCGTAATCTCATCGTCGCCCAGCTTGGTAATAACATCGCCCTCTTGGATGCCAGCCTTGGCGGCAGGACCGTCCTCGACGACGCTTGCCACATACGCGCCGCTATCGGTGCTCAGCTTGTTGGTGCGGGCGTTGAGCGCATTGACGCTCGAAAGCGTAGCGCCCATGTACGGATGCACCGGCGTCTTGCCGTCGATGATCTGGTCGGCAATGTTCTTGGCGTAGTTAACGGGAATGGCAAAGCCCACGCCCGAGCTGGAGCCCGAGTAGCTCTCGATGAGCGAGTTGATACCCACCAGCTCGCCATTGTCGTTGACGAGCGCGCCGCCAGAGTTGCCCGGGTTGATGGCAGCATCGGTCTGGATCATGTTGGCATAGATAGTGTTGCCGCTGGTAGAGCTCATGGCCGTGGAACGGTAGAGCGCCGAGACGATGCCCGTGGAGACAGACTGTTCGTTGCCAAACGGCGAACCAATCGCCATGACCCACTCGCCCACGTTGAGCTTGGAGGAGTCACCGATCTCGATCGGGGTAAGCTTGGAGGCATCGGCATCCTTGAGCTTGATGACGGCCAGGTCGCTCGAGGCGTCGTTGCCCACGAACTCGGCCTCATAGGTGGTGCCGTCGTCCATGGTCACCACGTACTGGTCATAGCCATCGACCACATGGTTGTTGGTGAGAATATGGCCCTCGGTATCGAGCACAACGCCCGAGCCGACGCTGCCCGAGCTATCCGACTCGTCGGCAGACTGCGAAAGCGAGCCATTCTGGCCGCCGCTCGAAGTGGCGGTAATGGAAACCACGGAAGGCAATGCCTTGGCAGAAACGGCCTCGGCAAGTGTGGTGTCCTCGGAGTCGATCGTGATCTTTTGCGTCGATGAACCTGAAGCACCCGCCGTCACGGCATTCTTGCCGCCGCCGATATCGAGCGTGCCACTCATGATAAGCGCAATGACCAGCAGGGCGCCGCAGGCACAGCCGGCGAGTGCCGTAATAAAGATCGGCAGCTTTTTGGTCTTGGTCTTGACCACCGTGTGCTTGTTCACGACCTGCGCACCGCCCAGCGGCTTGCCAGTCTGTGTGTCGTAGGCCTGCACGTAGGGAATGTTGCTGTCGGCAGGCGTCGACTCCACCTGCACGCGCGGCTGCTGGGTCTCGCCGGCGTTGCCCGCATCCTGGGGACGCTGGGAATCGTACTCGCTCATAGCTGCGATCCTTTCGTCAAATAACCAAAGGCCCGCCAAACATGTGGCGGGCCATCATTGTTCACGTTGAGTTGTACCCCAATATGCGGGCGTACGTGTATGAGAACGCAATCTTTTAGGAAGGCTTAAGTTCTGCCGCAGACCCGAAAGGAATCCGTACCTGCGTCAAAACCACCACAAAAGTGCCTGTCCCCTTTGTGGTGGAAATCTAGTCCTTAAACAGATAGCCCACGCCGCGGACGGTGGTGATGTGCGCCGCGATCTGCGGGCCCACCTTGGAGCGGATGCGTCGAATGTGCACGTCGACGGTGCGCGTGCCGCCGCAGTACTCAAAGCCCCACACGCGGTGCAGCAGCACCTCGCGGCTGTAGGCGCGGTTGGGGTGCGTCGCCAAAAAGCTCAGCAGCGAGTACTCCATCAGCGTCAGGTCGATGGGCTCATCGTCGAGCGTCACCTGGTAGGTGGCCAGGTTGATCTCGAGGTTATCGATATTGAGCACATCGTCGGCGGTGACGGTCTCCTCCTCGCCCATCAGGCGCTGCGCACGAGCCTTGAGCTCGTTGGGCGTCGCCGTGGGGCATACAAAGTCGGCATGCGCGTGGTTCGGCAGACGCAGGGTGCCGAGCGCCTCGTCGTCGACAATCACCAACATGGGGACGCCGCCACGATCGTCAAGCCACTTGGCAATCTGATCGATGCGGTCGCTGCGGATGCCATCGGAATCGAGAATCAGCAGGTCAAAGTCGTGCGCCGCAGTCGGCGAATCGGGGGTTGCCAGGCTCACCTCGACACCCAGGGTGGTCGTCAAGCTGCGGGCAAACTCGTGGAAGCGCGTCGTGCGCGCCATGAACAGGGCACTCTTTTCGGACATATCGGCCTCCAAAGAAATGAGCTCAATCGTACTGGAACAAGCCAGCGCGATTAGGAGTTCGCCAGGTAGTGCTTGATCTCCCACTCGGTGATCGTAGACTCAAACTTATGCCACTCGTCGCGCTTCTTTTTGAGGAAGAAGCTGTGGATGTGCTCGCCGAGGGCATCCTTCATAAACTGCGAGTCCTCAAACACGTCGAGCGCCTCTTTGAGCGAACGCGGCAGCGGCGTGTAGCCGGCCTCGACCATCTGACGGTCGGAGAGCTTGAGCGTCTCGGCCGTGGCCTCGGGCGGGAGCTCCAGCTTGCGCTCGATGCCGTCGAGACCAGCCGCCAGCGTGACGGCGTTGACCAGGTACGGGTTGGCCATGGGGTCGGGGCTACGAAGCTCGATGCGCGTGGACAGCTGCTTGCCGGGCTTGTAGACCGGAATGCGGACCATGCTCGCGCGGTTGCGCAGGCCCCACGTGGCGTACTGCGGCACGGAATCGCCGCCCGTGGTGATGCGCTTGTACGAGTTGACCGTGGGGTTAGTGATAGCGCTGATCTCGCGCGCGTGTGCCAGAATGCCGGCCATGTAGTGCTTGGCGATATCGGAGAGGTGATACTTCTCGTCGTCCTCGCCCCAAAAGACGTTGTTGCCGTCGTGGTCGAATAGCGACTGGCACAGGAACATAGCGCTGCCGTCCTCGCCCGCCAGCGGCTTGGGCATAAAGGAGGCGTGGCACCCGCTCTCGTAAGCCTGCTGCTTAATGATGAGCTTGGCCGTGGTGATGGCGTCGGACATGCTCAGGGCCTCGGCGTGGCGCAGGCTCATACCGTGCTGCGAGCGACCGGCGGCGTGGAAGGTGTACTCCACGGGCACGGACATCTTCTCGAGCGTGAGGACCGTGTTGCGACGCAGGTCGCGAGCGGCATCGCTCACCGAAAGATCGAAGTAGCCCACATTGTCGAGCGGCTCAGGGGTATGCTCGTCGGGGAAGTAGTAATACTCCAGCTCGGCGCCCACGTTGAGCAGATAGCCAGCCTTCTCGGCCTTGCGGAACATGCGGCGCAGGGCATCGCGCGGGTCGCCGGCAAACGGCTTGCGATCGGGAGTGCACACGTCGCAGAACACACGGGCGACGCCGTTGTGGCTCGGGCGCCACGGCAGAATCTGGAAGGTCGAAGCATCGGGAAACGCCAGCATGTCGGCTTCCTCGGGCGTAGCAAAGCCCTCGATGGCGGAGCCGTCAAAGCCAATACCCTCCTCAAAAGCGACCTCGAGGTCCTCGGGGCTAATGGCAAAGTTCTTGAGGCGGCCGAGAATGTCGACAAACCACAGACGCACAAAGCGGATGTCGCGCTGCTCTACGGAGCGGAGTACGTAATCGATGTTCTGCTGGTTCATGTCGCTCCCCTTTCTTTCGGGCGGGTTTCGACTGGTCTATATCGCAGATACTATCGCAGAAAAATGTTTCCGCAGGGTTAAAGCGTATCAAGCGCTCAAAAAACGTGCGCGAACAGGCAGTTGCGAACGAGCGGCTAGCGTTCAGATTCGGAGACAATTTGTCTACAGGCTCGTTCCAGCGTGGGGAACTCCATCGTCACCGCATCCCAAACAACCGAGCGGTCGACATTGCCGTAATCATGCGCAAGATAATTTCTCATGCCGACAATTCCTCGCCATTCGATTTCGGGATGAAGCCGCTGCGAGCGTTCCGACAATTTGCCCGCTTCTTCCGTCACCCTAAGCGCACACATCAAAAGGGAGTCCGCCAACGCCCTCGTCCGTACGTCATTCGCATGCAGAAACTGGTCCTCGGTGATATCAAAAGCCTTGATGCGCTCGTTCGTTTCGGAGATGGCCTCCAAAACCTCTTGGGCGCGGAGACCGTCTGACTTACGCGCGATCATAAAGGATCACTCCTTCGCGCTCGATTACCGCGGCAAGATCGTCATCAAGATGGTCGCTCGAGACGAGATCAACCTGCCTCCCGGTTTCTTTGCGCACCGCCTCGCCAAATGCCGACAGCGCGAAAAGACCAAAGCCCTGCTCGCGATCGACTTCGAGACGCAAGTCAATATCACTATCGACATGCGCCTCGCCCCGGGCATACGAACCAAAAAGAATCACGGTTTTGATGGCGGGAATCGAGCTGGCCGCCTCGCAGACGGCGGACTCAATCTGGGCAGTATCCAAAATGCCCGCCGCGGCGCTTTCGCTCGCAGAGCTTTTACCAAGTGAAGGAACAAACGGCAGCGAACGCTCGCGCAGCATCTGTCTCATAAACATATTGACCGCAACAGACGAAGTCATGCCAAGTTCTTCGCACAGCTCGGCAAATGAGTCTTTAATTGACGAGTCCACTCGCACACTCAGCACAGACGCAGCCATGGATACCTCCTGTATGACATTGTCTATATATTATCACACAGACTAGCGCGAGGTCGAGGCGCGGTGTTCGATGTGGCCGGGGATCTCGATGCGTTTGGGCGCCAGCTTTGCGGCCTCGCCCACGGTGGTGGTAACGACGTCGATGCGCTCGGAAAGGCGCTCGACTACGCGCTCGGCAATGGTGAGGGTGTCCTGCGCGGCCGTGGTGACGCCGCCAAAGAGCACATGGTTCCAGGGGTAGTCGTCAAACGTCGCGATCTTGAGCCCCGCCGGCAGCGAGGGACCAAGCTGCGCCAGCGCCTCGGTCAGACGCAGGAAAACTAGGCCGTTGACGGCAATGAGGCCGAGCTTTTTGCCTGCATAGCCGCGGATGGTCTCGTCCAAGCGACCAACGCCCGTGGCACCGCCATCGGCCAAGGTGACAACCTCGCCGGCAAGGCCGCGTCGCGACAGCTCGTCGGTAAAGGCCTCGGCGCGCTCGCGACGCACGGGGCTGTCGTCGCTCGCCTCGGTGAGCAGGCACAGGCGCTCGCTGCCAGCGGCGGTCAAGGCGTCTACCAGGCCGGCGACCAGCTCACGGTTGTTAGATGTCACCAGATCGACACCGCCGTCGGCAACGTCGCGGTCGAGCAGCACAACGGGCAGGCGCCCCGCGGCCGCGGCGATCGCCTTGTCGTTGCCTCCGCAGGTGTTGACGACCAGGCCGTCCACGCCGGCATCGATAAGTCTGGTGAGCGACTCGGCCTCCTTGGCGGGATCGTTGCCGCTAATGGCCGTCATGAGCGAGCAGCCGCGCGCGGCGGCACTGGCGGAAAGGCCCTCGAGCATGGCGCTCGAGAACGGGTTGGCGATGTCGGCCAGGATCATACCGATGAGGTTGGTGCGCGAGCTGCGCAGATTGCGCGCGGCAGCACGTGGGCGATAGCCGGTGCGCTCGATAACCGCCGCGATGCGAGCGCGGGTTTCCTCGGTCATCTGCCCGGGGCGGTTGTTGAGATAGCGCGAGACCGTGGCCGGGCTCACGCCCGCCTCGGCGGCAATGTCCTTGATTCTCATCTGCGCCATGGCGCACCCCGTTTCCCCATTGTCGGCAGCCTGAGCCATTTTAGGCATTTTTTTAAAAATCTCGCTTGCAAAACGCTGTAGGTGAGCAGCGTCGTTTTTTGCGTCTCGAGCAGATGCGATGATGGGCTAGATAGACGAGTCTTTAGGCAGCTCAAAATAGTCGGGATGCAAGGCGATAACCGGGCCCTGCTCCTCGGGCATCAGGTGCAAGTGCGTCTCTGCCAGATAACTCGCCGCATCGGTATCGCCCCTCTTAATGGCCTCGAGAATCCGGCGATGCTGCCGACGAATCGGCTCCCAATCCAGATCCTGCGACACCATACGCAACCAGTTGTATCGCTCAAAATGCGTGTTGATGCTCTTCATCCAATCCCACAACATGTGACGACCGGCAATTTCAAAACATGTCTCATGGAACAGGTTATCCAGGTCAAAGAAACGGCGCGTTTCGCCATGGTCGAGCGACTCGGACTCGGTAAGAATCTGCTCAAGCCGCTGCTTTTGCTCGGGCGAGGCGGCCGAACAGCATTTAATAAGCACGCTTCTCTCGAGCTTCTCGCGCAAAAAGCAGGCGTTTTCGGCGCGTTCCATGCTGATCTTAGAGACGTAGGTGCCGCTTTTGGGACGCGTTTCCACCAGCTCCTGCTCACGCAGGCGCACAAAGGATTCGCGAATGGGCGTGCGCCCGATTCCCGTCTCCTTTTCCAGACCAATCGCCGAAAGGCGCGTGCCGGGCTTGAGCTCGGCATAGATAATCTTGGAGCGCAATGCGTTGTACGCCTGATCTTGCAAGCTCTGATAATGCTGGTGTTGTTCCATAAAGCCCTCGGATGAAGCTCACGGTTTGTCGAATATCACCACGTAATACTATCGCATCGACACGCCCCAGCTCCCAATCAGTCTTTTTGGGACGGGGTTCTTTTGGCTACCCTGACCCGCAGATCGGCCCCCTTGCCACAAAAGTGGCCTATCTACTACGTTAACACGGATAGCCTCGACCATACCGAAAACCGTGAAAACAAAACCGACGCTCCTATAAGTTGTCAAGAGGCAGTTTGCGGGAGCGCTCTCTCCAATTCGCACAGGAGCTCGTAAT
>CAKURW010000009.1 GCA_934675795.1 uncultured Collinsella sp.
TCCATTCGTCACCTTCATTACTCCAACGACGAATTCTAGGCGGTGTCCCCTCCCTTTCAAGAAAGGGCGGAGGCGGGTCATGCCCCGCCTCTTACACCACATCTCTGCGCGCTACCTACGCGCGTCCCCAAAATGATCAAACAGCCCTATAGCGAACTTATATGTGTTTGCGTTAATGAACATATTTTGCTGTTATGTCTATTATTTTGCGAAGGCAATATGATACTAAGCTAGCAACCGTACTCATATTTGGCATTTTTTGCCCACAGGGTATTTCCTGGGGAACCGACAACAGCCTTAGGGTCCCGCGCGGCGCCGCTCCCTCCCAGCATCCGCCGACGTTTACCCAGATAAAACCTGCCAAAATAAACCTGTCCCTTTTTGGTAGGTTTCGGGGTGACAAGGGCTTGCACTTTAGCGTGCGACAGCGGATAATGCCGAGCATTCGACAATCCGCTTATTGCTCTTTCTATAGATTGAGGAGACCCCTATGGCCATGGAATTCAAACGCAGGCTGCCGATCCCCATGGAGATCCGCGAGGAAATGCCACTTTCTGCCGAGCTTACCGCCAAAAAGCAGGCATTTGACGCCGAGGTCGCCAAAGTCTTTACCGGCGAGGACGCGCGCAAGATACTCATCATCGGCCCGTGCTCTGCCGACCGCGAGGATTCGGTGCTCGAGTATATGAACCGACTGGCCAAGACCGCCGAAGAGGTCAAGGACAAGCTCATCATCATTCCGCGCGTCTACACCAATAAGCCGCGCACCAAGGGCACCGGCTACAAGGGTCTTCTGCACAACCCCAACCCCGAGGCTCCCGACGACCTGCTCGAGGGCGTCAAGGCCATCCGCCACATGCACCTGCGCGTCATCGAGGAGACCGGCTTCTTTACCGCCGATGAGATGCTCTATCCGTCCAACTACCAGTACCTCGTTGACCTGCTGAGCTACGTTGCTGTGGGTGCACGCTCGGTCGAAAACCAGGAGCATCGCCTGGTATCGAGCGGCATTTCGGTACCCGTCGGCATGAAGAATCCCACTGCCGGCTCTACCACCGTTATGCTCAACTCCATTTACGCCGCGCAGGCGCACCAGAGCTTCATCTTCCGCAACTGGGAAGTCGAGTGCGACGGCAACCCGCTCGCACACGCCGTTATGCGTGGCTACATCGGTCTCGATGGGCGCACCTACCCCAACTACCACTACGAGCACCTGGAGCGCCTGGCCGAGCGCTATACCGAGCATGCCGGCTACGTCAACCCGGCAGCGGTCATCGACTGCAACCACGACAACTCGGGCAAGCGCCCGCTGGAGCAGTACCGAATTTGCAAGGAGGTGCTCGACAGCTGCCGCCGCAACGAGTCCATCTCCAAGCTGGTCAAGGGCTTTATGATCGAGTCCTACCTGGAGGATGGCAACCAGCCGGTCGATGGCGGCATCTTTGGCAAGTCGATCACCGATCCGTGCCTGGGCTGGGAAAAGACCGACTACCTCATCCACGAGATCGCGGAGCGGGTGTAGGTTACGGCGTTTTACCAAACGCCGTAACCGGCCGACGCTGCAAACCCGCCAGAGCGGCAATCTGCCTTTCAGCTTCGACGGCATGACCAAAAGGTCAATGCCGCCTCGCTTCAAGGCACCTTGCTCGCTCTGGCGGGTTTTCGCTGACGTTTTTCTACCAGCGTCGTTGCCAAAGCTGGCACTTGGGGACGCTCCTTTTGGGGTAGTCGTTGGGGACATTCTTAAACGACTACCCAGAATGAGAGTGGATAATCTCCCGTTTTTGTGGCCTGCTTTTCGAGCGAAAGTGGGAGATTATCCACTCTCATTGAGCAAGTGTCCGAAAATCCACCCTCATTCCTTCTTAGGGCCCTCCGTCCCCGAGGGATCGAGGGTCGTCTGCCGAATGGTCGATACGGCAATCCTGCGTCCATGTCACACTCAGAGATGGCCTGACCCAACCTGGAAGGAGCCTCCATGAGCCTTGACAACGTAACTCTGCGCGCCGCCACGCTCGATGACTTGACCGGCGTCGCCGCCATTTACAACCAGCTGTGGTGCAACACACTACGCAACCGCGGCGACGTCGAAGCCGCCGATTTCTGCGCGCGCTTTAACATCGCTATGCAGCTGCAACGCTCCCCCATCGCACTCGTCGCCGAGGCCGAGGGCCGCACTATCGCCGCCTGCTGTATCGGCATCTTCGAGGACGGCAAGCCGCGCACCAATCCCACGTGGGAGCCCTGCTACGACGAGATGCTCGCCCAGGCAACCGAGATGGCAAAGACCGCCGATGCCAAGCTCGAGGGCTCGCTCTTTGGCGACAGTCGTGAAAAGGCCACGGCCGACCGCTTTGCCGCCACGGGCAACGAGTATGCCCAGGGCCAGCTCAACCTGATCATCATCGTGCCCGAGTGGCAGGGCAAGGGACTCGGCCGCACACTCATCGACCTTTCGCGCGCCGAGCTCGCCAAGGCAGGCTGCACCAAGTTCTTCCTGATGAGCGACTGCAACTCCGATTGGCAGTTCTACGAGCACCTCAACATGAAGCGCATCCTGGAGGATCACAGCCAAGACACCGGCGACGGCTTTATCGTCTACATGTACGGAGGCGACACGCAGGATTAGCCTGTGTGCCGCCTCACGGGCTTTCTCCAAGACAGTCAGCAATCAGCCAAGAGAGCTAACAGGGTGCGCTCTCCTCGACAGTAGGGACATTCATCCTGCGAAGCGTGATATAGATGACCGCGCGGACACTCAACCGTCTCAGACAGATACAGGGCGAGCAGGCGCGCCCATGTGCGCGCATCAAGGCGCTCATGCGCTTTGCCAAAGAGCGACCGGCGGAAAGCCTCGCCCATAAGGTTGCCAAAGTCATTGATCGCAAGAGCGTAACTAGGGACAACATATCCGATCAGCGTCCCCACAAAGGAGCTGCGCCCATTGCACACGCAGCTATTGAGCGGAAGAGCCGGAATATCGTCGTCTAGGTCAAAAATTCTAGGTCCAGCTCGCCAGAACTGTACGGATGAATTCCGCGATTGAGCATCTTGAAGATATGGACCGCGAGTCCAAAGTCGTCCGTCTGAGGTGTAAACACCGGGGCATTCGTGGACGCCGCCAAGCTCTCGAAATCGCTGATGCCGGCTATCTCCATGAGCTAAAGCACTCGGAGGCAATATAGCCGGGAGCGGCGCATGCAGTCCTATGTGTCACATCCGAAAGCGTAAAGCTATACGAGCGCCTTGATCGTATCCATGCCCGCACGCGCCGAAACCTCGCAGCCCTTCTGCCCGTTGAGCACGCACTCGAGTAGCGCATCGTATGCGCGCTGGGCTTCGGGGGCCAGGTGCGCCCTGTTAAACATGCCCTCGGGTCGCACGTTTCCCTTCGAGTCGATCATACAAGCCCCCAATCTGTTTGGTTTCCCCAGATTGTGAGCCCGCACACCCAAGCCGCACGGCCCGCCGTTCAGCTGAAACCACCTGCCAAAAAGGGACAGGTTTATTTTGGTAGGTTTTATCTGGGCAAACGCCCAAGCCGCCACACAAAAAGCCCGCCGGCCATTGAAGCTGAACTGCACCCCAAAACCTGGACGGCTTAAATAAGAACTACGCCGCAAGGGACTGTCTCCGGAACTCCTCCGGGGTCAGTCCCTTCAGTTTAACCTGGCGCCTCCTCGTGTTCCAATGGACCACGAAGTCGTCGAGGTCCGCCTTGAAGGACCCGAAGTCCGGCCATGTCCTTCCCCGGAAGAACTCGTCCTTGATGTGGCCGAACACCTGCTCCGTCGCGCCGTTGTCGATGCAGTTGCCCTTCCGGGACATGCTCTGCACCACGCCGGCCTCCTCCAACCGCCTGCACCAACCGGCCTGCTGGTACTGCCAGCCCATGTCCGAGTGCAGGACCGGCCTGGAGCCCTTGGGCTTCTTGGACACGAGCTGGTCGAGCAGCTCGTGCTGCTGAGCCATGTTGGGGTGCAGCGACGTGGACCAGGCGACGATCTCCTTGCTGCCGAAGTCGTAGACCGGCGCGAAGTAGGCCTTGCCCCAGGGCTGCTTGAACTCGGTGACGTCGGTGCCCATCTTCTCCCACGGCCCGTCGGCGGCGAAGTCGCGCCCGATGACGTTCTCGAAGGTCTTTCCGACCTTGCCCCTGTACGAGTTGTACCTGTGGTAGTCGGTCTCGCGGCGGATCCCGCAGCTGATGCCCATCTCGCGCATCATCTTCAGCGTCGTCTTGTAGGCTATGCGCACGCCCTGCTCGGCGCGCAGGCACATGGCGATCTGCCTGTGGCCGCACCCGTTGGCGGTGCGCGAGGATATCTCGGCGGCGGCCTCCCAGAGCTCGGGCCTGGTGGGAGCCTTCGGGTGCGACAGCGCGTAGTAGTAGCTCGACCTCGCCAGGCCGGCACACTCCAGCAGGCGCCCCAGCCCGTGCCCCTCTTCGCGCAGGGCGCCCACGGCCTCGACCTTCGCCCTGGTCAGAGCCCGTCCCTCTCGACCAGGGCACGCAATTTTTTTAGGTAGGCCACCTCGGTCTCGAGCCTTCGGCAGCGCTCCTCGAGCTCCTGCTCGCGGGTCCGCGGCCTCGCCTTGGAACCGCTCGGCCGGCCCTTGGGCCTCGGGCGCAGGGCCTCCGCGCCGCCCCGGCGGTAGAGCGCGCACCATCTCTTGAGCGGCGACATCGACATTATGCCGAACGCCGCCATCGCCTCGGCCTTCGTCATGCCGCCGTCGACCACGGCGGAGGCTGCGGCGACCTTCTGCTCGTATGTGTACCTGGCCTGCTTGCCGTCCATGGATAGCAGCACCTCGCTTCCGAACGACCGGTATACGCAGAGCCATTGTCTCACGGTTCCGCGCGGGACCGACAGCGCCTTCGCCGCAGACTTGTAGCCGTGGCCTCGCTCGAAGAGCCCGATCGCCGCCTTCCTGGCCTCGATGTCGTGCTTCACCCTCAAGTCGACACGCATAAAAAGCCTCCCATTTCTCATGTCCAAGAAATGGGAGGCAGTTCAAGCCGGCGGACTTTCATTTACGGATAATCAAACCCTGTTTACCAAGGAGCTACTACTTGTAGCGCGCCTTGGGCTGCTGCTGGGTGATGCAGTGGATGTTGCCGCCGCCGTAGATAACCTCGCGAGTCATGATACCGATGACTTCACGGTCCGGATAAGCAGCCTGGATATCCTTGAGCGCCTGGGCGTCGTTGGGGTCACCGAACTGCGGCACAAGCACCGCTCCGTTGATGGGCAGGAAATTGAGATAGCTCGGCTCGAAGGCGTCCTCGGGGGTACGCGGCAGCACGCCCTCGACGGGATCAATCGTGCTGGCCTCCTCTTCGGTCATATATACCGAAGTCGCAGGCATGATCACCTTGTGGATCTTGAGCTTGCGACCCTTGGCATCCGTGGACTCGGAGAGCGTCTTGTACGCCTCCTGGCACTCCTTGTAGAACTTATGGTTGGGATCATCGGTCCACATGCAGCAGACCTCGCCGGGCGCACTAAAGCATGCGACGTCGTCCACATGACCGTTCGTTTCGTACGGATCGATACCGTCCTTGATCCAGATAACCTTTTCGATACCGAGATACTCAGAGAGCTTCTCCTCAATCTGCTCCTTGGTGTACTGCGGGTTGCGGTCCTCGTTGAGCAGACACATCTCGGTGGTCACGACGGTGCCTTGACCATCACAGTTGAACGAGCCGCCCTCGAGGATGTAGTCCTCGGGACGATAACGGTTAACCTGCTCAAGCTGTGCCACCTGCAGGCCAATGGAAGCATCCTTGTCCCACGGGAAGTACAGACCGTCAATGAAACCGCCGTAAGCATTAAAGTGGAAGTGCGAAAGGGCCACCTCCCCATTGTCATTAACGAGGAACGCCGGGCCGGGGTCGCGAATCCAGCTGTCGTTGTACTCCATGTGGATAACGCGCACGTTCTCAACACCCTCGAAGATCTCGCACACCGCGGGGAAGTCTTCGGTGTTGACGCCTACCGTGATGGGCTGAAAGCGTGCAACGGTCTTAATGATCTCGGTGAAGACCTTCTGCGCCGGCTTGGCGCCGCAGCGCCACACGTCGGAGCGGTGCGGCCACAGAATCCAGGTGCGCTCCTGCTCCTCATACTCGCCGGGCATATAGAACCCGTCCTTCTTAGGCGTGGATTCACTCTCGTAGATGGTCTTCATTTCAAGCTCCTAAATCTCGGTGCTTTTGCTTGACGAGACCATGATGCGGCCGCACCGAGATGTTCTCAATAGTCCCTCGAGCCCCTTTCAGCGACCAACGGTATACCATTCGCTGACCTAAAGTTCTATTCAGGCCGAGAACATGACATACTGGGTTCCACAATGGAAAGGACGCCCTATGCCCCCATGCAATAAACAGCAGACTATTGAGTTGGACAGTACGACCTGGACTGCTCTCAACGAGCTCGCGCTTGCAATCCACGCATCACACGGTGTCGATAAGCTGCAAAAGGAGACCCTCGAGGGAACGACAGGGCTCGTGCCCCATCGGATCGCCATGTTCGACCTGATCGAGGCGGCAGGCAGTGACGCCCCACGCTACGTCCACCCCGCAAGCAGCGGAATGGACGACCGCGCGCTGAGCGACTACTACAACCGCTACGCCGCGATGGACTATACAACATGGAGCTTTGACCTACATAAGGTCGGCGTCTACCGCGACCTCGACCTCGTGGACGTCGAGCGACGCGATGCCACGCCCATCTATCGCAAATGGATGGAACCGCAGGGCGTCTACTTTGGCTGTACGGCCACGCTCGCGCACAACGACAGCCCGCTAGGAAGCATCACCCTGTTTCGCGAACGCACGGCCGGAGACTTCACCGACACCGAGCTCGCAATCCTGCTCGAAATCGCTCGGCACGCGAGCCTCGCGCTCGCCAACCTCTATCCTCGGGGCATTAAACTCACCCAGACCGAAGACACAGACCAGCTGAATGCTTTCATTACAGAACATAATATCCAACCGCGCGAAGCCGAAATCATGCAGCTCATGCTCGGCGGCAAAACGAACAAACAGATGGCAAACGAGCTATTCATAAGCGAGTCAACCGTCAAGAAGCACGTCAACGCCATCTATCGCAAGCTCGGCGTCAGCAACCGTCTGGGCCTTATGACTGCCACGCAAAACATCCTGCGATGAAAAAGGGCGCCCTCCATACGGAGAACGCCCTTTGATTTCGCCATTTGAATTAGTGTCGGCTCTGGCTCAAAGAGTAGACAGGTTTATTTTGGCAGGGTTTATCTGGGCAAATGTCAGCCGCCACGAGGGAGCTGCCTTCCCTCACGGCGGTCTTCCAGCAGAAAAACCAAGTGAGTAGGCTTTTTGCAGGAGGCCAAGCACGCCCCAAAACGCCACAGCTCTGACCTGCGGTTTTATTGAGCATTTGCCGCGGTGTGCTCGGCATATCCAAATAAGTCTACTCACTTGCATCTAAGACGCACCAGATAGGCAAAAACCGCCGCAAAAAGGGGCCGGTTCCCTTCGCGGCTGTTGTTAATACGCCGAGCTTGTTATCGTAAAAGCCAATCACGCGCCGAAACCACACTACAGTCTTTCGACTCATACGTTGAGTCCACGCGGGCTACAACATAGCGCGCATCTTTTGCAATGTCGATCTCATCGCATACAGTCTGTAGATGGCGGGCGTACTTATCGTGATACGTTCTGGATGATTTTATTTCGATAGCCTTGGGACTCCCTGAGTTTGTACAGTCGAGCAAATCGATTTCACGCTTGCTGTCGTCCCTATAGAAATACAGCTCGGGATTCTCGCCCACGTTGAGATGGCTCTTCGCCGTTTCGGAAACGATGAGGTTTTCGAAAACGGCCCCCAGATAAGGGCTCTCCAATAGTTGCTCCAGTGATCCAATTTTGAGCAAGTAGCAGAGCAGCCCCGTGTCGTAAAAATAGAGCTTGGGCGTTTTAGTTAGACGCTTCTTGGCATTTGCATAATAGGGCTGCAGCGAAAACGTCAGGTAGCTCTGCTCCAGGATGGACAACCAGCTTTTAATGGTCGATACGCTCACGCCCGTATCTCGAGAAAGCGAGGATATATTGATGAGGGCACCGACGCTCTGAGCAATTATGGACAGAAACTTATGAAACTCCGCCTTATTGCGCACATCAAGCAAGCCCACAACATCGCGCTCAACATAGGTATCGATATAGCTGGGAAAATAAACCGAGGACGGCATTCCGGCGGAACGCAGGCGAGGGTATCCCCCTTCGAGCGCGAACAAATCCACTTCCAGCTGCCCCTGCTGGCCCCTCTCCGCTTCTCGAAACGATAATGGCAGCAATTTCAAGATCCCGACTCGCCCGGCAAGAGACTGCCCGATGCTTTTCATCATCAAAAAGTTTTGCGAGCCTGTAAGGATGTATTGACCGGCGTCTCCCCGCTCATCCGAAACAACCTGGATCATTGAAAACAAATCCGGGGCGTATTGCGCCTCATCGATGATGAGTCCGCCCTTTCGGTTGCGGATAAAACTCACCGGATCCTCCAAGGCCGCGCGCCTCGTTTGAGGGTCCTCAAGCGTGACGTAGGAATAGTCGGGAAAGGTATGCCGAACCAGCGTAGACTTACCGCTCTGCCTAGGCCCTGTCAACGACACAACAGGAAACCAGCCTGCCATGCGAATGAGCAACTCATGCAAATCCCTGTTAATGAACTCAGCCATATCAACGCCCCTTATTGCGCTGTTACCATAATCGGATAGTTTCATTCGCCATAATCTTATATTAGCGTTTACCACAATCTTATAGTAGCCTAGTTCAAAAGCATTATTTATAGAGCCGAAATCTCAGACCCTAAATAACAAAAGCCACCACAATAGGGGCTGTCCCCATTGTGGTGGCTTGCAGGCGAGTTAACTTGTTCGACTATCGTGCGCCAGCCATGTCCGAGCCTAGAGCGTGGCAAGGCGCTTGGACTCGTGCGCGGCGAGCGCAATGGAGATGATGCCGGTAATGGCGTCGGCCACCACCAGGGCGATCCACACGCCCTCAACACCCATCATGTTGCCGAGGAGGTACATAAGCGGCACTGAGCAGATCACATAGCGAAGCAGGCCGGTAAACGTGGCAACACCAACCTTCTCGACCGCCTGGAAATATATCGACATGGTCATGGCAAGATAGCCCAGGGCAACAGCCAGGATGACGGTACGCGTGGCGTTGGCGGCAACCTCAACGAGCGCAGGATCGCTGCCGGCAAAGAAGGCGCACACCGGAGTGGCGGCAAGCCAGAGCGCGACGGTGACCAGCGCCAGCGTCACAACCTGGTACTTAAGCGTGCAAGAGAGCGTCTCCTTAAGGCGCGCCCAAGCCTTTGCGCCGGCGTTGAAGGCAGCGATGGGCTGCAGGCCATAGGAGAAGCACTGGGCAACCATCATGGTGATGTAGAGGATGTAGCCGTTGATCACGCCAAAGGCTGCGATGTAGAGCGAGCCCATGTCGCCGCCGAGCGAGCCCAAAAGCGAGTTGGCAACGGTGTTAAAGATAAAGGTCGCGCCCTGGACCAGGAAGAACGGGAAGCCGATCTTGAGGATCTGGCCGCAGACGGCGAGGTCGAGCTTAAGGTCGGCCAGGCTAATCTGGAGCTGGGACTTTTTGCCCCCGATGAACCAGAAGATACCGATGGCCCAGATACCGATGGAAAGCCCGTAGTACACGCCGGCGCCCATAACGCCAAACTTGAGCACAAACGTAGAAAGCGCGAGCCAGCAGATGGCAACGATGGCCGAAACGGTCATGAGGTTGGCCTGGACCTGAACCTTCTCGTCCACACGCATCACAGCGGTGACCATCTGGCCAATGACCGTGAGCGGCAGCAGCACGGCGAAGGTGCGCACGCCGGCAACGGTATCGGCCATGATGTCGGGCGTGGCGCCAAAGAATGCGCAGATGGGCTCGGTAAACACGGCCATCACCACAGCAAGCAGCACACTCACAATCGTGGTGAGCCAAAAGCCCTGGCTAAAAGCCTTGCTTGCGCCCTTAATGTCGCCGGCACCCAAAAGGTTGCCCACCACGGCGGGCACGCCGGTGCCAAACAGGTTGCCAAAGGCCAGGTTGATGTACTCGACCGACATGATGATCGAGACGCAGGCCAGGCCGTGGGCACCCAGGCCCCAACCCATCACGAGGCCCTCGAGGACCACCATGATGATCTGGGCGAGCATGCCCTGGCCGGTGACGATGGTGTACTTACGCACCAGACCGGGAATCGGTTGGGAGGCGAGCTCGCGCTCCTCCTCCACGGCAGCGGTTACTTCTTCTGCCATTGTTCTCCCCTTTCCTTGAGAGAGTAGTGCTGAATGGATGTCAGGCGGCTGACAACTGGCGCCAAGCCGCCCAGCCAAACGATGGCGCTAGGCCTCAAAGACCACCTTGCCGGCGATCATCGTAAGGGCCGCGGTAGCCTCGAGCACCTCTGCCGGCTCGCAGGTAAAGAGATTGCGGTCGAGTACGCAAATGTCGGCTTGCTTGCCGCAGGCGAGTGTGCCGATGCGGTCCTCAGCATGCATAGCGTAGGCGCTGCCGTAGGTGTATGCGCGCAGGGCCTCGGCCATAGTGATTCGCTCCTCGGGGAACCAACCCTCAGGATTAGATCCATCCTCGAGCATGCGGTAGACCGCTCCATAGACTTCCTCCATAGGCTCAAGCCCCACGACCGGGAAGTCGGAGCCCAGATGCACGCAGGCACCGCTCGCGAGCAGGCTATGAATTGGCCACGAGAGCGCCGCGCGCTCGGGACCAACGGCGTCGTCCTTTGCCAAGTCTGCCATATCAAGCAGCATATGCCACGGCTGCATGGCCGGACAGACGCCGAGCTCCGCATAGCGCGGCAAATCCTCAGGTTGAACAGTCTCGTTGTGCTCCATGGAGTGACGACAGCCCATAAGACCGTAACGCTTCTCGCCCTCCTCGAAGCAGTCCAGGATAAAGCGTACGGAACGATCGCCTATGGCATGGATGCGCGTGTCGACACCCCACTCAAGCGCTTTAAGGATGGCTTTGCGCACACGCTCAGGTTCCTCAGCCGGCTCGCCACAGGTCTCGGGAGCATTAGCATAGGGCTCGAGCATCCAAGCAGTATGATCGGAACACACACCGTCAATGAACTGCTTAAAGCCATGCCACTCGACTTGCGTGCCCGGGAAGTCGTATTTCGCCCGAATCTCCTCGAGCGTCATGGCCTCGTTCTCAAAAAGGTCTGTGTACATGAACACGCGCAACGGAAGTTCGCCCTTGCGGTTAAGCTCCGCGAGGAATTTATAGGGGTTATCCATGCTCACAAAAGTGGGGTTTACCATGCCGACTGTCGTAATACCGAGAGCGTTGGCACGATGCGCGGTCTTGGCAAAGGAAGCACTAGCCACCTCGGGGGCAGGATTGTATACCTCATCCAAGAAAAGGGATCCCGCGTTGTTCGAGAAGACCCCAGTGGGGTTGCCAGCTTCATCCCTAAGAATCTTGCCGCCTGATGGGTCTGGCGTTTCAGCAGTAATGCCGATTTTCTCGATTGCGCAGGTGTTGGCACTAAACGTGTGCACGTCAACCTGCTGCAAAAAGACCGGACGGTCCGAAATGCACTCATCGATCATTGCCGCCGTAGGCATCTCGGGCACGTCCCACTGGAACTGGATAACCTGATAGCCCACGATCCACTCGTTGTTCGGGTGGTCTTCGGCAAACGCCTGCACGCGTTCCATACACTGCTCAAAGCTTGTGCAATCGATGAGATTGACGGCGAAATCGGGATCGGACACAAAGGCGCCCTGGGCATAGTGAGTGTGTGAGTCGATGATGCCAGGCATGACGAGCTTATCGCCATAGTCGCGCACCTCGGTATCGGGCCCGATAAAAGCGTCGAGGTACTTATCCTCGCCGCACGCAACAATCCTGTCACCTGCGACGGCAACGCCGCCCTTGAACGGGGCCAGCCCGTCACCAGTGAACACAGCATTACTTTTGATGACTAAATCCGCTTTGTCCATATGAGCCTCCTCAGACGTTACAGGACAATGGATGAGCGCCACGATACGACGCGCCCAATCGGTGAGGGAGCATTTGTCGCTCCCTACATGACACGTGCCTACGAGCGGTCGGGCGTCTGTCCAGCGCCCTATGCCCCGTGTCAACACCCATTGACGCACCTCCTGCACAAGCTGCCAAGATGGAAGCGAGCGAACGGACGGCTTAAGAAGGTTTACACGTCTGAGCAGGTATTTTATTGTCAAAGTTTATTGTCGCTTCATTACGCCAAGTGGTCTGCGATACGCCGTCAGCCGAACCACTCCAGCCTTACGAGCGCCAGAATGTCTCAATCAAGTCGTCACGCGCCTTGACTTCGCTCTTTACATAGATGCGATGCAGGTGAGCCTTGACGGTACCCGGACTAATCACAAGTTCGTTAGCAATATTTTGGACATCGAGTCCACGCAATACGAGTGTAAGCACTTCCTGTTCACGCTTTGAAAGCCCATGCTCGTCCGAGAAAATCACAACACGCGAGACAAGGTCCTCCCGTGCATCACGGCGCTCTGTCGCTACCTCTTCATCGGCACGAGGGTGACGCGAGAACACACGTAAGATATGGCTGAACTGTTTAAATAGCTGAACGGCTGCAGCCACAAACAATAAATTCTCTGAGATATTCCGCTCGCCCAGATACCATAAAAAGGCGCTCACCATCACGTTGTCAACGTCAGGCGTGCAGAATAGGATCATATAGGTATCTTCGATAACCACCATCACGGTAAGCACGCAGGCTATGCAAAAGAACATCCGAGAGCGCTCAAGATCGAGCCGCTCAGCCCTATTCTCCGTCTTGCGATAGCAGGCGTAAGCATATACCAAGCAGAATGCCATTCCCAAATCGCGCGAAAGCCAAAAAAGATATTGCTGAACCTGGCCCGCAAAGCCAGTACGAGGCACCAGAGCAAGCTGAAGCACGGCGATCGGTACGACATATGCGGCAACGCGCTTAACGGTCACCTCATCGTGTAAGCGAAACGTTACCCAAAGCCATACGCACGCAAGAATCGCCACGCCCAGCGCGCAGCGCAGTAACGGATGTTGAAGCGGCTCATTAAACGTCACCACATAGTCATATTTGAGCCGGTTGTACTCATCAAAGAAGATCACCGACATATCGAAGATATAGAGAAGGAAGCCCGCGGCCGCCACCAAACAATCGCGTCGACGAGTCATGAGCCATATTACGAGCGCAGTTGATGCCGTCACCAATCCAACGCCCATGACAAGAATCGTGTAGATAAAGAATGCGAAGCTCATACTACCCTCATTCCGCGCACAACCAGCTTGATTCCGCATTACGGTTATGGTAGAAACATCGAACGAATACCAAGATCGAAAGGAGAGGCCATGGCACCGATTGCACCGCTCAAGATTATTGTCGCGCCTGCCGCCAAGGCCATCGCCAAGATCGGTTCGACCATGACCTACGATGACGTTCCTTGCATCGTTGATGAACGCAACGACAGCTGCCCCTACCTGGGCCATGTCCCCTACTTTGCGCCTAAACTCTCCTCTGATATCGAGCAGCACAACCGCTAGCATAACCTTCACGATTGCCGCAGTAATCCTCGCAGCAATTTGTTAACTCGGAAGCAACTCCGGTTTTGAGTCCCGCACTGCCGAACCGAACCCCCTCACGATTTGCGTTTTCCACACACGCCAACGCCGGGATTATCGACACTGCGGCCGCGGCGCGATATGAGGCGCGAAACCTCGCCCAGCAACACGGCGATCACCACACCCATGAGAATGGGCAACTTTGCCATTTCGGCGGGCGAGCCGTTGAGCGGCACAATCGTAGCGACAATCGAAAGCACAAGCTCCACCACGGGAATCGCAAGTGCCACCGCAAGCACCTTGCCCTCGAAAGGCGCGCGGAATACGCGCGGGCGATCGTCATATTTGCGCAGGCGCCAAAACGCTGGGAACATCGGAATATAACTCATGAGCAGAAAGACGACGTTCATCGAAAAGAAGACCCAAAATACGTCGGAGCCCTCGCCCAGCGGAATCTGAAGCAGTAGTACCAGGCTGGCAAAACAACCGTTAATGATTGCCGAGCCATTGGGCATGCCGGTCTTCTTGGACACCAGCGCAAAGGGGCGCGGCATGTTGCCATGGCGCGCGGCATAGCTCGCCACGTTGTTGACGCCAAAGCTCCAGCAGATCATGTTGGCGAACAGCGTCACCAAAAAGGCCACGCCCACGACCATCGTCAGCGGGTGAGCGCGCCCCACCATGGCGGCGACCGCGTCCACAATGCCCGAATCGAGTGAAAGCTGCTCGGTGGGAACCGCGGCTCCAATGCCGATACCGCAAATAATGTAGATCGCCGCAACGGCCACGCCACCGGCAATAACCGCCTTGGGGATATCGCGCGACGGGTTTTTCATCGTGCTGGCAAAGGTCGCGACCACTTCGAAGCCCATAAAGTTGAATAGGATGATCGAAAGATACGTCAGTGAGTTAGTGTCTCCCAGATCGGGGACAAAGCTCTTAAACGACATATCGTTGGAAAAGCCGTTATTGCAGGCAAACCAGATGCCGACGATTCCCACCACGGCGGTAATGAGCACCTTGATGACGGCGCCGCCGTCCATGACCCAATCGGCCTCGGCCACCGGGTGCATCGCCATGACCGTGACGCCCCACACAAAGGCAAGCTCGATGGCAATTCGGACCCCAAGCGAAAATTCGATGCCCCATACCGCATTGATGACACTGGGAAACATGCAAGCGATGCTTGCCACCCACAGCGGAAAGTTGACCCAATAGCACCAGGAGCAACGGGCGCCCCAACGGTCGCCCAAGCCCAGGCGAACCCAATCGTACAGGCCGCCCTCGGAATCGAACGCCGTACCGAGCTCGGCCACCACCAGGCCATAGGGAAGCAAAAACGTAATGATGAGGAAGATCCACCAGAAGAACTGCACGTTACCCATGGCAGACGCCGGAGCAGCCGCCTCGATGGTAAAGACAACGCAGATAACCGAGAGGATGACCTCGAACAGGGAGAACTTTTTACCTACCATGGCACGCTCCCCCTACAGCAAAAAGGATGGCATCTGTACCGAAGGCGCAGCCCAAGGTAGGGTTGCAGGCCGCGTCACCGGTGCAGGTGCCATCCCAAAGAGAAGAGAGGATGCAATTGTTGGACCAACGCTCGCGGAACAGGCGCGTGTAGATAACGATACGCTGGTACATAGATACTCCGATCAAAACGGTCGCGCTCGCAACCGGAAACTATCAGCAATTGAATACGCGTCTGACCTGGGAAATTCAAGCGAACAATTGGCCTAACCCGCAATAAATCCCAGATCAGACGCGTATTCAATCAAAGAAAAAGGGCACTCCGATGTGGAGGCAACGGAGTGCCTAAAGAAAAGCCAGCCGATCAATCAGGTAGCCCTGTTCGCTTGACCGGCTGGGTTTTCGAGGTGCCCCAGGTCGCCGCGAAAGAGGAGCGAAGCGTACTTTGGTACGCGAGCGACGGCTTGAGCGGCGAGATGGGGTGCCTCGGAAAGCCAGACGTTTACTCGGCGTGCTCGGGTGCGCCAGATTGGCGCGAACGAGGAGCGTAGCGTACTGACGCTACGTAAGCGACGAGTGAACGCCAAGGTGGCGTGCCTGAGTTACGCCGACGGCTCCTGCTGCGTAATGCAGTGGATGTTGCCGCCACCGAAGACGACCTGCTCGGACTGAACGCCAACGCACTTGTAGACGCCCTCGCCCCAGACCTCGTCATAGATCTTCTGGAGCGTGTCGACGGCCAGCTGGTCGTTCTCGTCGCCGTACTGCGGGACGATAACACCGTGGTTGGTGACCAGGTAGTTCATGTAGGAAGCGATCAGCGGCTCGTCGGGAACGCGCGGCTCGGCGTTCTCGTCGGCGTCAATGGTGTCGCAGGAAGCCTGGTCCATGAACAGCGGGTTCACGGGCATGCAGAGCTTGTAGACCTTCAGCTTGCGGCCCTTGGCGTCAACGGCGTTGGAGAGGGTCTCGTAGGCGGCATGGCACTGCTCGTAGAACGGGTACTCGGGGTCGTCGGTCCAGATGCAGGCCATGACGCCCGGGGCGATGAACGTGGCGACGTCGTCGATGTGGCCGTTGGTCTCCTCGGGGTCGATGCCCTCCTTGACCCAGATGACCTTCTCGACGCCCAGGTAATCCTTGAGGCGCTCGTTCATGTACTCGCGAAGCTCCTCGCTCCAGGGCTCGAACTTCTTGTGGTACTTGGGCCAGATGGACTCGGGATCCTCTTCCTCCTCGAGCACCGCAGAGCAGGTGCGGCCGGGGGACAGGAGGCACTGGTCGGTCACGACAAGGGTACCCTCGCCGTCGACGGTGATGGAGCCGCCCTCGAGGATCATGTCGTCGGGACGATAGCGGCGGCAGCCGGAGAGCTCAGCCATCTTGAGGGCGATCTGCTCGTCCTTGTCCCACGGGAAGTACAGGCCGTCGACGAGGCCGCCGTAGGCGTTGAAGTGCCAGTGGTTGGCGCGCTTCTCGCCCTTGCCGTTGATGACGTAGGTGGCGGCGGTGTCGCGGAACCAGGCGTCGTCGGTGGTCATCTCGATGACGGTGACGTTCTCGTCGTTCTCGAAGACGGCCTTGCAGTTGGCGTAGTCGACCTGGTTGGCGCACATATAGACCGGGGTGAACTCGGAGATGGCGCGGGCGATGGCGGCATACTGCTTCTGGGCAGGCTTGGCGCCGTGGGCCCAGGTGTCGGTGCGGTGGGGCCAGCCCATCCACACGCGATCCTGCGGGGCGAACTCGGCGGGCATGAAGAAGCCGTCGGCCCTAGGGGTGGACTCGGACTCGGTGATCGTACGCATAAGATTTCCTCCAAATCGAACGATCGCTTGCCGCGGGCGGGTTGCCCGCGGCCTAAAACCAAGAGATGGCAGGCGCCCGTTCCCCGGCAAAGGTCGGGGCGCCCGGCGCCGGTTTTCACGGAGTCGCACCGGCGAGCGACGACGTAGCCAAGTGCGCGGAGACAAAACGCACGAAGGATACGGGAGAGAGGTTGGGGCGGGCGGTGGTTACCGGAGCAATCGCTCGCACCCGCCCCAGGGAGTGGTTAGCAGATGATGAGGGTTGGAGCCCCGAATCCGGGTGCTCTAGTCCTCCTCGGCCTCGGCGGCCTCCTCAGCCAGGCGCTGGGCAGCCAGCTCGGGGGTGAGGCCCTTGTACTCGGTCTCGCGGCCCTTGGCGCTGACGACGCGGACGACCTCGCCGATGAGCACGAGCACGATGAAGATGACGATCATCGGGACCTTGTCGCCGATTTCGGCGGCGGAGAACGGCACCAGCGTCGCGACGATGGCCAGGATCAGCTCGATGCAGGGGATGGCCAGCATGACCTTCATCATCGCGCCCCTGAACGGGAACGTGAAGATGCGCTCGCGGTTCGGGTCGTTCTTGCGAAGGTTGAGGAACGCCGGGAACATCGGGATGTAGGTGAGCAGCAGGAAGACGACGGAGGTGCCGAAGAGCATCCAGAAGACGCCGTTGGAGATGGCGTCGATGGGGACGAGCTGCAGGCACAGCACCAGGGAGGCGACGACGGCGTTGACCAGGTTGGCGCCGTTGGGCATGTCGTCCTTGGAGATCATCGAGGCGAAGACCTTGGGCATGTTGCCGTGCTCGGCGGCGTAGCGGGCGACGGAGTTGACGCCGAAGGACCAGGCGGCCATGTTGGCGAACAGGGTGATCAGGAAGGCGATGCAGATGACCTTGAAGATCATGGAGTCGCCCACCATGGTCTGGACCGCGACGACCATGCCGTAGTCGGGATCGATGGAGTCGGCCGGCACAGCGGCGCCGATGCCGAAGCCAGCGAACAGGTAGATGACGGCAATAGCCACGCCACCGACAATGATAGCCTTGGGAATATCGCGAGCGGGATCGGCCATGTCGTCGGTCATGGTGCAGATGACCTCGAAGCCCATGAAGTTGAAGATGATGATGGACAGGTAGCCGATAGCGTTGGTGTTGGTGAGCTCGGGCAGGAAGGTGGCGGCGGACATGTCGTTCGCAAAACCGTTCTCCATGGCAAACCAGATGCCCAGAGCGCCGACGATAACGGCAACGGCGACCTTGATCAGGGCGCCACCGTTGAGGACCCACTCGGAGTCGGCAGCCTTGGAGCGGCCCATGAGATACACGATCCACACGAAGGCAAGTTCGATAACCATCTTGGCGATCAGGTTGAACTCGACGCCGAAGACCATGCCCAGGATGTCGGGGAACATGGTTGCCAGCGAGGCGATCCACAGGGGGTAGTTGACCCAGTAGTAGTACGAAATGCGGGCGCCCCACTTGTCGCCCAGGCCATCGCGTACCCAGTCGTAAATGCCGCCCTCGCCGTCATAGGTGGTGCCGAGCTCGGCGACGACCATGCCGTAAGGGAGCAGGAAGGTCAGGATCAGGAAGATCCACCAGAAGAACTGCTGGTTGCCGATGGCGGCAGCAGGAGCGGCGGCCTCGCAAACGAAGACGACGCAGATGATGGTCGAAATGACCGTAAAGAAGGAAAGCTTTTTCTTTCCGTCGCTCATGATGAGCTCCTTCGCTCAGTCTTGGACAGATCCGAGGCCCTAAGGTATTAAGGCAATTGCCTGGGCCTCGGTGCGCGGGCGACAGGAGACGAGCATCCGCCGCCCGCAAACGTGCTTTTAGAAGCCTTGAGGCTTAGAGCTGCTCGAGAGCCTCGAGAGCGGCGTGGAGCTCGGCCTTGGCGGAGTACTCGACACCCTCGTCGTTGAGCGGAGTGCGCTTGCCCAGGGCGGCAAGGAGAGCACGGATGGAGTGCTTACGGTTCTCAGCCTCGACCCAGCACAGGGAGCGCTCGGGATCATCCATGACCTCGTCGACGACTTCCTCGTTGCGGGTGGCCGGCAGGCAGTGCATGAACTTGGAGTTGGGGCCGGCGAAGTTCATCATGTCCATGGTGACCTGATACTTGGGATAGAACACGTCCATGTAGTTCTCGCCCGAGACCTCCTCGTCGTACAGGCCATACCACACGTCGGTGTAGATGAAGTCGGCGCCCTTGATGCACTCGATGTCGTCGGAGATGACAACCGAGCCGCCGGAGACCTTGCAGTTCTCCTCGGCGATGGCCATCATCTGCTTGCCGAACTCGGCGCGCTCCTCGACGGTGCCAACGTGCAGGCCGCCGTCGGGGATCTGGTGGCCCTTAGGTCCAAACTGGACAAACTTCATGCCGACCTTGGAGGCGATGAACATGAGGGAGACGCAGACCTGGGTGGCGTCGCCGATGAAGGCCAGAGTGCAGTCCTCGATCTTCTTGCCCTCGGGGAGGTTCTCGAGCATGGTCATGAGGTCGCCCATCTCCTGCGTGGGATGGTTGAACTCGGACATGCCGTTGATGACGGGCACAGCGGAGCCCTCGGCGAGGCCGACGACGTCCTTGTGACGGTCAACGCGAGCCATCATGATGTCGAGCAGCGAGCCCATAACGCGAGCGGTGTCGCCCAGGGACTCGTGACCGCCGAGCTGGATGGTGCCAGGGCCATAGAACTGAGCATGGCCGCCGAGGTCGGTCATAGCGGTCTCGAAGGAAAGACGAGTGCGGGTGGAGACCTGCTGGAAGATCATGCCAAGGCTCTTGTTGCGGAGCAGGTGCGGATAATAACCGTCAACCTTGATGGCCTTCTTCATTGCCAGGCCAAGATCCTCGATAGCCAGGATCTGCTCTTTGGTGAAGTCGTTGGTGTCGATGAAATCCTTAGGCAGTGCCATGTCGATTTCCTTTCCGCCGGTCTTGCCGACTATTACTATGAGGCGCTCGAACATCACGCCTCGTGTTGACAAGACCATCATTCACCCGTATGCAATTTTTACCTAGTTTATTCGGGATTAAAGACCGTTCACGGAGTTACACCCCCTCTAAACCAATATAAACCCGCAGGTCAAGAGTTTACAGGGGGTTTACCATCTAGAACCACGAACGGTATACGGCTATGCTGTATCTCGGCGCCTAATCCACAATGAAACGAAGGGTTGAGACGTCTATATCCCACAAGGTATACAGAACTCGGCCATAGAATAAATGAGATGGGACGGTGACAGATGAACACCCTGATGTTCTTCTATACCCTAGCGATACTCGTGATCTGTATTGTGACGGCGGTGCTCTCGCTTGCCGCCTATGCCTCGTCCCGTCGACGCTTCTTTATCTATGGCAGCGGCGTATTTATCTGCTATGCCATCGAGATGACCGAGATTTTCTTTTTTGAATACACGCTGCAAAACCAGAGTTTTCCAGCCAGCGACTATTACTCAATTACCATGCCTGTGTTGCGGACCTTTGTGGCGACCGCTTCGCAGGCTTTTATTTGGCTCATTGCCATGGATTTGCTCGACAAGCATTCAAAAAAGCAGTTTGTCATTCCCGTCGCAACGTTCTTGCTGAGCGAGCTGCTGATTATCGTCGCTGTCCCCTACGGCCCCATTCGTCAATGGCTCTACTACACGATGCGTCAGGTATTCCTTGTTTTCGTGGGGCTATATATCTTTTGGACGGCACGCAAGAGCACACAAGTCGAGCTGAAGGCACGTGTCAACAACCAACAAAAGCACCTGATTATCGGCGCTATTCTGGTCGGTTGCATCGTTGCCGAGGATTTCTACAACATTCTGGTGGTCCCCATGAGCTTGGCGCCCTCCTGGCTGCAGCTGTACCTATCCGAGCGCAACTTTAGCGAGAACATCTTTGCGTGTTACTTTGCGATCCTGCTCATTATCTACGCCTATCACGTGCTTTCGATTCGCATGCAGGAGGCGCCCGAGGAAAAGAACGTCAGCGATCTTGATCGACACATCGAAGAGCAGATGCCCTTCTATCGCAACGCCTACAAGCTCTCCAACCGTGAGACCGAAGTTATGCGTCTGGTCGTACTGGGCAAATCGAACCAAGAGATCGCTGACGAGCTCTTCCTTGCCGTGGGCACCGTCAAGACCCACATCCACAACATCCTGGTCAAAACCGAACAGCAAAACCGCACGACGCTCATCCTCCACTTTTGGAAGCGATAACCTGCCAAAAAGGGGCAGGTTTATTTTGGCAGGTTTTATCTGGGTAAACGCCAAAAACCGCCGCGAGGGAGCTACTTTCCCTCGCGGCGGTTTTCTAGCTCACGCTTTCTTTCGTCTCAATCTGTAACATATGGAGACCAAATCGCCGTCTTACTGTTACAGATCGAGACGAGTTACAGAACGCGCGTCGAATAATCTCAATCTGTAACAGATAGAAGCGTTTTTGCCAGTCAGATGTTACAGATTGAGATAAACGAAGGAGCGGTAGCGTTAAACAAGTCCGCCACAAAGTTATTCGGAGAGATCCGATCCTAGAGTTGTCTACCAGGTACGATATGTGCACTGATATTTTGTCTCAAACCCGGGCATCCCGTTGCCGCGTGGGCTTAACGCGGCACCCGTATAGAGAATCGTTTGCCCCGTACGAGAATACGAAGTTTTGAAAGACAGCCTCTTGTATGTCTGGTCGAAACAATCAACATTCTCGCTCGGGTGGTTCGCAGTGGAGAACGACTTGTAAGTGTCCAAGACGTCCGCTGTCACAAGACGACAAGGCGCGACAGAACCTGCATCTGGTTTCGCCGTCGCACAAACGGGAATTGTGACCATCGACAGGGTAAGCATAAAACATGCGAACATTGCCTTCACAAAGTTCTTCGTTACATGGCGTTTCATGGTTATCTTCCTTTCCTAGTTTTACTGTCGTTCGTCTTGAAAAGCTGCGCGTATACATTACCGATCCACTTCGAATCACCTCCCATTTCTCTGGTAACGACACGCGAGTCATCCCCTGTGAGCAATACGGAGGCATCGCAGAGCGATTCGAGGTTTCCGATAAGATGAGAAGAGATAATGACATGTGCTCCTCTACCCGCTTCATCTCTAAGAGCATTCGAAACAATCGCAACGTGTCTCACATCAAGTGCATTCATGGGCTCATCCAAAAGGACGACTTCGCAATAGGACATATACGCCATCGCGACATTAAGTAATTGTCTATTTCCATCAGACAGCCTAGATACGGGCGTATTCTTCAACCCAGTCAAGTCAAAGCGATCAAGCACTTGGTCCAAAGTGCGAGGTGAATGCCAAATTCTCCTGCATCGGTCGAGATGAAAAGCGACGGTCATGTATGGAATCAATAGCGACGGCCTATTCGGAACCAAAAAGAATACCTTTCTCATTTCCTCACGGTCGACGCATACTTTTGCATGAAAACAGAGAGAACCTGACACGCGCACTGATGGCCCAGCATCTCCCCAAAGAGTATTCAGTAGCGTAGTCTTGCCATGTCCATTTGGCGCGACAAGACCCCATATCTGGCCAGCGGGCATATCAAACTGCAATCCCTTTACCAGCTGGTTTTTTCCAACCGTCAACGCATCGAGCGACAGAGAGAGCAAGCTTTTCTCGCCCAAACTATCCGGGCGAATATGGTTCCAGGCCCAGCGATTCTTGCTTTTTAGACGCGAAAACGAAATGACCCCCAACGCGCAAACAGCAAACGCGCCCATCACGGCAAAGAGGCAGTGCGATGCACTGGCTTCAGGAACGAGAGATACCTCCGCTCCATTGGCGTAAGATGCGCCGCCGAGCGCAAACGAAGAGGCAGAATAGCTCGACACCATATACGGCAGCAACGCATGCCATGGAGCATCTTTGCTCGCATAAAACGGAAGCTGGCTTATGCCCCCCACAAGAGCGATCACCATGGACGAAATGGCCCTGTTTCTGCTTCCGGCGTACACGCACACGCCCAAGCAAGCAAACATCATCGACAGCACAGCTTCAAAGACGGCAAATAGCCCTAGCTGAACTAACACAGTTCTTTCGACTACGTCACCATACTGAATGAATACGACTGGGTACTCTGTCTGACCTACACCGTTAAACACCGTTGCCAATACAAAACAGGGAGCCAACGCCAGAACCAAAACCAGCATCGATGCAATACCAGAGACGAGAACGCGGCATGCATTCATCTCTAACTTTGACAACAACGCTCGATCGTAGAACCGCTTTCCATCCCCCTCAAGCGACATATAGAGGACGAGGACCGGGACCAAAAGCCACGCTATTGCAGGAACAGCGCCGCAATAATATGCGAGAAGGATCATCCCGGGCATTTTTGTTGTTGAGTCGTACGATTCCGGATGGGCCAGCATCGATATGGCTCGGGGAAGACGTTCTTGGGCTTCAAGCGATAACTCCGAATCAACACCATTCAAATAACCGAGTCGGTATTCCTTGAGCAATAGATTGTCGTAATCGGCAATCGCATCGTAATACTCTCTGGAGTCCGCCTTGCTTTCAAGCGCCCGATCAAGGCACGCCCTTTCGTCGGCAATGATGCTGTTGAGCTCCTGTGGGGCAGTGTCATAAACGCCGTCAGAGACTTGAGAGACCAAAAGGGCTCTCTGGTCTTCGATGGAAGCTCTACCATATAGATAATCTGCTCCCGTTGGAACGGATAGAAATACCGGGATGCAGAATACGAGCGCGAGCAGCGCCGTCAGCAACATAATTCCCCGGTTGCGCGCAAGAACTTCTAAATTAAGCCGTACATATGTGAGGCAATCACAGGTCTTCACAGCAAGCACCTCCGGTTCGCAACACACGAGTCGTCGGACCCGTTGTCCGGAAGTATCGCCTTCATCGTCAGAACTGTCTGTAGACGTGTAGGATGGATTTACAATCTTATTTGTCTACAGGCTTCTACCTGCTATTTTCTATAACATCTGCCATAAGACTAAAAACCCTATCTCTAAGTTCACGCTCCGAGTGAACTCCAAGCAAGGCATAGCTCTTGCTCTTGGCCTCTTTGACGGTTCCCCGAGCAACGTTAAGATGTGCGCAAATCTCGGTGGTTCTATTGCCATCAAAAACGCATGTCATGATATCGGCATAAAGCGGCGTGAAACCAAACCTCAAGAAGGCCTCACGCACGGTATCGCGTCGATCACCCACCCGAACCGTATCTTTCGAACGCAAGAATAGCAGCGAATTAGCCATAAGGATAAGTACGACAAGGAACGCAGTCACGCGTAAGGCAGGCATAAGGCCGCCAACGGCCTCACCGCTCCCAACGGACTCAAAGAAAATGTACAGTCGACTTACCACATCGTGAACCCAGAACGCTGCTCCAGCACCCACAGACACCGAAGAAAGGGTGAGTTCAGGCGAAAGGCACAAGTGCATTTCAGACATCCACCGTATAGCCGCACGGCAACACAGGGCCACAAGCACTATAGCTATCGATAGGATTATCGCATCATGCTCAAAGCCGAAGCATACGAGGATTTCCTCGATGCCCATTCCAGACGCATACATAAACAGGAAGCAGACGAAGACTATCCTGCAGTTCTGATTGAACGATGAGGACCCCAGCGATTCTGAACGGTGATCATGGCCTTTTGTTGCGTCAAGATGCCACGCATCCTTTGACAAGAGAAGTCCAGCCGTCGCCTCTGAAATGTTTTTATATCCGGTTTTAGTCAAGGCCCGCGACAAATAGGTACGGGCAGTAGACGGGGAAATGTCCAAGGCAGAAGCAATCTCCTCGTACGTTTTTCCCTCTATCCTCATAGAGAAAACCGCGGACTCCCTTTGAGAAAAACCCGAAGCCGTAAGGATATCGGCAACTGCAGAGTGTTTTCCTCCTAATTTGGCGGCCGCAGAAAAAGCGCTCGTTAAGTCGGGGAAAAATCGCGTTATGGCCCTGGCAAGGATACTGCCCAAAACGGTAACCAGAAGCAATACGATCTCTTGATGCCCACCAAAGCTCAGGAGCACAGCCCCGATGTTTATATTGCGCGAAAACAAACAATCCGTATCGAGAATAACGGCGGCATTACCAAACGCAAGAGGTTCGACGAGCGAGGCAGCAACCCCCATCTCGGCGTTAACGGAAAGGAAAGAACCGATGGAGTCCATCAACGGGACGAGAAGAAACTGAAGGCCAACAAGCAAAGCAATCAAGAGCACAACGGGGCTGTAAAGTGCGAGCTCAGGATACCCGTGGAGAGCAGAGCCATCGGCCACATGTTTCCCCTTTAATCCCGCACGTATGTTTGCGAATTCACCGCCAAGCACCCAAGAACAGCAAGCGACAAGCAAGGGGGCTAGTAACAACAAAATGAACGCGAGCGCCGAAACCACAACATGAAATTGATGAAAGACATTAAGAGATATCGTGTACATCACAAGAAGTGCAATGTCTACGAGCATAAGTCCAAAAAGCCTTTTGGAAATACCCGGTCTCACAGGGCGAGAGATGAGGCCCACACAGAAGCCCGAAAACAGATGCAGACCGATAAGAACGGTGCCAGAAAGGCCCGTATAAATACTTGGCGCCACACAATACAGACCAGCCGCCCCTATAAACAACATAATTGAATGCCAGAGGAACGAGCGCGTCACGTTTTGCAGGGTAGCTGCCTCGGTTGCCATAGAATCAAAGCTCCTAGATAGCATTTTTGGTATTTTAACATCGTTCCCGGCGTTAAAAAAATGTTACCCGAATTAATCAATATCCCCCCTCCACCAAAAGGCACCACGCTGATCCTCCACTTTTGGAAGCGATAACCTGCTAAAAAGGGACAGGTTTGTTTTGGCAGGTTTTATCTGGGCAAACGCCAACCGCCGCGAGGGAGCTGCTTTCCCTCGCGGCGGTCTTCTAGCGGTAAAAACCAAGTGAGTAGGCTTTTGGCGGGATGCCGAGCACACCTCAAAACGCCACAGCCCTGACCTGCGATTTTATTGAGCACTTGCCGCGATGTGCTCGGCAGATCCAAAAAAGCCTACTCACTTGCATCTGAGATGCTCTAGATACGCAAAATACCGCCGCGAAGGGAGCTGGACTCCCTTCGCGGCGGTTATTCGCTCTGATTTTGCGACGGTTTTGCCCGTCTGTTACTCACTATAGCGGGTGGCGATGGCAGCTTGTACCATGCCGGCGCTCATGAGGTACGTTACCAGGAAGTAGCCACCATAGGCCGCCAGGAAAATCGCGCAGGTGAGGCCCACGGTGCCGGCGATGCTCATATCTCCGAATATGCTCACCAGCTCGATGATCACCTTGAGCGCCACAAAGGAGTGAGCCAGCCCCACTGCCAGCGGGAACAGGAAGAACACCGCTTGCTGCGCCATCACCGAATGGCGAATCTGGCGGTCGTCACAGCCGATCTGTGCCAGCACACGATAGTTGCGGCTGCCGTCGGCCACATTGGAGAGCTGCTGGATCGACAGTATCGCCGCGCACGCAACGACCAGTACAAAGCCGATGTAGATGGCTAGGTAGCTAATAAGACCGTTCATTTGCGCTGCTTGCGTGTACATCTCGGAGCGTGTGATGAAGATTCCCCACGACCCCGGCTCCTTGCCGTCAACGAGCAGATTGTCGAGCACAGTGTTTTTAATGCTCTCGTCTGCCTCAGTCGTATCCATCCCCTGTTTGTAGTTAACGAGCAGGCTACTGGAATACGGCTGCAGATTAAGTTGGGACAACAGCTCGTCGGCAACGACGACGGTACCCGGATTACTGCCCATCGCCGAGTTGGCGATGGCCGCCGTATCTTCGTCCGACTTATCGGTTGCGGGCTTGAGCGTATGCCCACCCAAGGTAAGGGCATGGCCGCCAGCCATATACTTGGTGTACATGTCGACCAGCTCGCCGCCCATATCACACGTGAGCAGATACTGGTCGTGACCGATGTGCACCGGCTCCTCGCCCATCATCTGACGCAGTTTGTTGTACTGGCTCGCCGGCGTCACAAACAGACCCATCGTATCGGCATTGCTACCCCCGAACGCCTTGGGAAGCTTTTCGCCCATGATCTTGCACATCTCACTTGGGGTCACCGAAGGATTCGAGCCGCCAAATGGGTAACTCAGATACGAATCGATCTGCACATGCTCACCGGCAACATCGGCGATATCGACCTTCTTGCCGGTCTCGTCGTTGTTGTCCGCCGACTTGCCCTTGCCGTGCCATGCAGGGTACAAATCGACCGTTGTATCGGCCAGCACCATGCGATCGGCCTCAGACGGATTGACATACCCTTTGTACCCTTTGTAGTAGTCGAGCGTATCGGGCGTGTAATAGACATACGTCTGAGACACGTCAACAGGGTTATAGCGCTCCAGGTTTTCGTTCATCACGTTGGCAATCGACATACCGCACGTCACCGAGGTGATGGCCAAAAACAGGAGCATCGCGATGACGCCCATCGAAAAGCACACCGTGTTGACCTTGGCCGCAAGCTGGCGCACGGTAAACATGTTGAGGCCGCGCCAATACACGCCGCGCAGGCTCTGCAGCAGCTTGATGAGCATGCCCGAGAGTCCCCAGAACAGGGCAAAGGTGCCCACGGTAACCATAGCGGTCGTAATACCAAACTGGTTCATGGCCTCTTGCAGCTTGCTGTCCGTCGCAGTTAGCGGGAACCCATCACGTAGCAGACGGTAATAGGCCACGCCCACAAGCACCGCACCCACAGCAAAGATGGCAATCGCGATCCAGGGATTGCGTGTCTTGATGCTCTCGTTGCGACGCTCGGCACCCATAAGCTCGATGAGTTTGGTACGACGCACGGCGCGGAGGTTCAGCAGTAGCGTGAGCACAAACATTACGAGCATGCAGGCAAGGGTCAGATTGAACGCATGCATCGAGAAAAAGAAGTGGAAATTGGCGATCTGTGTCTTAAAGAGCGAGGCCGTAAAGAACGTCATGAGCTGGGAGAGTCCCACACCCAGCACAATGCCGGCGACAAAGGCCACGACCGACACTATCACGGTCTCGAGCGCCATGATCGTGGCGACGCGCCCACGCCCCATGCCGAGCACCTGGTACAGGCCAAACTCCTTCTTGCGGCGTTTCATGATGAAGTTATTGGCATACACCATCAAAAAGGCCATGACACCGGCCAAAAAGTACGTCAGGTCGCCGAGCATGCTGCCCATAACCTGCGCCAAGCCCTTTTCATCGATTCCGGCGATGTCGACCTGCGTCGAGATGGTGTTAAAGGCATAGAAGACCGTGACGCCCAGGGTGAGCGTCAAAAGGTAGACGAGGTAGTCGCGGCCGGCACGGCGGACGTTGCCCCAAGCGAGTTTACAGAGCATCGGAGCCCTCACCGCCCATCATGGCAACGACCTCCATAATGCGGTCGAAAAACTCTCGGCGGTCGGTGTCGCCGCGGCGCAGCTCGGTGAAGATCTTGCCGTCGCGGATAAACAACACGCGGCTCGTGTAGCTGGCGGCAAAGCTGTCATGCGTGACCATGAGCACGGTGGCGCGCAGGCGGCGATTGAGGGCCTCCAGGCTCTCGAGCAGCAGGCGGGCGCTCTTGGAATCGAGGGCGCCGGTGGGCTCGTCAGCCATAATCATGGTGGGGTCGGTGACGAGCGCGCGAGCCGCGGCAACGCGCTGCTGCTGACCGCCGGACATCTGGTAGGGATACTTGTCGAGCACCTGACTGATAGACAGGCGCGCGGCCACATCCTGCACGCGGGTCGAGATCTCTGCCGAGTTTGTGCGGGCAATGGTGAGCGGCAGGGCGATGTTCTCGCGCGCCGTGAGCGTATCGAGCAGGTTGGAGTCCTGGAAGATAAAGCCGAGCTCCTCGCGGCGGAACTGCGAAAGCTTAGCCTGCTTCATGCGCGTTACGTCCTGCCCGTTGATGCGGATGGTGCCGCTCGTGGCGCCATCGATGGTCGACACGCAGTTGAGCAACGTCGACTTGCCCGAGCCCGAAGCGCCCATGATGCCAACAAATTCGCCGCGGTTGACCGTAAAGCTGACGTCGTTGAGCGCGCGGGTCACGTTGCCCAGCGCTCCATATACCTTTTCGAGATGCGCGACCTCCAGTACCGGGGTCGCCATGTGCGTGGTTTGCATACCGAGTCCTTTCTTGCAATTAGTCTACGGCATCTATAGTCGCAAGAAGATGAGTCGGCTACCATCGATATGGCTTACGCTTGCCTTACCGTTGTGTAAGGTAGGGGTAGCTACCCTGTCACGTGTTGATGTTGAGAGAGGACTCCTGTTGAAGACTGTTCATGTTGCCGCTGGGATCATTCGCAAGGAAGGATCTGACGAGCTGCTTGCCGTGCAGCGCGGCTACGGCGACATGCAGGGACTTTGGGAGTTTCCCGGCGGCAAGCTCATGCGCGGCGAGACACCCGAGGACGCCGTGCGACGCGAACTTATGGAAGAGCTGCAGGTAAAAGTCACCAACCTGCGCGATTTCTATACCGTTGAGTATGACTACCCCGATTTTCATCTTTCCATGGAGTGCTACTACTGCTCGCTCGCCGATGAATCCGATGAGCCCCAGAAGCACGACCGCCAGCTCGATATCCGCTGGATTCCACGCACCTCACTTGCCACGGTGGAATGGATGCCCGCTGACAAGGGGCTCATTGATGCCCTGATTGAGCTGAAGGAAGACCGGCTCGAGACAAGCTCCGCCGATGACGCCGTGCCCAACACAGCCGACAAACCCGCCACCAAACCCAAGCGCGCACCTAAGCGCCGCAGCAAGAAGCGTCCCAAGCCCGGCCTGCTCGACGGCATCGATACCTCGGACCTCTCCGCTGACGAGCGCGAACTGGTCCGCCGTCGCGCCGCCATCAAAAAGTCCATGAAGGGCAACAAGCGTGCGAACACCAAACCCGAGCTGCTCGTTCGCCAGCGCCTGCGCGCCGCGGGCCTTACGGGCTATCGTTTGGAATGGAAGGTACCCGGCAAGCCCGATATCGCCTTCCCCGGACGCAAGATCGCCATCTTCGTCAACGGCTGCTTTTGGCACCGCTGCCCCAAGTGCAATCCGAGCCAGCCCAAGCGCAACGTTGAGTTTTGGGAGGCAAAGTTCCGTCGCAACGTCGAACGCGATCGCGCCGCCGTGGCAGCGCTCACTCAAATGGGCTGGACGCCCATAACCATCTGGGAATGCGAGCTCAAAAAAGACCGCATCGACGCCACGATGGAAAAGGTCATCGAGCAGGTGCGCGCCGCAGAGCCGCAGCGCTAACAGCGAGCATTCACACGCTCCGCACGTCCGCGCCACATCCACGTCACAAACCTTAGAAAGCCCTTAAGCTCAAAACCTTTCAAGAGTGTTACTCGATAGCTTTTACCTGCGGTTTCATCGCAACGTCAAACCTCATTAAGCCTTTCTTTAGCGCTTCTTTGCAGCAGCCGCGGCATAATACTGCCAGCGCACGGGACCTAGCAGCATACCCCGAGCGCAATCTATTGGTGGACATCGAGGAGGCCGCATAAGCATGCATTCTTCCAATGACGCAGCACAGCAGCCATCCCTAAAACATGCAGACCTTTTCTCCTTCCCCCCGACACAGAGAAACGGCCTCCTCGACTCCCCAACCCCAAAACCCAAACGCTCAACCGACCAGAGCCTCAACCTGCGAGCATCGTTCGAAAAGCTCCAAGCATCCCTAGACAAAACCTTCCCCAACCAAGCCCGGGCATACTAACCCCTCATCAACAAAGAAGCCCTAACGCGCCATTATTTCCGCCCAACGTCACAAGGGCGATCGAGCAGGACGGCTTGGGCGGGTCCCCGTACTCAGTTTCCAAAATCATTCCGCAGCGCGAAGGCTTCTTATTATTTTCAGACCTAACGCCACAAGGGCGACGACCTCGAGCAGGTCAACCTGGGAGGGACGAGGGCTTAGTTCCCCAATCTTTCCGCAGGGGGCAAAAAGCCTCGCCGCACGAAGTGCGCAGCGAGGCTTTTTGCATGCCCGAGGACGATTGGGGAACTAAGCCCTCGTCCCTCCCCGGGATATGTAGCGAGTCGGAGTACCCTTGCTGTTACTCTGCTTTGCCCACAGAGTTGAGGTTGGTCATGCGGATCTTAACCAGCTCGGTGATCTCACGCATACCCTCCTTGGCCGGCTTCTTGGGATCGAAGCAGGCAGGGTTCTCGGCCATGTAGGCCATGAAGCCCTTGGTGTAGGCCTGACGCAGCTCGGTGGCGTAGTTAACCTTGCAGATGCCGTTCTTCACAGCCTCGGCAACCTGCTCATCGGGCACACCGGAGGTGCCGTGCAGAACCAGCGGCACGTCGACGGCGTCGCGGATGGCCTTGACCACGGACTGCTCGATGTGCGGATCGCTCGTGTACACACCGTGGCTGGTGCCAACGCCAATTGCGAGGGAGGTGCAGCCGGTACGCTCGACGAACTCCTTGGCCTCGGCCGGATCGGTGTAGGGGCTCTCGCCCTCAACCGCGGGACCGTCGTCCTCCTTGCCGCCAACCTTACCGAGCTCAGCCTCGACGGGCACGCCCATGGCGCGGCCAGCGTCGGCGACGGACTTGGTCAGAGCGATGTTGTCCTCGAAGGACTCGTGCGAGCCGTCGATCATGACAGAGGTGTAGCCGGTGCGGAAAGCCTGCATGCAGCGGTCATAGCCATCGCCGTGATCGAGGTGCAGAGCGACGGGCACGGAAGCGCGCTCGGCGGCAGCCTTGACCATGCCGTAGAAGTAGTCCAGACCAGCGGTCTTGATGGTGCCCGGGGTGGTCTGCATGATGACGGGGGACTTGGTCTCCTCGGCAGCGGCCAGAACGGCCATAACAAACTCGAGGTTCTCGACGTTGAAAGCGCCAACAGCGTAGTGGCCGGCCTGAGCGTCCTTGAGCATCTTTTCGGTGGTAACAAGTGCCATGAGCGTTTGCTCCTCTCCCTCGCCCGCATCTGGACATCGGGCGTAGTTGTTCGCAAGGCGTTTTACCTTGCGTTTTGCTGCGCTCATTGTATGAAATTCAGCAGCTTTGCACGTGCGAGATATTGAGCCCATGCAGGTCAATACAGTCATTTTTGAAAAGCAAACGGAAGGAATTTGAGCCGAGTGGACATGTTCGATATTGAATTTTGAGTGTTCAGCGTCTTTCTTTTATAGAAAAGATAAGTAATCGAAAGGTCTTTTCTTACTCAAAAAGAAAATGAACGAAAATAGAGTCAACACAATTCCTGCAAATTTAGCCGAGAATGGAGCAAGCATGGCCCAAGCCACCAACCGCGCTTTTGCCGACGAACGCCGTACCGCCATTATGGAAATGCTCGATCATAATGCCTCGGTGCAGGTAGCAGAAATCGCCCAGACCTTTGGCGTGTCCTCCGTCACCGCCCGCGCCGACCTGGACGCGCTCGCCGAAGCAGGCAAGCTGCGCCGCACACATGGTGGTGCCGTTTCGCTTCACAAGCGCCTGACCGTCTCCACGCAGGATCGCCGCATCAATGTCAACGTCGCCGCCAAGCAGGCCATCGCGCAAAGCGCCATCGAGCTCGTCAATGACGGCGACACGCTGCTCGTCGACTCGGGCACCACGGCGCTCGAGTTCGTCCGGCTCCTCGACCAGCGCAACGGCATCACCGTCATCACGGCCGACATTACCATTGCCGATTACATCGACGAGAGCATGCCCTCGGTCGATGTCGTCATGCTGGGCGGGGCGTTGCGCAAAGGCCATCGTTATTTGTACGGACCGCTCACCATGCAGGCACTGCAGATGGTTCACGCCGACCTCGCCATTATGTGCCCCGGTGCCTTTGTTCCAGGCTGTGGCTTTACCACCGACTTTCCGCAGATGGCCGAGACCAAAACCGCTATGATCACCGCTGCGCGTAAGAGCGTGGCGCTCATGGACGCGAGCAAGGTCAACGGACGCGGCATGTATCGCTTCGCCGAACTTACCGATGTCGACACCATCGTGATGGACCGCGACCCCGATGGCTCCATCGCCACCTCAATCGCCGAGGCCACCGGCATCGACGCCCCAACCCTCATCATCGCCACCGCCTAAAACAACAACCACCACAAAGGGGACAGGCACCTTTGTGGTGGTTTGAGCGGCACGGCGGTTCGCTCCGCCAGTTTGTCTCAATCTGTAACAACTAGGCCCTTAAAAGCCGGCTAACTGTTACAGATTGAGATAATCCCGCTCGACCCCCGCCCTTAATCTAAACCTGTAACAGATAGAGTCGATTTAGCCGCCCAGATGTTACAGATCGAGACAATCGGATCCCGAAATGGAAAAACCACCATAAAGGTGCCTGTCCCCTTTGTGGTGGTTTTGACGGTAGAAGCGAGCGCGTTGTTACTTGGACAGCTCGTCGGCGAGGGCTTCGATCTGGGCGCGCGATGCGTCGTTGAGCGAACCCAGGACGGTCACCTTGTTCTGCGTCAGGGTGATGTCCTTCATGCCCTCGAGCTCCTTGGTCATGACCTTGGCAGCGGCGGGTGCCCAGGAACCGGCCTCAACGAGTGCCACCGTGCGGTTCTGGTAGGCATGCTCGGCGAGCGTGTGGATGAAGGTGCTCATGAACGGGAAGATCTCGCCCTGGTAGGTGATGGAAGCGAGCACCAGGCGGTCATAGCGGAACGCATCCTCAACGGCCTCGGCCATATCGTCGCGAGCCAGGTCAAAGACGGAGACCTTCTGGCCGCGAGCCTCGAGTGCCGCGACGAGCTCCTCGACGGCAGCCTTCAGGTGACCGTAGACGCTCGCGTAGGCAATGGTGATGCCCTCGTCCTCGGGCTGGTAGCTCGACCAGGTGTTGTAAGTGTCGAGGTAGTAGCCCAGGTTCTCGGTCAGCACGGGGCCGTGGAGCGGGCAGATGATCTGGATATCCAGGTCGGCAGCCTTCTTGAGCACGGCTTGCACGAACTTGCCGAACTTGCCGACGATACCAAAGTAGTAACGACGTGCCTCGCAGGCCCAGCCCTCCGGGTCCTCGATGTCGTTGGCACCGAACTTGCCAAAGCCGTCAGCGCTAAAGAGCACCTTGTCGGTGGCCTCATAGGAGAACAGCACCTCGGGCCAGTGCACGTTGGGGGCGCCGACGAAGGTCAGGCTGTGACCGCCCAGATCGAGCACGTCGCCCTCTTTGACGACCATCTTGCGCTCGGGGTAATCGGTGCCAAAGTAGTTGACCATCATGCGGAAGGCGCCCATGCTGGCCACGATCTGAGCCTGGGGATAGCGCTCCATAAAGGTGGCGATGCCAGCGGAGTGATCAGGCTCCATGTGGTGAACGACCAGGTAATCAGGCGTGCGACCGTCGAGCACGGCCTCGATGTTGCCGAGCCACTCGTCAACAAAACCGCCGTCGACCGAATCGGCGACAGCAATCTTCTCGCCCAAGATAACGTAGCTGTTGTATACCATACCGTTCTCGGACACGTCGTACTGGCCCTCGAACAGGTCGATGTCGTGATCGTCGACGCCAACGTAGCGGATATCCTTGGTGATCTCCATCAGGCAAAGCCTCCTAGATAGACAAAAGAACCCGTCTATCATAGCACTCGGCTGCATCCCAACAGCCATCTGCCGGCATCCTTACCGTTTGTTATCCAAACGCAATAACGCACCGTTGACCTGCGCAAACTACGCGCGCGGTGCCGCCGTGCTATGTCGAACGATGAGCTGGCCGGGGATACGGATCGCAACGGGTTTGCCCGGCGTCCCCTCCTTGGGAACCGCATGCTCAAACACCTCGCGTCCGCGCTGATGTAGATCGAACCGGACGGTCGTGAGTTCGTTGTGCGCGACAAAATCGTCGAGCGAATCGTCGACACCCACCACGCTCACGTCTTCGGGCACGCGCAGGCCGCTATCGCGCAGCGCGGCGATGGCGCCATTTGCCATCTGGTCGTTTGCCGCATAGATCGCCGTCATGGTGCGGTCGTGCTCGGCCAGATACCTGCCGGCCTCGTAGCCGCTGTTGGCAGACCAGTCGCCCTCGAGCGGCTCCACCGGCTCGATATGCCTGCGCTCGAGCGCGTCTTGCCAGCCGGCGCGGCGGAACTGCTCGTCCACCGAGAAGGACGGGCCGCCAATATAGCGAATCTGCTCGTGGCCGAGCTCAAACAGGTGATCCATAAGCAGCAGCGAGCAGCCGTAATGGTCGGAATCGACCGTGGTCACGCGCGGATGCGCATACATGGTGACGATAACCGTGCCGATCCCCGGTAGCGGATCAAACGCCTCAAAGTCGGGCGCCATGCGGCTCATGCCGATGATGATGCCATCGACCGGCAGGGCCGCCATGCGACGCGTGGCCTCGGCAAGCGAAAACTCCTCGGTCTTGGACATCTCGACCAGCGTAATGGCGCAGCTATGCTCGCGAGCGGCGCTGGCGATGCCGTCAATCATCGTCAGGTTCCCAAACTTGGTGACATCGTTGACGCATAAGCCAACCGAATGGTAGCGACCGTCGCGCAACGAACGGCCGGCATAGCTCGGGCGAAAGCCAAGCTCCTGCATGGCAGCCTGCACACGCTGGCGCGTCTGCTCGTTCACATTGGGCAGGCCGTTGGCGACGCGCGAGACCGTCTGCTGCGAAACGCCAGCAGCGCGGGCGACGTCGGCCATGGAAACCGGACGCGAGCCGGTATCGTTGGAGGGGCGCCTTGCCACAAGATCACCTTCACCCTTGCGAGATCAAAATAGCGTGCATGCCGGCCCCGTGCAGGAATTGAGCCCGCGCGGAGGGCCGCAATCGCCGGACGCATGTTAACGTACTCTACTTTTTCTAGCTGCAGCTCTTCTGCTCTATAAGTCCATACGGCACTACCGTTCACGGCCGAATTTCGACCGATTACCAGATTCTCAAAAAGTGATAAGCGTTGTGTTATGAGTACGTTAACATAGCCCTTAACGTGCAGCATTGTGGATGCTGAGTTCGTGCCGCTTCAAATTGTTAACGTACTCATAACGATGCAAAAATCGTCCGTACGCGCCAAGGAAAGGACCCCCATGACCACCCCCGACGAAAAGACGCTCGCCACGCTCACCAAGCTGTTTGAGGAGGAGTTTGGCCCCATCGGCGACCGCCAGGTGTTCTACGTGCACGCGCCCGGCCGCTCCGAGATCAGCGGCAACCACACCGACCACGAGGGCGGCCACGTTATCGCCGGCTCGCTCGATGTCGCCGTCGACGGCATTGCCGTGGCGACCGATACCAACAAGGTCCGCGTTGCCGACGAGGGCTACCCCAGCTTTGAGATTACGCTCGACACGCTGGATGTTCAGGAGTCTGAGAAGGGCACGTCCGCGAGCCTCGTCCGCGGCATGGCCCACGAGGTCGCAACTCTGGGCGTTGAGCCCCACGGCTTCGACTTTGCCTTCACCTGCTCCGTCCCCTCGGGCGGTGGCCTTTCCAGCTCCGCTGCCGTCGAGGCCGCATACGGTCGCGCCATGGAGACGCTCTGGGGCGCACCCGCCATTGAGCCCGTCGCGCTCGCGCAGATGAGCCAGCGCACCGAGAACAACTACTACGGCAAGCCCTGCGGCCTGATGGATCAGGCCGCCGTGTGCCTGGGCGGCCTTGCCTACATGGACTTTGAGGACCAGGCTCAGCCTAAAACTCAGAAGCTCGAGCTCAACTTTGAGGATCACGGCTATGCGCTCGTGCTCGTTAAGGTCGGTGCCGACCACGTGGCCGCCACCGACGACTACGCCGCCGTTCCGCGCGAGATGCAGGACGTTGCCGCCGAGTTTGGCAAGGCACGCCTGTGCGAGGTCGACGTTGCCGATTTTGACGCCAAGCTCCCCGAGCTGCGCGCCAAGCTGGGCGACCGCGCCTGCCTGCGCGCCGTTCACTACTGGTACGAGAACGGCCTGGTCGACAAGCGCTGGGCTGCTCTGAACGCCGGCGACATCGATCAGTTCCTGGTCCTGACGCGCGAGTCCGGCGCCAGCTCTGCCATGTACCTACAGAATGTCGTTGCCAAGCTGGGCTCCGAGCAGCCCTCGATGTATGCCCTGGCACTGGCCGAGCACGTGCTCGACGGCCGTGGCGCCGTCCGTATCCACGGTGGCGGCTTTGGTGGCACCATCCAGGCCTTCGTGCCGCTCGACCTGGTCGACACCTTTATCACCAAGATGAACGGCTGGCTAGGCGAGGGCTCTGCCCGCCACTACGCAATTTCTGACAAGGGGGCTTACGCGGCATGGCTGTAATGACTGACGTGCGCGAGGCCGCACAGGGCCTCATCGAATATGCCATCCACCGATCGATGATCGGCCAGGACGATCGCATCTGGGCGTATAACACCATTCTCGAGTGCATCGGTGCTACGGGGCCGGCGCTCGACATGGCCTGGGCGCTCCAGGTCGAGAAACTCTCGCTCTTGCACCCCGACACCCTGCCCAACTTTGACCTTGAAGGCACACTTGCCGCGCTTTCCGAGGCCGCCGTTACCAACGGTGCTGCCGAGGATACGGCATCGGGCCGCGATCGCATCGCCATGCGCATCATGGGTGTGCTGATGCCGAGGCCTTCGGTTGTAAACGAGGAATTCAACGGCCGCATTGGTGTCAACGAGCCCCGCGCCGCAACCGACTGGTTCTACGGTCTATGCTGCGACGCCGGCTACGTGCGCCGCGCCGCCATCGCGCGCAATATCAAATGGAGCACCCCCACCAACTGGGGCGACCTGGAGATCACCATCAACCTGTCCAAGCCTGAGAAGGACCCGCGCGATATTGCCGCGGCCGGTGCCGCCAAAAACACGAGCGAGAAGTATCCCGCCTGTCAGCTGTGCATCGAGAACGAGGGCTACCCTGGACGCTCCGCCGCAGCCGACGGCGGTGCCCATCCCGCCCGTCAGAACCTGCGAGTTATCCCTATCCAGCTCGACGGCGAGCGCTGGGGCTTCCAATACAGCCCGTACGCGTACTTTAACGAGCACTGCATTGCCATGAGCTCCGAGCATCGTCCGATGCACGTCGACCGCAAGGGGCTGACCTGCCTGCTCGACTTTGTCGACCTGTTCCCGCACTACTTTATTGGCTCCAACGCCGACCTGCCCATCGTAGGCGGCTCGATTCTGTCGCACGACCACTTCCAGGGCGGCGCGCACGAGTTCCCAATGATGCATGCCACCGAGGTCTCGCAGTTTAGCGTGCCTGGCTTTGACCAAGTCAGCGGTACCGTGTTGCAGTGGCCGCTTTCGGTGCTGCGACTGCGCTCGCACGACCGCGCCCAGCTGCTCGACGCCGCCGAGAAGATCATCCTCGCTTGGCGCGAGTGGACCGATGAGTCGGTGGGCGTCATCGCGCACACAGCCGACGGCGTAGCGCACAACACCGTGACGCCCGTCATCCGCCGCGTCGACTCCCGCGGCAACGCCGGCGGCGAGATCTACGAGGCCTACCTGGCGCTTCGCTGCAACATCACGACCGGCGAGCATCCGCTGGGCGTTTTCCACCCGCATGCCGAGTACCACCATATTAAGAAGGAGAACATCGGCCTGATCGAGGTCATGGGCCTGGCCATTCTTCCGCCGCGCCTGGTTCCCGAGCTCGGCGCTGTCCGCGAGCACTTGCTAGCGGCCAAGGCCGATGCCAGCTACGACCTTGCCGGTGCGCTCGAGGGCGATGATCTATGCCGTAGCCACGCCGCATGGGCCGAGGACGTCTTTACCCGCCGCGCCGACGAGCTTACGGCCGAAAACGCCATCGACATCCTGCACGAGGAGGTCGGCGTGGTGTTTGGCCACGTGCTCGACAACGCCGGCGTCTTTAAGTGGGACGAAGCCGGCCGCGCCGCCCAGCAGCGCTTTATCGACTCGCTGTAGAGCACAGACCCGGACGCTCAACGGCAGCCCCCACGACATAGCCACCTACACGACAACGGCGCCCGCCGGCAACATCGCCGGCGGGCGCCGTTTTCTGATGCAAGGGTAGCTAATTTGCACCAAAACAAGGAGTGTTCCAAACTGCCGGCAGAGAAGGAGCGCCCCAGGTGCCGACCTAAACCCCACATTATTCGATGGAAAAACGTGGTTACCTCCCACATTATTCGATGGAAAAACGTGGTTTACTCCCACATTTTTCGATGGAAAGACCAAGACGGTCTTATACTAACCATGATCGTTAGGGGGCAGTATGCAGCGACAGCTAATGGACGAACTCATCGCTTGGAAATCTAGGTCAAACCGCAAGCCCCTCCTGCTTAAGGGGGCCCGCCAGACGGGAAAAACCTGGCTTCTCAACGAATTCGCAGGCCAGCAGTATCAAAACGTCATCCGTTTTGACTTTATGCTCGAACCGGGCGCACGTTCGCTGTTCGACGGAAGCCTTGACCCCAAACGCATCATCTCCCAGATAGAGCTCCTGCGCGGCCAGACCATAACGCCGACAGACACGCTCATCATCTTCGACGAAATCCAAGAGGCACCGCGTGGCATCACCTCGCTCAAATACTTCAACGAGCTGGCGCCGGAATACCATATCATGGCAGCCGGCTCCTATATGGGGCTCGCGCTCCGACGCGAAAACGAGTCGTTCCCCGTCGGCAAGATCGACCAGCTTACCATGCGCCCCATGGGGTTTGTCGAGTTCGTTCGTGCCGTCGATGGCGATCCGCTCGCAGATGCCATCCTTGCCGCAGACATGGACCTGCTGGCGAACGTTTCCGAAAAGCTCGAGCGCCTGCTCAAGGAATACCTCGTTGTCGGTGGCATGCCAGAAGTTGTCTCCGCTTTCGCCGCCTCCCACGATTTCATCGAGGCCCGCAGGCTTCAGCAGCAAATCATCGAAGCTTACGAATCCGATTTTGGCAAGCATGCGCCAGCCCGCATCGTCGAGCGCATGAGGCTGGTTTGGAAATCCCTTCCCGGCCAGCTCGCAAAGGAAAACAAGAAGTTCGTCTACGGCGCGCTTCGTCCCGGGGCGCGCGCACGCGATTTTGAGGAAAGCCTCCAGTGGCTCATGGACTATGGAATCGTTCATAAGGTACCACGTGTTTCCGCCCTAAGAGCACCGCTCACAAGCTACGAGGATCTCTCGGGCTTCAAGCTGTTCTGCATCGACACCGGCATCCTCGGAGCACTCTCCGGCCTCTCGCCAGCCATTGTTCTGAACGGGCCCGCTGTTTTTACGGAGTTCAAAGGCTCGCTGACCGAGCAATACGTCGCACAGGAGCTTTTGCTCCAAGGCAAAACTCCCGCGTATTGGTCATCCTCCTCCGGCAATGCAGAGACTGACTTTGCCATCGACCATGCGGGGACCGTGCTTCCGCTCGAGGTCAAGGCGGCAGAGAACCTCAAAGCAAAGAGCCTGAGGATTGCCTGCGAGAAGTTCAAGCTCGAGCGCTGCGTGAGAACATCGTTAGCGGCATATAGAGACGAGGGCACGCTCGTCAACATTCCGCTCTGGGAGATTGGGCAAATCGACAAGCTGGCATAGGCGCTGTGGAGGGGGTGCCCCGTAAGGAGTGTCCCAAACTGCCGGCAGAAAAGGAACGTCCCTATCTGCCGCATTCCCGAAGCAAGGCAACGCCGATGTCTTGGAAACGACAGCGAGCGGGCCGCATTTGAGACAAGGTGACGTGAAACGAAAGGGCGCTGACCTTCTGGTCGCGCCCTTGAAGTTGAACGTCAGATTGTCCAAATGCGGCCCGCGCAGCGTCGAGCCGTTACGCGGTTTGGTAAAACCGCGTAACCCTACAACTCTGTAACCTCAACGCTGTTGTAGATCTCGTCCCAGCGGTCCATGACCAGGTGGCCGGTCTTGGGATCCATGGCGTTGAGCTTGCCGCAGGTATTGGCGGTCTTGAGCACCGTGACGTCGTCGGCACCAGCAGCAATGGCATGTGCAAAGCCGGCGATGGTCGAGTCGCCGGAACCCGTCGCGTTCACAGCCGCAATCGCGGGCGTCTTGGCGCGGAACGCGCGGCCCTCATGGAAGCCCACCGAACCGGCAGCGCCCATCGAAACGACAACCCAGGGGATACCGGCAAAACGGTCATCGGCGGCAAGCGCCTCGCGCAGGGCATCGACATCATCGGTCGTAAAGGACGTACCCAGCAGGCCGTTAATCTCGGTCAGATTGGGCTTTACGAGCTCGGGCTTTGCGTCGGACTCCAGCGCGGCCTCCAGCGATGCACCCGAGGTGTCGAGCAGCACCTTGGCGCCCGCCTCCTCGGCGATCTTGACGAGCTCGGCATAGTAGCCGGCATCGACGCCACGCGGCAGCGAGCCCGAAAGCGTCACAACGTCCGCCTTCGCTGCAAGCTCGGCGAACTTGGCCGTAAAGGCCTCGAGCTCGGCCGGGGCGATCTGCGGGCCGCTCTCCAGCAGCTCGGTCTGATTGCCCTCGTGCAGGATATTCAGGCAAATGCGCGTCTCGCCGGCGATGGGCACAAAGTCGTTCTTGACGCCGTCGGCATCCATAAGCTCGGCCATATAGGCACCCATGTGGCCGCCGAGCAGACCGGTCGCGAGCACATCGTCGCCCAACTGCAGCAGCACACGGCTCACGTTGAGGCCCTTGCCGCCAGCGGTCTTTTCGGGCGTCACACGGTTAACATCGTCGATGATCAGCTTGTCGAGCTGATAGCGCGTATCAATCGACGGGTTCATGGTAACGGTCAGAATCATGTTGAACTCCTGTTCCGGGGCGGCATGACCCGCCCCAAACATACGATAACTCGTTAAAGGATCTCGATCTCAAAGCCGCGGGTGACAGTCTCTCCCGGCTTGGCCACCAGGCAGCCACGCTTGTGCTCCAGGATATCGTCCTCGTCGGAGCAGGTGGACAGACCACCCCACGGTTCAACAGCCACAAAGTCGCCCTCGGGCTTGCTCCACACAATCAGGTACGGCATATCGGGGAACGTCAGGCGCACGCCCTTGTCCTCGGTTTTCTTGGTCAGCGTAACCACGCGGCTCTCGAGCACGTCGAAGATGGTCTCCGCGAAGTCAAAGAGTTCATGGGTAAGCGGCAGGTTCTGGCCGATCATGGGGTTCTTGCTGCGATGCTCAACATCAATCAGGCCCGTCGAGGGAACGGCAGTGCAGAGGTCGGTGGCCTCACGCTGCTCAAAACGAAGCTCGTAGTCGTCATAGGACTCGCCCTCGTCGAGCGGGCACTTAAAGCCGGGGTGACCGCCCACAAAGAACGGCATGTCCTCGGTGCCCTCATTGGTCACCTCGTACGACACGGCCACCTTTTCCGAATCGATCGTGTAACGAGCAACGATCTTAAACGGATACGGGTACTGCTCGAGCAACTCGGCATGGTCGGCAGAGCTTAAGCTCAGCGCAACCATGTTGTCGGTCTGTTCCTCGAGCTTCCACTCCTGCTTGCGCGCAAAGCCGTGGCGGGCGAGCTTTACCTCGCGGCCGCCCATGGTCATTGCGTGACCGTCACGAAGGCCGCCGCAGATCGGGAAACAAATGGGTGCCTGACCCGACCAGACCGCCGGATCACCCTGCCACAGGTACTCACGGCCGTTGGCCGCAATAGAAGTGAACGACCCTCCCGCCGTGCTCAGTGCTACGCGGATAGAACCGTTATCAAGAACAAACTCCATAGGAGCCTTCCCTTTCTTACGACAGCCCGCCAAGTCAATAGGGCTGATAGAAAACCGGCCCGCGCCCCATCACAGAAACGCGAGCCGTCAACGGACTAGTTAATTACGCCGGATACCCGCTAGTCATGGTATTCGCCGCGGTCCCACTTCTCCAGGAACTCGTCAAAGAAGTGCGGGTCGGCCTGAGCCTCGGCGTCGGCCTTATTGCAGGCATCGATCTTGGCAATCAGGGCATCGTGCTCGGGAGTCTTGTCGTAGGGCTCTTCCAGGAAGGCAAGCATGATGTCGGCCATCAGGAACTCGCCGGTAATCTTGCCGCCAAAGCCCACGATGTTGGCGTTAAGCTCGCGACGGGCATACAGGGCAGAGGTCATGTCGCGGACCAGTGCGCAGCGGGCGCCGGGAACCTTGTTGACGGCGTTGGTGATGCCGATGCCGGTGCCGCACAGGGCCACGCCAAAGTCGGCCTTGCCGCTGGCAACAGCCTCGCCCACGGCCTTACCGTAGATGGGATAGTGCGTACGGGTGTGGCTGTAGGTGCCGCAGTCGAGCACCTTGTAGCCAGCCTGCTCCAGGCGGTCGGCCAGATAGATCTTCTCGTCCGTAACGATATGGTCGCAACCGATTGCGATGGTCTTCTTCATCAGAACGTCCTTTCGTCTGAATTCACAAGTTGAGGTAGAAGTTCGAGTTCTCGGTGGCTCTCGTTAGGCCATCTTGTTGAGCATGTCGACACGGATCTGGTGACGGCCGCCGGCGTACTGGGCGCGCAGGAACTCGCGGGCGATCTTCTTGGCGACCTCGGTGCCCACAACGCCCGGGCCCATGGTGACCATGCGCGAGCCGTTGTGCTCGCGGGTCATGTAAGCGGAACGCTCATCGGAAATGTTGGCGACAACCATGCCCTTGATCTTGACGGCGGCCATATAGGAGCCGACGCCGTACTTATCGAATGCAAAGCCCTGGGAATCCTTGTGCTCCAGCAGGTCCTTGGCAACGGCGGTGGCGGAATCGACAAAGTCCGCGGCAGGGGTCTCGGAATAGTCGACGACCTCGTGACCGTCGGCGATGAGCATCTCCTTGATGGACTCCTTCATCGACATACCGTCGGCATCGGAAGCGATTACAACCCTCATGACATCCTCCTTGAGAGATACGCAGGTGCGTAGTTTCTGTTTGGAAGTGTTGAATCGCGTTCAGGTCCGGGCATCTGAATGTGCGGTTCTTCACTGTTCATGTTAATTTGAACATATTCGAACATGGACTGCAACAATTATTTGTTTATCTTTGTTCTTTTTTGAGCAACTACCGTTCGCGGATGATATTTGACCGCTTGCGTTCGAGGAAGGCTCGACCTGCCACGTATTCAACAAACGAAAAGGGCGGCCGAGAACGCATCTCGGCCGCCCGTCGGCGGTATGCCTTAGCAAATACAGCTGCTTTAGCTACTCGGACTGCCTGCCCTTTTTGGCGTGCTTGGACGGAGCGCTCAGAAAGCGGCCGGACAAATAGTTCGCCGGGCCCGAAATATCGATCCCCAGCAGTGTGTGCCCCAGCCACAAAAACGCCGCGAGCACCAGCAAGGGGATAACGCACGAAGTCACGATCATCACAATGACGCCTTCGATGAGGTCGGTCACCTGTTGCACGATCTCGTCGGTCATCTGCTTGGCCCCGCTGGTCACCGACGTGACGAGGCCCGAGGCACCGTCGGCAAGTTGCTCAAGCACGTTCTTGGACTCTGTGGCCTCAGACTTTTTCTTGCTTGTTTTTGAGCTATCGCCATCTGCCGCATCCGCAGCGTCGGTCGCCTTTTGTTCGGCCTGCTCGATACTTACACGATATGTCTCGTCAACCTTCTGCGACACCCATACACTCGCGGGTACCAACGCCATGCCGATCACGGCAACCACCAGCACGCGCGTCGCCACGCGCCGCAAGACGGCGCTCGTGCTCCAGCGCCCGTGAATGCCAAGTGAGACTGCAAAGAGCACCAGCGCAAACGGGATTAGGATACCCAGACCCACCGACCACAAAATGGTCAGCAGATATTTCTCGAGATAGAGTACAGCGAGCACGATCCCTAGGTTGCCCGAAAGCTGCGCGAGCTGCTCGGCGACCGGCGTTCCCGTATCGCCCGGCAGCGCCGTGATACCTGCAGATAGGGCAACGCACGAGGTCGTGAGCGCCAAAACGTTGCCCTTCTTTTGATCGATAACCTCGATGGTGGAGTCCCATGTCTTGGTATCGGCAAAATGCGGGCGTGCGACAAAGCCCGACAGGAGCGCCATCACCACAAGGGCGACGATGATACCGATCTGCAGTTTTTTGTTTGCACACACGATATCGGACAGGCTCGGCTGCAGCTCAACCACTGTCGTAGACTCGGTAATCTGGACAGGGCGTCCATGATCCATCGCGTGCGCGTCTCTCTTTTGCATCAATCCGTTGTCCGGCATTTGGATACCTCCTCATTCCGGCCTGTATTGCGGATGGAAGTATACCCATCCAGCAAAAAACCGAACAGGAGGACGCGCCACGGGCGGCCACATGACCCACCTGCCACGAAATTGGCCCATTTACTACGTTTGACCGCCTATCCCCGACCATGCCATATGGCGCAAAAACAAAACTACAGGTAAAACGCTTGTGATTTTTCTTAAAACGCGGGTATGGTCGGGGGTTTCGACTTAAACGTAGTAGATAGGCCAGTTTCGTGGCGAGCGCTGCCAACTGATTCCCCGGGGACGAAGGAAAACGGATAATTTTGGACTATCGGTCCCTATTTCACCGCAACATAGATGAGAGGAACAGAAAAGCCCTGCTGCAAAACTGCGGCAGGGCTTTTGGAAGGGAACTGAGTTGCGCAAAAAGGGTTAGGCGAGCTTGGCCTCGAGCTCGGCGATGCGCTTGTAGGCATCGATGGTAAAGCGGGTCTGCTTCTCCAGGATCATAGTGGTCATGAGAGTGTCCTGAGCGTGAGCCATGATGAAGGTCATCTCCATCTCGCCACCGCCGGCCTCCTGCGAAAGCAGTTTGGTCTGCGTGTCGTGGGCACCGATGAGCGCATCGCTGCCATCCTTGTGCAGCTGTTCGGCCTTCTCAAAGTCACCCTCGCGAGCAGCATCGAGCGCTGCAAGCAGATCGGTCTGGGCGTCACCTGCGTATGCGACGATCTCGAATCCAACCATCGAGATTTCTTCTTTGGTTGCCATATTGCGTTCCTTTCACATATGAACCAATGGAGAGCATCGCGTCCGGGCATACGCGCTGCGTTGTGTATGACAGAAACAATAACATTCAAACAAAAAAGAACAGCTCAAAACGTAATTTCGAGCTATGAACGGTCACTTTTCGCCCGTGAACGGTTTTTAAACCAATCTGAACAATATCAAACACAATTATCGGCAACCCAAACAGGACCGCACCCTAACACAAATCGCGCACCGTATCGCCCTCGACGAGCACACCGGGGATCAGCATGTGCTCCACGCCAGACGCACCCCCATCAGCGCCGGCAATCTTGTCGACCGCCCACATGCCGACGCGCTTGTTGTTAAAGCGCACCGTGGTCAGACGACGATCGGGCACGATCTCGCCCAGGCTGTCGTCAACGCCCACCACGCTCACGTCCTCGGGCACGCGCTTTCCGCGCGACTCGAGCCCGCGAATGCAGCCGTAGGCCATAGCGTCGTTGGAGGCATAGATGGCAGTACAGGTCGGATCATCCGCCAGAGCCTGGCCTGCGGCATATCCGCTCTGTGCCGTCCAGTCGCCGCGCACGAGCTGCGGGGGCTCAATGCCATGCGCGCGCAATGTCTCGCGCCAGCCTTCCTCGCGCCGCATGCCCGAAAGCGAGCGCTCGGGGCATGAGATAAAGTGCACAGTCTTGTGCCCCCGCCCCAGCAAGTACTCGACAACTTGACGCGAGCAATCGAACTGGTCGTTATCGACCGTTGAACAGAGCGGGTGCTCCAGCATGGTAACGAGCACCGTCTGCATACCGGGCAGCGGCTCAAAAGTGCCAAAGTCTGCCGGCATGCGGTTCATGATCACGACCATACCGTCTACCGGCAGCGCGCTCATGCGTGACGATGCGCTCTCGAGGGTATACGGATGCCCGTCTACTTTAGTGAGGGTGATGGCATAGCCATGTTTGTCGGCCGCGGCGGCAAAGCCCTCCATACGGTCGAGGTTGCCGGTACCGGTAATGTTGAACATGGCGACGCCGACGGTCTTAAACCTGCCACGGCGCAGCGATCGACCGGCAAAATTGGGGCGATACCCCAGCTCGCGCATGGCGGCACGCACGCGTTCCTTGGTCTCGGGGCGCACGCTGGGCGAATCGTGCACGGTGCGCGAGACCGTCTGCTCCGAGACGCCCGCGAGGCGCGCTACGTCTTTGACGGATACCGATATTTTAACAGCGGCCATAGATTGATCTTTCTATGTCAGCGATGCCATTGGTGGCACCCTGCGCATTCAAATGAAACGCCTTCAAGTATATCCAACGCCTCCCCCACCATACGCTCACCACCCAAAACCTACCGTTCACCGACATTTTTGC